>DATFIA010000001.1:0-12824 GCA_035270545.1 Treponemataceae bacterium
TGTCTTTACATAGTTAAATACCAGGATTTTGAAGAATCTTTATGCTATTTTGAAATGAAACAAATTTTTGGGAAAAACATTTCAAATAACTATTTTTTTTCTTCTACACTTATTGATCCTTCTCGAAGTCCCTTTATTAAACATCGACTTAAAATTTTATTTACTGCTCAGACGTTAGAATTATTATGCCAAAAATTACAAAACAATAGCGTATCCTATCGAAAATATAAATACACCTATTTCAATATTAATACTGAAATGAAATTTACTGATTGGAATAATGCTATAAATAGCCTGAGAGATAGCATTATTGGCGCTATGGATTTTAATCAACCAGATATATTTCTTGGATTAATACAAATAAAAGAAACATGGTATTTTGGAGAATACTGCAAAAACGATACTAGCTGGAAATATCACGATTATAAACCAAATACAAATAGCCATTCACTAGGCATAAAACTTGCTCGAGCTCTGGTAAATATCGCTGTAGGACAAAACTCTCATTTCAAAATTATAGATCCTTGCTGCGGCATTGGAACTGTTATTATCGAAGCCGTTTCTATGGGGCTAGATATACAAGGATATGAAATAAACTGGAAAATTGCGGAAAAGGCAAAAGAAAATTTAACTTTTTTTGGTATAGAAAATTTAATAACACATGCTGACATGCATGATATTACCGAACACTTTGATGTTGCAATTGTTGATATCCCTTATGGTCTTTTTACAAAGGTCGTATTAGAAAGTCAAATACAAATAATAAAAACATCACGAAGAATCGCACATAAACTGGTAATTGTTACATTTGGAAATATGGATAAAGAATTACTCCATGAAGGTTTTACAATTATCGATCAGTGTCAGGTAAAAAAAGGTCAATTTACAAGATACGTAAGTATTTGTGTGTAAAAAAAATACCGAGGAGAATCAAATCTCCTCGGTATAGATGCTTTAGTGTATCAGTTATCTTATATCCAAAATCTAAAACCAACGTTTACAGGAAAACTGATAGCATCTAAATACATTCCATTATTACCATTAAGGTTTATAACAATACCAGGCTGCCATGCTACTTGAGCGTATAACTCAAGAAATTTATCTACTAAAAAAGCATTAATTCCAATCAACGCACGTGCTCCCAAGAAAACACTCGTATACTGATCATCAACTGAAACAAATGAACCGGCAAGTCCCCATCCATAGTAATACGCAAGGGGTCTTTCTATTGTTTTATTTGCAATCCACCTGTCGGCAGTAAGCCCTATTCCAAGATAATGATTTGACATACCATCTACATTCAAGGCGAACACCCAAGGAGTTGAATCAAGTTTAAATGTTAATGCTCCATTTGAATAATTAGGCCCTGCAACATAACCAGCCTGTGCTCCAATTCCAATCGCAAAAAGACTACCTGCGCCAAGGATAAGCATCAAAGACAATATACTTATAATTCTCTTATTCATAAAAACTCCTCTAAACAAAACATGGCTTTATAATACTAAATATAAAATGACCTGTATGTTCGGTAGCTAACATATAGCGCACTATGGATCGATTATAGTCGTATCAACCCTTTTAAAAAATTCATTTAAATTGAGGCAGAACATTATATGATAAGCGAAAGAACTATGCGCGGAGCCCCCGCGTATGAATATCAATACAAGGGCGAAAGCAAAAAAGAAAACATCTCTATCTAGATTCCTTCAATGTAATGTGACTATAATTAAAAACAGAGGTAAAAATGAGCATTTTTAAAAAAATACAAAATATCTTCTCGAATAAAATCATACTAATTCTAGCGGAACCATTAAATGAAGATACAAATATACTAAATATTCAAAACTATGAATTACATGGCAATTTGTTTATTCCAATATTTACTTCACTTGAAAAATTGAAAGAGTCTTTAAACGGGCACATCTTGGAAAATCAAGTAATTGAAATTGACGGCTTATATTTCTGTTCGTTACTAATAGGAAATGAGAGTATTACAATAAACCCCGATTTACCAGATGAAATAAGAACAACTGCAAATGAGCTAAAAGATTTAATGAAAGATTAAATCTCACAACCATTTATTAGAAATTGTTATCTATAGGTTATTCAATCAAGCAAAATACGTATATCAATATTATTAGGGGGTATAAAATGAAGCGATGTGTAGAGGAGATAAGACGAGGTTTTGACGGAGTTGATGGTGCCGGTGTGAGTTTAGTTCGAGTACTGAACCAAGAAACGATCAAAAAGCTAGATCCCTTCCTTATGTTGGATATTTTTGACTCTAATAACTACGAGGACTACATTGCGGGATTCCCCATGCATCCTCATAGGGGAATTGAAACAATAACCTATCTGCTTGCAGGCGAAATTGACCATGAAGATAGCATTGGTAATAAAGGAAGAATTCTACCAGGTGGGACTCAATGGATGACAGCAGGCTCTGGTATCATGCATCAGGAAATGCCGCAAAAATCGGATAACATGATCGGCTTTCAACTGTGGCTCAACATGCCGCAAAAAGATAAAATGAGTGCACCAGCATACCACGAACTCAATAAAGAACAATTACCAGTATATGAGGAAGATGGCTTAAACGTCCGTGTAATATCCGGAGAATTTAAAGGAGTTGAAGGCGGTATTAAACCAGATTATGTGAGGCCTCAGATTTACTTTATTGAAGCGGATGAGGGCAAGGCTTTTACCAAAACTTGTAAACCAAAAGATACCGCCTTTATTTTTATCTTCCGAGGATCGGTTCGGATTGGTGATGAGGTAGTGGATCTAAAGAACGGGGTTCTCTTCGCACAGGGAGACGAGATCGAAATCCATGCGGATACGGATGCTAAATTCATGTACATCGAAGGCGAAAAGATTAATGAAACCGTATCCTGGGGTGGCCCCATTGTGATGAACACAAAAGAAGAGCTTAATCTAGCTTTTGAAGAGTTAAGAAATGGAACATTCCTCAAAACAAGGCATGTTTTGGGTGTCGAGGGACTAAACAAATAAGCCGGCATTTGGAACAGTTTGAATCCAATAATATACTTTTAGCCCAAAGAATAAAGCGCAGTGAATTAAATCGCTGCGTTTACTTTTTTGGAGAGATTTTTCTGAACAGTGTTTTTTTCGCACAGAATAGGTTAAAATATTTTAGGTAAAATGAATAGTAACAATTAAGTCTATGAATAATTTGAGGTAAGTTTCATGAAGAACGTTTTTTTTCTTCCCTTTTTCCTTTTGTATCTCTCTTGTGCTTTTTCACAAGAAATTACTTTTGCTATTGGAGAGTGGCAACCATATACGACACATGACGAAACAGGATTAGCAACCGAAATTGTTATTGCAGCATGCAATGCAGTTGGATTAAAGCCTACTCTCATTCACGTTCCCTGGTTAAGAGCTGTAAATTATGTAGAAAAAGGGGATGTATTAGCAACTTTTCCTTACACGCTAACCTACACTCGTAAAAATAAATATTTTTTTTCTGACCCTATATTTAATTCTACCTCGTCAATTATTTATAATTCTGCCAATAAAAAAATTAATTTAACTAATATCACAAACATAGAATATTTTAAAGATTATAAAATTGGAATAACGACAGGAAGCGATGAGCTCATAATTCCTTTACGCAATTTAAATATCGAAGTCGAAACAACAGAAACAATAGATCTATCAATGAAAAAGCTTCAATTTCTTCGTATTGATTTTATAATTGAAGATACATACGTAATAAAAGAACTTCTAAGAAGCTTTAATGATAACTCCATTATTGAGCTAAAAGATAAAAGCTATTTATTTCCCAATAAGGATTTTCGTATAATGGTCACCAAAAACAATAAAAACAGTCAGAAATATCTCGAACAAATAAATCGAGGTCTTAAGATAATTCGAAGTAATGGTGAATATCAAAAAATCATTCAAAAATATTAAGAACAAAAAGAAGGGACTAAAAAAATTAGACCATGGAATCAATAACGGGATTGTTATTTTGCAATCAAAATCTTGAACCTCAACTAAAGGAAAATATGGAAGATCAACGCAATATTCTTTTTGATGAAAAACCTTTTAGTTTTAAACTAATTAAAGACAGCAAGGCTCAAATATTTTATAAAAGTAAAATTGTTACAGTAATTCAAGGTAAAGAATACAATAAATTGAAACGAGTAATCGAGATGGACAATATTTATGAACTTCAATTATTTCTTGCAAAAATTACAGGCCAATTTAAGAAAGAAAATGAAAAATAAATGAGGTATAATAGCTGCGTTTTATTCTTCTTCTGTTGAATCTCGTCTTGAGGATTTACACGCTGCTTTTTCTGATACAAGCATAAAGGCAATTTTTACCCTTAATGGTGAGTATAATTTAAATCAAACATTAATTGAATTTAATTAAAAGAAATTATTTTTAGTTATATTGAGGAGCGCATAAAATGAAAAGAAAAGCGATTATTGCAACTGGAGCGGCCGCTATTGGACCCTATTCTCATGCAATTGAGATTGATGGATTTGTATATCTTTCTGGTCAAACACCTATTGATTCAAAGACTGGAAAATTAGTCGAAGGAGATATTAAAGAACAAACAGAACAATCGTTTAAGAACTTATTTAATGTTCTTTCGAGTGCGAGATTATCTTCTGATGATGTTATTAAGGTAAATGTTTTTTTAACCGAAATGAAAAACTTTTCAGAAATGAACGAGGTTTATAAAACAAAGTTTACCGATCCCTTTCCTGCAAGAACAACAATTGGGGTAAAGGAATTACCGCTTGGAGCAATGATTGAAATTGAAATGATAGCTAAAAGGTAATTTCTTAACGAGGGTTTCACAGACACTTACCTTTACTTCCTTAAGTTTAGAGCGTATTATTATAGAACCTATGAGAGTTGTATGATAAAGAAGAAAATATGTCTTTTAGGCTCATTTGGAGTCGGAAAAACCAGTCTCATTAAAAAATACGTATTAAACGTATTTTCAGATACGTATTTATCTACTGTGGGTGTAAAAATTGATAAAAAGATACTCAAACTTTCAAACGGCTTAGAAATAACCTTGATGATTTGGGATCTTGAAGGCAAGGATGACTTTGAGTCTGTTGCCGATACCTACCTTAGGGGACTTTCAGGCTATATTATGGTTGCCGATGGGACTCGACCAGACACCTTAGATAGCATCACCGGGACCTGGAACACAATGAAAAGACTATTCCCAGAATTACCAACATCGTTACTATTAAATAAGGCAGACCTTACAAATCAATGGAATATCGCTGATAAAGATTATAATTCCTTCGTTTTGGAAGGAATTCCTGTATCTCATACCAGCGCTAAAACAGGTATTGGTGTAGAAGAAGCTTTTTTAGATATTGCAAAAAAAATGACGGATGATGCGGATGTCTGAAAAAAAACCAGCGAAAGATCTCCTGCGCGAGCTCGATCCTGAAGAGCAATACCATATAACAAAGTTACGCGAACGGTTAAAAGGTTCTACATTAAACCCTAAAGCTATCGCAGAAATTTTACCAGAAGCGGTACAATTTGGTGAAGCTCAGAATCGAAAAATTTCAAAATCTATGGTTGAGGTAACTGAAAGAGCAATAGAAAGTTCGGTACACAGAGATCCAGACACCTTATCAACTGCCTTATTTCCAATCATTGGAGCAGCGATAAGGCGAGCTATAAATCAGTTGCTTATTGATACCATGACAAATATGAATGTTGGCCTCGAGCAGGTTTTTTCTTTTCGCCGCTTTGCCTGGCGTTTTCAATCATGGAAAGAGGGTGTTTCGTTTATAGAAATAGTTCTAAGAAACACGATACAATTTAGAGTAGAACATGTTTTTCTTATACATACACAGAGTGGAATCCTTCTTTCAAGTTTATCTCGAGAAGAATCTAAAACTGCAGATGACGATATGGTAGCCTCTATGTTAACTGCTGTTCGAGATTATATAAAAGACTCTTTATCGTTATCAAAATCTGAACAGGTAAATAATATTTCTGCAGGAGAATTTTCTCTTCTCATCGAAGAAGGGCCTCGCGCAACACTTGCTGTAATTGTACGAGGAATGTCCGATAATTCCTTAAAAGCAATAATGCGAGATGTGCTAGAATTTATACATATTAAGTTTTTTTCCCCCCTTGAACAGTTTAAAGGAGATACAAGCCCTTTTGAAAAAGCAAAGAATGAATTAAAACCTTGTTTAGTTAGCAAAGAACTAGGTAATGCTAAACAAAAACCTGTCTATGCCATTATTTTTGTTTCTCTTATTTTTGCTGTTGCTTTGTTTTTTGGTGTTCGCTTTGCAATAGCTAATGCCAAGCGCTCCGCCTTCGTATCTGCTCTAGATGCTCAGCCTGGAATGATTGTCGCCTCAGTCGAAAAGGGTTTATTTAAGACAAAATTAAAAATTCTTCACGACCCTCGGTCTCTTTCAATAGAAGAGTTAGCTCTTGAATATGAAATTAACCTTGAAAAATTCAATATAGAAACAGAGGGCTTTATTTCAACAGCTTTTGAAACGACAACACCAAGAACTGTACCTGCAGAACTTATTGCTTTGGCTAAAAAACTTGCTACATATTTGGTTCTTTTTGAACAGGATTCAGGGGAACTTCGAACGGGGCAGGAAGATTTGGTTCGTGAAGCAGGAACGCTTGTTTCTACAATAATTGATAAGGCTCAAAAAGCAGGTTTTACTGCTACAATAGAAATAACAGGTCATTCGGCTGGGCAAATAGAAGATGAATCAAGCATTTCTATAAGTGAAGAGCGAGCTCAAAAAGCTATGGCTCTCTTTGCCTCGGTAAACGCTCCCCTTGTTAAATATACTCGCATCCGTGGGGCAGGTATAAGCGATCCTGTGGTAGAAAATGAAATTACCGAAGAAGATAAGATTAAGAATAGAAGTGTCACGTTTAAAGCACTCTTTGAATAATCTCTAAAACCAAAGGTTCAACTTCCCGTTCTCTAAAACTAAAAGAACCCAAAAAGAGATCTAAAAGAAATCTAGTAAGATTAGAAGAGAGAAAATCATCGGCAATAAAGAAATATGGATACTGATAATATAGAGGGTTAAATATTTTATTTTTTATTCGATACTTCTTTTTCTTCTCGCTAAGAACTGCGACCCTTGTATCAAAATTGAATTGGCTTGTCTTGTTTCCTGTAAACGCAGCTTTTGGAATCAATGTTCCAGGGAAGCTAAGCTCTGTCTGGTCCGCAATAACACAATGAAGCGAATCACAATTTGAATCTATTTCAATTCCCAGATCTCTATATCGCATGTTAGAAGAACTATCCAAAAGTAAAAAATCTATTCGCCCCACTCCATCGGCGGCCATAGATTGATAACAAAGTAAAAGTCCTTGTATCTTTGGAATATTTTTTGGCCGATGATAACCAAACAAAGGGAGACCAAATCCTTTGCGTAAAAAAGAAAGGCCAAGTGTTTGTGGGACAATATTTGTATGAGCTAATTCTCTTTTGGCTACTTCAAGGAGAGATAAAAGATACGTTTCAAGTTTAGAAAACTCTTCAAAACGTTCTTTTTTTTTCACTAATAATTCTTCTTCAAGCATTAGATGATTAGCCCGCAAAATTGACAAAACTCGCTTTAATATATGCCGAGGAGAGTTACTGTTAAAAGACAAGAGATCTTGAGCTTCTAAAAAAGAACCAAGATTTAAGGATAATTCATCTGTGCCAAAGATAAGAATGTGCGATTTTACGATCGAAATAATTCTGCGCTCATACGCTTTTTTATTATCCGTCGTTTGCACCTTATAAAAACTCCACTTCTAGCATCTCTGCTTCTTCAAAGCTACTGGCACGAAGGCTAATTATTGAATCCAGCACATTCATAAAAGCTGCCACTACTGCTGGATCAAAAGCCTTCCCTGCCCCCTTTTGAATAACCTCAACAGCATCGGCATTGGACCAAGATTCCTTGTAAGAACGTTTTGATAGCAAGGCATCAAAAACATCTGAAATTGAACAGATGCGACTCATAAGAGGAATTTGGTCCCCAGACAAGCCTTTGGGATAACCTTTTCCATCCCACCGCTCATGATGATACAGAGCGACGTCTCGGGCTGTTTCATAGAGCTTCAAATCCATTCTATCGAGAATACTCGCTCCAATTGTTGTATGAGTGCGCATTATTTCCCACTCGGCAGTAGTTAAAGCGCCTTGTTTAAGGAGAATCGAATCAGGAATTCCAATTTTCCCTACATCATGAAGAAGGCTTGAATAATACAACCGTTCTAACTCTTCGGAGGAAAGAGAAAGTTGTTTCCCAATTAAAACACAGGAACGGCCTATTCTATAAATATGACCTCCTGTATCGGCATCTCTAAACTCGGCGACTCGAGCAAGGGTGGTTATTACCGAAAGGCGAGAAGCATGCAATTCTCTCGTTCGAAACTTAACTTTTAAATCGAGCTCATGATTCTGATTTCGAACTAATTGCATTAGCTCATCCATTTTTATATTTGCTTCATTTAATTCAATATTTTTCTTTTCAACTTGTCGTGTAAGAATTGTTATCTCATTTTTACCTTGCACAAGTATTTGCTGAGCACGCATTTCTTCTGTAACATCTTCTATTATAACGATACCCCGAACCTCTGGTCTCTCTTTACTAATTTCATCTGTCAGATTTGTGGAAATATACAGGTTAATGAAAACATTACCTCTAAGAATAGCAGGGATTCGAATCTCACCCGCGCCCTCTCTTAGCATCGTGCTTATTTCAGTTTCATATCCAATTATTTCAGGGAAGGCGTCTGCGATATAGATTATTTCAGTTGGCAGAGAACTTTGAATAAGTGACCAAAAATCAGAATTTTCTGCAATAATGAAGCCATCTTTATTAAGAACCTCAAAGAAAATATGGAAACGCTTGAGTAAACTGTTCATTACCTTCCTCTTCTAATTCTAAAGTATATACATTTTTTATGTAAATAAAGGGCGAAAGCTATAGAAACAGAGCAATTCTTCTGTCTCAAGTGACTAGGCCCTCTAATTATAATTCTAGGTTCCAGACATCCGAATTCTATGGTATCATGAGTTCTACAAAAATACTTTTTACAATCTATTCCATCGTGAGGCCCTCATGCTAAAGAAGACCCGCTCTGACGCTACCCTTATTCGTAACTTGCCAGATTTTACCCGGTTTTTACCTTTTCTAATGCCTAATAAAAGCGGCTCTGTTATCTACTATGAACAAGATCTTGATGTTACTAAAACGCTTGCTCTCATTAAAACGGTTAATCGCGAATTAATAAAAGAGCGCGAAATACTGACTCTCTTTGGTGTTGTTATTAATGCTATTGTTCGTACAACCGCAATGAGACCAAAGCTTAATCGCTTTATATCGGGTTACCGCTTCTGGCAGCGAAACCAAATACTCATTAATTTTGTAGCAAAAAAAGAGCTCAGCGACACAGGACAAGAGGTCAATGTAAAGATAGATTTTAGTCCCTATGAAACATTAATAACTACTGCAAAAAAAGTGCGAAAAGCTATCAAACACGCAATTTCCGAAGAAGGCGCTGAGAATGAAGATGTTGTTACCACAATCATGAAACTTCCCGATTTTCTCGTTAAACTCCTTGTGCGTAGCATGGACTGGCTAGATCAACGCAATTTGATGCCCCGTTCTATGACCGATAGCGACCCCATGTGGTCAAGTATTTTTTTAACAAATGTCGGCTCCTTTGGCTTAGATGCGCCCTATCATCATCTATTTGAAAGAGGTAACTGTCCGGTCTTTTTGTCTGTAGGAATGGTTCGCGACGACCATTGTTTTGACGAAAATTTTCAACCCGTTATACGCAAAAAACTCAGACTCCGCTATACCTTCGACGATCGTATTGCAGATGGTGTATACATGGGTAGAGCTCTTAATCTCATGAAACGCTACGTTGAAAATGCATACGAACTTCTCGACCTCCCTGAGCTGAGCCCAGTCATCCTAGATGAGTTACAGCTTAAATCTAACGAAGCTCTCGCCCCTGTATAATTTTTTCGGCCCGGGGGCTCCGGCGGCAGACGTTCTCCAGGCAAGGACGTTCTGCCTCAGTTTTTATCTTTTTTATATTATTAAACAATCGATGACACAAAGACAATCAAAACGAATCCGATGATGGTTATTATAGTTGCGACCGACAAGGTGTTCCCCACATATTCATGTAAGGAAGTTTCTTCATCTGTCATATATAAAGGAATGATAAAAGGAGGAGGAAGAATAAACATCGTATACAAAGCAATAGAGAATTCTCGAGATAAATGCAGTAGTTTTTTAATGATAAAAAAATCAATACCTATTGCGATGAGCATTAAAAAAACTAATCTGATAGAAATTGTTATGAGTGGAAGACGCATCTTTGAAAAACGAAAATTAAGCTGATACCCAATAACAAGCAAAATTAAAGGAATAGTTAATTGGGATAACAAGGTAAGTGTCGTTGTTATACTCGAAAAAGCTGTATTTTCTTGAATTAATGCTTTAAGCCCCACAATATTTAATACCACTCCACATGTTATTGAAAGAATAACCGGAGATGAAATAAAGCTTTTAAGGCTCGAAGATAAGCTAGCAGATCTCCCTTTTTGGTAAGAGAGTAAAATACTGGAAAGAATAAACCACACAAATAATTCTTGTCCTAAGTCAAGAACGCCTATATAACTTATGTTTTCTACTCCGAAAACACTTCCATAAAACGAAAAGCCGAGCATTCCCATTTCAAAACCAGTAAAAAGAAGAGGGAAATATATGTTAGTACCTTTTATAGTGGATTTGAAAAAAATACCAATAAAAAGCATACAAATGTTTACAATAAAAATAACTACAATGAGAATGAGATATTCAGGGTGAAAGTCGGTATTTAAGAATGAGAAAAAAAGTAATGCAGGTAAAGAAATGTTGATTATTAGTTTTTTTATTTCAAATACGGTTGACTCTGAGATAAAGGCGCTGCGTTTTAATAAAACACCAATACAAAGTAAAAAAATAATGGGTAGTATTTTTGAAAGCACCGACATAAATATCATTTGAAAATCCTAAAAGATAAGCTACTCCAAATATACCATTGTTTTATTATAAATGGTAGTTTGACTTGTTATTGAACATTTCGCAATAAGAGGAGGGAAAACAATTCAGATAATAAAAAATGAGTACAATTGTGCGTATGTACAGTCAATATTCTTGAAATAATACAACCTGTATACAATGCAAAACGTCTTTGTATCAGTTATATTTAAGATTATCAGTTTTGATTCGATACCATCTTAGGAGCAAGATTTGAACAAAAAAACGGTATCCCGAAATATAATCACACTCGCTACAGTAGTGCTTCTCCTATTTTCACTCACATTCACATTAATAATACTCATATCATTGGATATGTCTAAATATTCTACCCTTATTAACGAAACAGGTAAAATTCGTGGCGGAATTCAGCGAATTGTTAAACTTGAATTAGCTCATAAATCAGATGACTCATTACTACATTCAATCGACGATTTATTTATCCGTGTTCATTCTATAAATGAAAAAAGATTAATAAAGTTCAACAAAAACATAGATTTTTCAAATTTACTTGGTTATCTGAATGAAAATTGGCTGATATTAAAAGATGACATACAAAACTATAGAAATATGAACGAGTCCTCAAAAGCCCTCATTCAACAAAGCGAATTCATCTGGGATATTACAAATGAAACCGTTTTAAGCATTGAAACTAAATCTCAATTTAATATTGCCCTATACTATATAATTGCAATTATTAGTGTCTTTGGGATACTTTCATTATTAATAGTTCAATATATAGCAAAATATGATATACGAGATAAAATTGAATACTTTGCACAACACGACCAACTTACCGGATTAAAGAACCGACATTTTTTTAATGCTATTTTTGAAAGAGAAATTTCAATCGCACAAAGATCAGGTCGATCTTTTGCTATTCTTATGTGCGACATTGACCATTTTAAAACAGTTAACGATACATTCGGGCATCTAGTCGGCGACACAGTACTGAGAGATATTGCTCAAACAATAAAAAAAGAAAGTCGAGATTCAGATGTTGTGGCTCGCTTTGGTGGAGAAGAATTTGTTATTCTTTGTATTGAAGATTCAAAAAAAAATACAATTGCATTTGCTGAGCGCATTAGAATTGCTATTACAAAGCTTACTTTTAAGGAAAATATGAAAGTAACTATTAGTATAGGAGGGAGCTTTTTTGCTATCGATAAAACAATGAATGAGTTATTGCAAGAAGCAGATCAAGCTCTATATCAAGCTAAAGAAAACGGGAGGAATGCCGTAATATTTTATGAAAAATAATGAGGAAAAGGAAAACCAGCAAAACAATCCTCTTCACGGAGTAACACTTCAACAAATAGTTGAATTCCTTGTAGCTGAATATGGCTGGATAGAGCTTAACAGACGCATAGAAATTAATTGTTTCTATAGCCATCCAAGCATAAAGTCGAGCCTCAAGTTTCTTAGAAAAGAAAATTGGGCGCGTATCCAAGTTGAACGACTCTATCTTAATACCATTTCTGGTTCAGCCTCTAAAAACAGAGACTTTCATGAATAAAAAGAAAGTTCTTTTTATTTGTATTCACAATTCAGGGCGTAGCCAAATAGCTCAAGCTTATCTTGCAAAATATGCAGGAGACCGTTTTGAAGTAGAAAGTGCTGGAATAGAAGCTGGCTCTCTTAACCCTCTCGTGGTCCGTGCAATGGAAGAAGATGGAGTCAGCATGGAAGGTCACTTTGCAAAAAAAGCAAAATCCTTACTTGCAA
>DATFIA010000002.1:0-10942 GCA_035270545.1 Treponemataceae bacterium
TCTACAAAATATTCCTCTTAAAAACATCTGCATGACTGTTTTTGGGAAAAAACTGCGCGGCGAAATGATGCTCACTCCTTATGGCATAGAAGGAGGACTTGTATATACTTTTGGCTCACTCATTCGCAGTGAAATAAAAAAACAAGGACAATGTACTTTTTTTCTCGATTTTTTACCTGACTGGACAATAGAGAAAATAAAAGAGAGACTCGGCGATGGCCCTGGAAAAGAATCCCTTGCAAATTATTTTAGAAAAAAACTGAACATAGACGCAACCTGTCTGAGCTTGTTACGCGAAAACGAATCTCTTGAAAATCTAAAAAATCCCCGTATCGTTTCAAAACTCATAAAGCAGGTGCCTCTTAGTGTTTACCGAAGTCGCCCAATATCCGAGGCTATTTCGAGCGCAGGTGGAGTGTGCTTTAGCGAGCTTAATGAAAGCCTCATGCTCAAAAACTACCCAGGATTTTTTTGTGCAGGCGAAATGCTCGATTGGGAAGCTCCAACAGGTGGCTTTTTGATTCAAGGTTGTTTTACCACTGCGTACCGAGCAGCAAAGGGAGTCGTCTCATGGCTAAAGCTATAATTCTTGCCTTTTTAACTGCTACCTGTAATACTCAATTATATGTACCGAGGGAGATTTTTGTATGAAACTAAAAATAAAAACGATTATCCGAATTATTTTTGCCATTGTTGTTTTTACTCTTGTGTCCGCAATTATTGGCTTCGTTATTTGGGCAAAAACCCCTCTCAAAAGTGGAAAATTGGCACGAGAAGCGCTTTTTTCAAATTCCCGCATTACCGTAACAGAAACCCATGGTTGGATAGCATTTACACCTGTTAAGGTCAAACCTGCAACCGGTTTTATCTTCTATCCCGGAGCTCGCGTTGACCCGCGAGCCTACGCTCCCATAATGCGCCAAATAGCAGAGCAAGGCTTCTTTGCCGTCATTGTGCCGGTTCGCTTTAACCTCGCATTGTTCGATACCAATGCTGCTTCTCCAGTTATACGCGCTTACCCTAAAATTACACATTGGGCAGTAGGTGGACATTCACTCGGTGGAGTTGCAGCCGCCATATTTGCAATAAAACACTTAGAGGTAATTAGCGGCATCGCTTTTTGGGCTTCATACCCAGTTGATGATTCTCTCTTACAATCTAACATTCAAATAGTTTCAATTTCTGGCACGCTCGACGGTCTTGCTACAACAGACAAAATTGGAACATCCCGCCTACTACTTCCGACATCTACAACCTGGGTTCCAATAGAAGGTGGTAACCATTCAGGCTTTGGCGACTATGGGCTTCAGCCAGAAGATAATAAGGCAACAATTTCGAATGTAGAGCAATGGAAAAAAACTGCAGACGCAACAGTTGAGATGCTTAATATTTTGAAGGAGCGAGTAATAGCAAATTAAAATTAAATATTGAGGGCGAACATACAATTGACAAAAGTTCTTTATTCTCTTTACGTTTATATGACCAATTTTGACAGCGCTTTCTCAAAGGTTTTTTTCCATGGCTGCTAAAAAAATACTTCTCTGCTAAGTATAAAAATAGAAGAGATAGATCAACAAATATAATGTCCTCGTAGAAAGATATTGGAGAGAGTTTTTCTGTAAAGAAAAAATCGTAATAAAATAGTCTTATTTTATTGTAGAAGAAATCGTGGAAATGGCTAAGCGCTCCCTCCGCGCCGGCTGCGCCGTGTGTCCCTCTCCTCCCATTAATTTTACTGCCTCAGTCTTAATTCTTCACTGTATATGACTACTTTGTAACAATACTGTAAATTATGAACAGTAAACGTGTTTCTTTTTGCATTTTTCAGGTTTACTAGAATGAGGTCCGGAGGTTTTATGTATATCTATAATTATGCAAGAAAATATGTATTCATTCTATTGCTTGCACTTTGTTCTCTGGTGGCTGCCGAACAACAGATTTTAAGTTTGGATTCAGCTCTTGCCCTAGCTAAAAGTGGTAATCCAGATTTACAGAAACAGCGTATTTTACTCGGTATCGAAGAGCGGAAAAATAATAATGGTTGGAATGTATTTCTTCCTTCTGTAAATACAAATTTGAGCCTTCGAAATACTCACAGTTTTCCGAATGCTTCTGTACCTCTTGAGCCTATGAATGATATTGGTTTTTCTGCTGGTATTAGTCTTAGCATGAATGCAGGTGTTGGCGAAGCAATGCGTCAAACTTCTCTTGTTCGCGACATTGCAAAACTAAGCTTGCTACAAAGCGAAGCCAGTTTGTTAAGAGCGGTTAAAAAACAATATTTTACCCTTGTAACACAAAAAATGTTTTTAGTTTTGAATGATAAAAATTTAGAATTGGCTAAAAAACAAGAAGAATTAGTGCAAAAAAATTATAAAAGTGGGCTTGCTTCTGAACTAGATCTTTTGCAGGCACAGTATACATCTGCAAGTCTTCAACCGTTATTAATTCAAAAAGAAAAAGAATATGCTCGTGCAATTTCTTCATTGAACACAATGCTAGGCCTTCCTTTGGATACAGAACTGCAGCTTACAGATACATTGGACACGGAATTTGTGACTGTACCTAAATTTGAAAACATCGACTCACTGATCGAAGGCAGATATGATATACAGACATCTGTATTAAATTTAGAAAAAATTAAAAGCCAGAAGCTTTCAGGAAATTTAGCCCGATTAGCGCCGAGTCTTTCTTTGTCTGAAACGATGAGTATTTCTAAACTTCAGAATAAAGTTGCCTTGCCAGAAACAGGATCTCTCAGTGTAACCGTTAATATTCCTTTGAACGGATATATTCCCGGTTCACGCGACAATCTTGCTGGAAAAGATGCAACAGATGCAGTAACTCTCGCACAAATTACGCTTGAACAAAATCGTGCCGCCGCACGTCAAGAAATAAGAGGATATATAGATACTCTTGAACAATTGTCTTCAACTATTTCCATGACTCGGTTAAGTGAAAAAATAGCAGAGCGTGCCTGTCAACTTACGGAAGATGGGTATAAAGCAGGATTAATAAATCAGGCTGATCTAGATGCTGCAAGACAAAAATTATTGAATGCACAATTGAGTGTGGTTTCTGCTGGAAATAGTTACAAAGCAGGCTTGATAGATCTCGCCTACGCGTTAAATATTCCAGAATCCGGATTATTTGAGATAAGGGGAGAAAAATGAAAAAACCGAATATGGATACAATTATTAAATTTTTACTATTGGCTTTAATCGCAGCTTGCGCTCTCGGTGTTGTTTTATCTGTGCAAAAGCCAGACGGTAAGGCAGCGGCAGGCTCCAGTGGTGCTGCACGCAAACCGACAGGAATGGCAGTTCCCGGTATGGGTCAAGGGGGAGCTCGCTCTTCAAATAACACTGCTTCACTCGCAAGTAATGCAATAACAGTAGAAGCTCTTGAACTTTCACCCTCGACAATAACTAAAACTATTAAACTGAATGGAGATGTGTTTACTCGTTCAGAAATTGGAATGTATCCAGATACATCTGGAAAGGTAGTTCAATATTTGGTATCTCCGGGAAAAGAAGTCAAAAAAGGCGACATACTTGCTATGATTGATCCTTCAAGGCCCGGAACTTCGTTTGTTGCAAGCCCTGTGCGCTCAACAATTAACGGTACGGTAATTTCTACTCCTGCAGCAATAGGTCAAACAATAGCGGCCTCAACTCCTGTTGCGACAGTTGGAACTCTCGATCAGCTCGAGATTATTACCTTTGTTCCAGAAAAATATTCTGCAGTTCTTAAAACTTCTTTGCCGGCACAAATTAAATTTATTCCTTTTCCAGATATCGATTTTTCAGGATATATTACTCAAGTCAGCCCCGTGATTGATCCAGTCTCAAGAACAGTCGAAGTACATTTATCATTTTCAGGCAATACCACATTGGTTAAACCGGGTATGTTTGCAGAGATTTCTTTGGTAACACAAAAAATTACAGATACCTTTGTGGTTCCAAAAGAGGCGATTCGCACCTTCAACGCAGATTTGGTTGTGTATCTCGTTGGGAAGGATGAAAAGGCTTTGAGAACTGTTGTTACAACCGGTCTGACTACAGATCTTGAAGTTCAGCTTCTTTCCGGAGTTCAAGCGGGTGACCGAGTAATTGTGTCTGGTTCTGTTTCTGAGGGTACATTAGTACGAGTTGCGAAAGGGAGCACTAAAAAATGACAATTTCTGAATTATCCGTTAGAAAACCAGTAACCATATCAATGATCTTTGTACTTGTCTGTGTAATCTCGGCTATTTTCGTTCCTCGGCTTGGGGTCGCTTTGTATCCCTCTATTACGAGACCTGTCCTTTCCGTGTCTACCTCTTATTCTAATGTGGGACCCGAAGAAATGGAAAAAAATGTGACCTCTGTGCTTGAATCAAGGCTTAGTGTCATTTCTGGTCTGCAGTCAATGCGCTCCTCTTCCTCTGCTGGCAGTAGCAATATTAGTCTTACTTTCGGATACGGGGTGGATCTTGACCAGGCATCCGCCGATATAAATCAGGTATTATCTCGTATATCAAATGCACTTCCAAGTGGCTGTGGTACCCCTGTTTTGCGGCGCTTTGATATGGGATCCATGCCAATTGTACGTTTAACCGTTCGAGGAGATTTGCCTGTAAACGAGCTAAAAGCTCTTGCTGAAGATAAAATAGCACCCTTTTTAGAACGTATTCCTGGAGTAGCAACGGCGAGTGTGAGCGGTGGAGCATCGAAGAAAGTTAGAGTTGATGTGAGTGAAAATAGATTGCGAGCCTATAACCTCACGTTGTCTGCAGTGGCTTCCGCACTTTCTGCTAGAAATGTACAAAGTAGTGGTGGCATTCTTACAGAGAACGGAATAAATTATCAGATTTTTCTAAATGAAACATTCAATTCTCTCGAAGAAATTCGACAAACTCCAATTGCAAATCTTTCAATTCCAACCGGTTCGGTCAACCGCTCAAACGTTGTACGCTTAGAAGATATTTCTGAAGTGTATGAAGATTACTCGTACTCAGGCCAACAGGTTTTTATAGACGGAGTTCCCGGTTTATACTTGTCGGTTACAAATGCAACAGATGCTAACAGCACCACCGTTGCTCGTGATGTCCGGGCTTCTATTGATGATATTAATACATTTTTACCTTCTGGCGTTAATGTTGCACTCATAAGTGACAACACGACTATGATTACCTCGACAATGAATGAAGTCTATAAGTCTGCGCTCCAAGGCGGACTTCTGGCCATGTTAATTATTCTTGTATTTCTGAGAAGCGTGAAAGGAACCCTCGTTATTGGACTTTCCATGCCTATTTCGATTTTAGTTACACTTCTATGCATGTCCTTGCTTGGACTGACTCTCAATATGATGACTATGGCAGGACTGATATTGGGTATTGGAATGATCGTAGACTCATCAATTGTTGTTCTCGACAATATTCACCGGTATCGAGAGCGCGGTCAAAACTCCGCCATTGCTTCTATTCTTGGAAGCAAGGAAATGATAGTTCCAATAACAGCGTCAACTTTAACAACTATCTGTGTATTTCTTCCGGTAATTATTTACAAATCGCAACTCGAAATGCTTGGTCAAATGTTTAATGATATGGTCATTACCGTTGTTATTTCGTTGAGTGTTTCCCTTATTGTGGCTATTACTCTTGTCCCGGCGCTCTGCGGTAGCATTTTACGCTTAAATACACGCACACAAAAACCACTTCAAATTAGGTGGGTCGCAAAAATTGATTCATTGACAGAAGGTTTCTTTATTTCTCTGGAGAATGCGTATGCTCGCACGCTCTCCTTTGTTTTGAAAAATCGTCTTCTTGTTATGACTTTAATCATTTTGCTTTTTTTGTTATCCGTACTTAAATTTGTAGGAATGGGAATGAGCTTTTCTCCGACTTCCTCGAGCGACGATATGGTAACTATTTCGCTTTCACTTCCTGAGGGAACAAACAATGAAGTGACAAAAAAGTATTTATTTCAGGCGCAAGATATTATTACGGAAAAAGTTTCAGGCTATACCAGTCTTATTGTAACTGTTGGTTCTGAAAATAGTGGCAATATACAAATGAACCTCCCAAAACTTGATAAACAGAACGTGACACCGGATTCAATTAGAGCCTTGATTAAACCTGCTTTGGATGACATTACCGGAGCAATTTTTTCTTATTCGGCAGGGCGGGGCTTTAGAAGTGGTTCTCCAGTAGATATCTCTCTTGCTTCAAGCGATAATCAAGCTTCTGCAGAAACAATTCAAAAAATCATAGACTTATTAAATAAAGAAGTTCCAGAACTTACAGATATTACTTCGGATCTTGCACAGGGTAAGCCCCAATATACGATTAAAATTGACCGAGACCGAGCTGCAGCCTTTGGAGTTTCCATGTCGGCAATATCAGCTGAGCTGAAAGCTACGTTGAACGGAATTCAAGCAACCACCTATCAGTCAGGAAATAGCGAACTTCCCGTAATTGTATCATTTGCTGATTCTGAACTAAAAGGTCTTTCAGATTTGAGTCGCCTTTTTGTCGCAGGAAAAAATGGTAAAGTCTCGTTGGACAATCTTGTTTATTTTGTTAAAACAATTTCGCCTCGAACCATTACCCGCGAAGAAGGCGTTCGAGTAAGTCATGTAACAGCAAATTTGAAGCCAGGTTTTGCTGCCACAAAGGTGCAGCCTCTCGTGGAAAAGGCTATTCGCGACAATCTGGTACTTCCCGATAGCGTTGTGCTTACCTATAAAGGGGAAACTCAGGACTTATCAAAAACGGGAGGAGCTATGATTGTTGTGATACTTATTGCCGTGTTTTTGGTATTCATTGTAATGGCGGCCCAATTTGAATCCATGGTTGATCCCTTGATTATTTTTATGTCTATTCCTCTTTTGGCTATTGGAGTGGTTTGGATATATGTATTTACTGGTCAAACCTTTAGCCTCTTCTCTGCTGTTGGAGTAATTGCCTTAGTTGGAATAGTGGTAAATAACGGTATTGTTCTCGTTGACTATACCAATGGGCTGTTAAAAAAGAAAACACCCGTAATCGAAGCATGCATAATGGCAGGAAAAAGTCGACTTAGACCAATTTTGATGACAACTCTTACCACTGTTATTGCAACAGTCCCGATGGGGTTTTTCCCTGGCTCGGGAGGAGAAATGATGCAGCCCATTGGAGTCACGATTGTAGGCGGAATCGCTTCAGGAGCAATCTTAACCTTATTTGTAACCCCAATCATGTACAGCCTCTTTAATAAGCGTCGGGAGCGTCGGTTTGATAATCCAGAATCTCTTCAAAATATGCTTGCAGAAAAGATTGACTAAAGTTTTTCTTTTAGAATAAATGAGTTTGCCTTATCACTGATAAGGCAAACTCTATGAGGAGTTATTGTCATCCTAACGCGACAGGCGGACTACTGTCATGCGTGTAATGACTCTCTTGCTCCGTTAATGGAGATCCTCTAGTGTGGTACTCATGGGACGGAACGCCTTAGCTCATCTGTTAATCTTATTTATATCTTCTCTATTTTCTCACGACTTTTTCAAAAAAGGCATAAAAAAAGCTCCTAACCCCAAGGGGTCAGAAGCTTATATGCGGCGAAGAAGACTCAGACCTTCCATTCCTCGCGGAACTAGCACCTCAAGGCGCGAAAGCCCTTATATCTGTACTTTACAACGTACCACAAAATGGTCGATAAATTGTTGTGTGATAAGGATATGTCTTATCACTGTACTTCAAAGTATAACAGGAGAAATCAGAGAAAACAAGGGTTTGTGTGTACGTTTTAGTGTAATTTTATGTTGCTCATTGCAATTTCTCGTTATCTTCCTTTTTTGTAATAATTAAAAGGGTATCTTTTGCTTTAAGAGGCGAAACTACTTTTTTGCCGGTCTTTTGTTCTAGTTCTAGACGGGCGTTTTTTGCAATTGTACCACCTTTTTTAGCTACATCGATATGATCAGGAAATGTTTTGGGATTGGTTGCATCTGAGATTTCTTTTGTAGAGAGTTCCGCAAGCATACTCAAGATAAGCTCTTTGTTTGTCATATTATCTCTTAGGTTTTCTTTTTTTAGGCCTTTGAATTTTTTATACTCCTTTGCTGTTTTATCTGCCCAGGTTTTATAAATAATATCGGTAAGAGTTGCAAATTGTAACCCTTCTTTAAGACCGTGTTTTTTCCATTCATTGGTCAGATCTTTGCGGATTTCGATACTTTTAAGGCGTTGATTTATCCAATTTTCGGAATATCCAAGTTGTGTATATTCATACAAGGCACGGTCAATTGTAAGTTCAGGATCTTGCATTTCTTCAATACGGTCTTTAGCGATTTCAGCTAACCACTGTTTAAATGGTTCAGCTTTTGGAGAGGGTATTGATTGAATAAGACGGAATAATTGCTGGGTATCAAGAACGTCAGTTACCCGCATTTTCCCGTCAGGTGCTTTCATTTTCAAACCGTGACAAAGTGTCACGGTTTCGTTGCTTTCTGATTTAAGTCGTTGTTTTAACTTACGCCAATAAGCAGTTGGATCAATGCTATCTGTCAGCACTGAAATTACATCAACAACGGAAAAATACCATTTTTCCTGTTTTTCATCCCAAATAGTGCGAACAAGTTTTTCATCAAAAACTTTTAGTTCATTTTTCAATCCAACTCCTGTGCTTTCTTTGTTAAGCAATGTCATTTTAAGGCAAGAGTGATTCAACGGTCAAGCAGAAATAAATTGGCGTTTTTGCGCGTATTAAAATATGATCGGTGTTGTTATGTAGTGTTATATTTCCATTCGATTTCTCTTTCAATAAACTCCCTATCTAATAAATGCGATTCTTTCTCTTTGTTTGTCTATAAATACGCTACGCATGGAACAGCTCTCTGGTGATACCTTTGTTGTACGTTGAAATGTACAGGAGGTGACTGGTTGAAGTGTACGGATGCAGGATTGGATGTATTTGTGAATGTGGAAATGTTAATGGAGTGTTTGGGATGTTCACGTATGAGTGTGTACCGCAGGTGTAAGAGTGGCGAGCTGCCATTTTTGAAGATTGGGGGGCGACTGATGTTTCGGAAGTCGGATCTTGAAATCTGGTTTGAAACTAATTAAAACTGAGGCAGACGACTTTAAGACGGTTGAATGTCATAGCGCGGAGCCGCCGCGTGTGAAAGAACAAAGGTGGGCGAGGGCTTAGAGTAATTCTGCTACAAGTTTTTCTATGCGGTAATCACTCGGTACATATTCGTATGGATATGTAGAGTTAAAAATGGGACCTAAGATTGTTCCAAAACTAGGTAGCCTACCAAACAGAACTTGTTTACATGTGCGGCATATGCCGCGGTATTGATTTCTTCCTGTTAAAGGAGAGCCACCGGCTCCGTCAATATATACAGGTCCGCAACAACCATCTGAGTCAATAAGAGATCCTGAATTCCAAAGAAAAACGAGTTCGCCGAGTGTAAGGGTTTTTCGGCGACCAATGTATGCCGCTTGAATACGAATACCCCAGAATATACTATTTCGATATTGTGTGTTTTCTATTATACGATCAGAGTTTTCGAGAATCAAATCTAAATGCTCTGCACAGAGATACAATTCTTTGTTTAATTGTGCATAGTGGCGGTCCGTAATTTCTGTTATTTCATTCATATCGAAGGAAAGAATTTCTGCGAGTTTTTTCATGTAATTCTGATTCAGTTTTCCCGTCTTTTCGAATATCTCTAATGCACGTACTACTTTATTAATATTTGTTGTTTCAAATGCTTTAGCGAGAGATTGTACATTTTTAAAACCTGCATCTGTGCTTTTTTTTCCAATGAACCGTATTAGTTCAAAGGGTATATCGCATGGTACATTACTGGGTTGGTTTGAATTTGTCATGTGGTACCTCTCTGTTCTTAGTATAGCCGTAAGTTATGACAATACCTGTCATGGTTCTTGGCAGTAATTTTTGGTTGTTATAAAAAACTGTGTTATAGTAGTAGCTATAACACATCTCAGGAGTTGCAGATGTCTGACCGGAAAAATGCAAATATTAAAACAATGGTTCGTCTTATGTCGCGCAGCTGTGGAGCTAGTAAAAAGGAACTTGTAGATGAAATGGAGTGCCATCCACGCACAGTGAACCGGATGTTGGATTCCTTAGATTCCCTTCATATAGATTTTATTGAAAAACCTGATTATGACGGTAATACAAATTCAAAGCGTTGGTTTATTACAGAAAAAAACTTTTCACAGCCATTGCTTACAAAACTTAACAGCGAAGATTGGTTGGTTATTCGCATGCTGCTCAGTAACACCCATTTTTTTACCAGTAGAAAAAATAAGCGTCTAATTAAAGATTTAAAACAAACAATAGAAAGCTCCTATATAAAAGATACAAGACGCCGAGTTAAAACTGCGTATACAACATTCAAGGGTTTTAAAGATTACGAAGACAAAGAGGCCATTCTTTCTACTATAAGCTGGTGTATTTCGAACAATAGAACAGCTACGGTAACGTATCAAAAAGCTCATGCAGATACTCCCAAAACGTATGATATTGAGCTGTATACTTTGGTAGACCATGGTAATGCTTTGTATCTCATTGTGGCTATTCCGAAATACGACGGGGATATTCGAGTGCTTGCAGTTGACCGAATTATTGATATGCAAAAAAAAGAAGGTGTCTCTTTTGAGCTCCCTTCAGATTACGATCCAGATACCTATCTTGGCTCATCTTTCGGTATTTTTATAGAAGATCCTATTCGTGTAGTTGTACGTTTTAATGAATACGCTGGCTTGTATGCGGCGGAAAGAATATGGGGGCAGGACCAAGCTATTGTTAAAGAAGAAGATGGCTCAATGCTTATTACCTTTACTGCCTGCGGTATAGACGAAATAAAACGATGGGTGCTTTCGTATGGATGTAATGCTCGCGTCCTTGAACCTGAATTGCTCGTAAGTTCTGTCGCAGACGAAATTATA
>DATFIA010000003.1:0-37098 GCA_035270545.1 Treponemataceae bacterium
ACTAATTGACAAGGAGTTTTTCATGTCCGCAGAAATGGCAGAAGCAATACGCCAGCTCGTTCAGGAAAAAGGAATCGACGAAGATCTGGTTTTTAGAATGATCGAAGATACCCTGAAGGCTGCATATAAAAGAAAATATGGCACCAACGATAATGCAGTTGTTACATTCAATGAACTAAGAACTGATGTTTCAATATATTCAAGAAAAACAATTGTTGACGGTGTTTATAACCCAGTTGTTGAGATTGAATTAGAAGAAGCTTTAGAGCTCGATCCTGATTGTGAAGTTGGAGATGAACTTCTTATTGAAGTAGATCCTCGTGAATTTGATCGTATTTCAGTTCAGTCTGCTAAACAAACTGCACATCAATCAATACGAGATATACAAAAAGACAGTTTATATTCTGAATATAAAGACAAAGTTGGTGAGATCATAATTGGATATTATCAACGTGAACGAAATGGAAATATTTACGTTGATCTGGGAAAGGTAGAAGGTATTTTACCAAAGAAATTTCAGTCACCTCGTGAAACGTATCGCCAAAATGATCGTATAAAGGCTCTTATTACCGAAGTCAAAAAAACGCCTTCTGGCCTTCAAATTGTGCTTTCCCGAACTGATGCTGATTTTGTTCGAAGAATTCTTGAGCTTGAAGTTCCTGAGATTTATGACAAAACAGTAGAGATCTTCAAAATTGTTCGTGAACCAGGTTATAGAACAAAAGTTGCTGTTTTCTCAAATAGAGATGATGTCGATCCTGTTGGTGCCTGTGTTGGTCTAAAAGGTGTTCGTATTCAAGCTGTTATTCGAGAGCTCGAAGGTGAAAAAATTGACATTCTAAAGTATGATGAAAATCCTCGTATTTTCATTAATAATGCTCTGTCTCCTGCAGAAATCAACGATGTTGTTATTATGGACGAAACAAAGCGTTCTGCTTTAGCTATTGTTGCTGAACAACAATTTTCTCTTGCAATTGGTAAACAAGGACTCAATGTTCGACTTGCCAATCGTTTGGTAGACTGGAGCATCGATGTAAAAACCGATGAACAATTTGCAGAAATGGATATTTCAGCAGATTCACGTAAAGCAGCACAAGATCTGTTCTCTGACGAAGTTTTTGTAGATGAAGATTCTCCCGTATCAGATTTGCCTGGCATTTCCGAAGAACTGGTTTTAATACTTAAAAATAATTCCATTGTAAAATTAGATGAATTATTTGCGCTCACAGAAGAACAGGCTTCTGCCCTTGACGGTATGACTCCTGATAATTATGCTCTTCTTGGGCAATTATTAAAAGAATCTTTTGATATTGTAGACTCAGATGATACTGAAATTGAATCCCAGGAGCAGGAAGAACTCATTCCCTCTGTTTCTGATCCTCTGGCAGAAGAACCAGAGGAAGACGATAGCGAAGAATATGAGTGTCCGGAATGTTCTGGACGAATAACGATCGATATGACAACTTGTCCCAATTGTGGTATTGGTCTCAGTTTCGAATACGAGGACGAGGAATAGGAATACATATGGCTGAAGATCTCGAGAATACCCAGAAACCAAAGGTTATCCTCAATAAGCAGAAAAAAACTGATTCGGTAAGTTCCGATCAGACTGTTTCTCCTGTAGCATCGGATAAAGGTGAAAAAAAGAAGATTGTTGTAGTTAAAAAGAAGGCTACACCGGTTTCTCGTACATCATCTAAAACTCCGGTTCAGGAAGAATCATCCGAAACAAAAAAAACCGTACATGTAGTTCCGGTTAATAATAAACAGGAAAGTACATCTTCAGAACCTGATTCTAAAGATGATTCTTCTGATAAAAAGAAAGTGACCTCAATTGAGTTAAGCCCTCCACGCCCTAACGTTAAGGTTGGTAATCTTGCTGAGAGACCTCGTCAAGGACAGCGACCTTCTGGTTATGCACCTCGTGGCGGTGCTCCTGCTCCTTCTCGGGATGGTTTTTCTGGAGCTCAAGCACGTGAAGGAGCTAGAGATAGTTCTGCCCCCTCTGTTGGGTATCAAGGTAGTCGACCTGTAAGTGGTGCTCCTGGTGGATATCAGGGTGGTCGCTCTCCAGGCACTGCTCCCAGTGGATATCAAGGTAGTCGTCCTTCTAGTGGTACTCCTGGTGGATATCAAGGTAATCGCACTCCTGGTGGTTCTCCCGGTGGATACCAGGGTGGTGGATATCAAGGCACTCGTACTCCCGGAGCTGCTCCTGGTGGATATCAAGGAAATCGCGGACCTGCTGGCTCTCCTGGTGGATATCAAGGTGGCGGTGGTCCAGCTCGAACTGGTGGATATCAAGGAAATCGTGGCCCAGGTGGTCCCGGTGCAACTGGAGGACCCGGCGGCGGTCGTTCAGGTGGATATCAAGGCAGTCGAGGTCCAGGTGGACCAGGCGGTCGTCCTGGTGCTGGTCCTGCTCCGCAACCACTTGCAAGTCGAGGTACTGGTGCAGTAAAAAAAGGCTTTAAGGGCAAAAAAACTCAGTATTCACGAAAAAGTAAAGAAACTGATTTTGAACAAAAATTAAATCTCCAAAAAAAGAAAGCTTTGGATAAGGCTAATGCCATTCCAAAGGATATTGAAATAATGGAAACTATTTCAGTTTCAGAATTAGCTCGTAAAATGCGTCTTAAAGCATCTGAACTCATCGGTAAACTGATGGGGATGGGCATGCTGGTTACTATGAATCAATCCATAGATGCAGATACCGCTATAATTTTGGCAGCTGAATATGACTGTACAGTTCATATTGTAAGTTTGTTTGATGAAACTGTTATTGAAAGTGAATCTGACGGAGAAACAGTTCTATTACCTCGATCCCCTGTTGTTACCATTATGGGTCACGTTGACCATGGTAAGACAAAAACACTCGATGCTATTCGAAGTGCAGATGTTGCTGCAGGAGAATTTGGTGGTATTACTCAGCATATTGGCGCTTATACAGTAGAAACTAAGAAGGGTCAAATTACCTTCCTTGATACTCCTGGTCATGAAGCGTTTACAATGATGCGAGCTCGTGGTGCAGAAATTACAGATATTGTTGTTCTTGTTGTAGCAGCTGATGATGGTGTAATGCCTCAAACTATTGAAGCAATTAATCATGCAAAAGATGCAAAAGTTCCAATAATTGTTGCTGTAAATAAAATTGACAAGCCTGAAGCTAATCCAGATCGTGTTATGACACAATTAGCAGAACGTGGCCTTAATCCCGAAGCATGGGGTGGGGACACAATGTTTGTTCAAATTAGTGCTTTGCAGAAAATTGGTCTTGATGACCTTCTCGAAGCTATTACCTTACAGTCTGAAGTTCTAGAATTAAAAGCAAATTATGCTTGTAGAGCAGAAGGTAAAGTTATTGAATCTAGAATCGATCATGGTCGTGGTATTGTTGCCACTATAATAGTCGAAAGAGGAACTCTAAGAACGGGAGATTCCTACGTTGCAGGTGTGTTCTCAGGACGTGTGCGAGCTATTTTTAACGATCGTGGTGAAAAACTTGACGAAGCAACACCAAGTATGCCTGTTGAAATTCTCGGTCTTGAAGGAATGCCTAATGCGGGTGATCCGTTCCAAGTAACTGCATCTGAACGCTTTGCTCGTCAGATTTCTTTGAAACGTCAAGAATTAAAACGTTTTGAAAACTCGAGAAATGTTAAGAAAGTAACTCTCGATAATCTTTATGATACAATTACGGAAGGTGAAGTATTAGAACTCAAAGTTATTATAAAGGGTGACGTTCAAGGATCTGTAGAGGCTCTTAAACAATCTCTTGAAAAACTTTCTACGAAAGATATACGTCTTAACGTAATTCATGCTTCTGCTGGTGCTATAAATGACTCCGATGTTATGTTAGCTGCCGCAGACTCAAATGCACTTATAATTGGATTTAATGTTCGACCAACCCCTCAGGCTAAACTCCTGGCGGATCAAGAAAAAGTTGATATTCGCAAGTACAATGTAATTTACAAGGCTGTTGAAGAAATTGAAATGGCAATGGAAGGTATGTTGAAACCCGATATCAAAGAAGAAGTTATTGGAACTGTGGAAGTTAGAGATGTTATTAAAGTACCAAAAATTGGTTCTATTGCTGGCTCCTATATTACTCAAGGTTCTGTTAAGCGCTCTTCTACTGTTCATGTTATTCGAGAAGGTATTGTTGTTCATACTGGTAAAATTTCATCTCTACGCCGTTTCAAAGATGATGTTAAGGAAGTTTTAACTGGATTTGAATGTGGTATAGCTCTTGAAAACTTTGCAGATGTTCGTGTTGGAGATCAATTCGAAATTATTGAGTTTATTGAAATAGCAAGAAAACTAAAAGACAGCGAAAAACTAGATACTGTTTCTTCCAAAAAGGAGAAAGCGGAATAATCCGCTAATAGAGTATGGGTGAATTTCGGTTAGACAAACTTGGAGAACAAATTCGGGATGAAATTTCTAAAATGATTCTTGGGGGTAAAATTAAAGACCCCCGAGTCTCAACATTTCTTTCTATAAATCGTGTCGAGGTCTCTCGAGATCTCGGACACGCCAAGGTTTGGGTTTCAAGCTTTATGAATGCTACGGAAACAAAGCAAGGGGTTCGAGGTCTAGAAAGTGCAACAGGTTTTATTCAGGGTGTTTTAGGTAAAAAACTCAGATTAAGACAGTTTCCTCATCTTACGTTTGTTTTTGATGAAAGCATTAAAGATGGTTTCGATATGATCAAAAAAATTGATACACTTGATTTGCATACTGAAAAAGGAAATGATTTTACAGATTAATGTCAAAGCAAAAAAATTCAATTGATGCTATAGTTTTGCTTGCAAAACAATCCGGTATTTCTAGTTTTTCATCTTTATGGCAGATTAAGAATGCACTAAACATGAAAAAGATTGGTCATACTGGTACACTGGATACCTTTGCTGAAGGACTACTTGTTGCTCTTTCAGGAAGGTTAACCCGTCTTGTTCCCTATATAACGAACTGTTTCAAAACATATATTGCTGAAATAACTTTCGGAAGTGAAACAGATACTTTAGATCCAGATGGTAGTATCATTTCGGAAAAACCCTTACCAATATTTTCTAATATTCTTTCTATTCTGCCAGCATTTTCTGGTGAGATAGATCAGATTCCCCCTTTGTATTCGGCCTTACATGTTGCAGGACAAAGAGCCTCTGATCGGGTCCGTAAGGGCGAAATTATAGAATTATCTTCCAGAAAAATTGAGATATTTTCTCTTAAAATTATATCCGCTAAAACAAAAAAAGGTATACATCCTTCAAATGAATCTCTCGTATCTTCTATAATAATTGAAGTAACTTGTTCTAAGGGAACCTATATCAGATCTTTAGCGCGAGATATAGCTATTGCTTCAGGTTCATGCGCCCATCTTTCAGCCCTTAGACGTACTGCAATAGGTCCTTTTAATCTTGAAAAAGCCGCAGGGACACATCTTTTAGCATCTTTTGCATCTGTACCTCCTAAACAGTATGGAGTGGGCGATAGACCCCCTCTGGTGCCTGCAGGCGAGATTATAGAAGGGATTCTTCCGTTTACTCCACAAATATCAACTCAGATTGGTTTGTTTCCAATAACAATTTCAGAAAATAAAAAAAGGTCTTTTTTAACAGGGGTTGCCTTAGAAACTGATTGGTTTACTGGTCCTTTTTTTGAGAAAAACAGTGTTTTTTCTGAAGATGTATTTTTAGGAGTTGTACAAAATGCAGCTTTAAGACCGTCTTATGAATTTGTTGCTGGAGATGGGCTTTGAAAGTAATTCATTGGGATTTACTTAACACGCCTGAATCTCAGACCTTCTTTAAAAATATATGCTCAAAGCATAAAGGTACTGCACTAACAATAGGAGGCTTCGATGGACCTCATCTTGGTCATCAGGTCCTTTTTGATTCCGTACTTTCAGTTGGTGCAAAAAGCAATTTATCCTGTGGAGTGGTTACCTTTGTAAATTCGCCAGGAAAAATAAAAAATCCTAATATGTACCCCGGAAATGTTTCAACTTTGACAGTTAGATTAGCCAAAATGGATGAATTAGGCTTTGATTTTGTATTGCTGATTGACTTTTCCGGTGATCTTGGTAGAATGGCAGGAGGTGTATTTTTAGAAATTTTAGTAAAAACTGTCTACATGCGTTATTTGGCCGTTGGTCCAGATTTTAGATGTGGGCATCGCCTGGATACAGGTACAGCAGAAATTGCTGCACTTGCAAGACTTGAAGGTTTTCGTTTCGATTCCATTCCGCAAATTGAACTTGATGGATGTAGGATTAGTTCCAGTTCTATCAGAAAAGCTATTCAAAATGCAGATTTTGCCCTCGCTGAAAATCTATTAGGTCATCCATTTTTACTGGATTTCACCGCTCCCTCATGGGAAATAAAAGATAATTCTTTTATAGCTCCTATTAGTTCTTTTACACAAATAGTGCCTCGTCGGGGTAACTATTCCGTCTTGTTATTAGGTATTTCAGGAAAACCGGTATCTGCAACTATGCAAATAACGGAAGAATCTGTGGTTCTTTCGCCAGTATCACAATCATGTCTTCCTGAAATTTCTCAAATAACAACGGTTTCATTTAGGTTATAATGATGATTTTTATAAACAAGGAGTAAGTATGGCACTTACAAAAGAAAAAACCACTGCGGTGGTAAACAAATTCGGTAGCAATGAAAAAGACACCGGAAATACAAAGGTGCAGATTGCACTTTGTACTGAACGAATTCTGCAACTTACAGAGCACTGCAAAACGTTCAAGAAAGACAAAAACAGTACCCGTGGGCTTATTATCCTGGTAGGACAACGTCGCCGTCTTCTCAAGTATCTGCAACGTCGAGATCTTGAAGCGTACCGATCCCTAATTCAGGAACTTGGTCTGCGTAAATAATGTTCAAAGTTACCTGTAGGAAATCTGCAGGTAACTTTTTGTTTTTCTAGACACGTTTAAAAACGAAAGGTTTAATTAATGATTAATAGAGTATCCTATAAGATAGGTAATGAAGAACTTATTCTTGAAACAGGCCGACTTGCAAAACAAGCAAATGGCTCAATTTATGCACAATATGCTGGTTCTGCGATATTAGCTACAGCCTGTGCATCTTCTTCCAGTCAGGAAGGCCTCGACTATGTACCTCTAACGGTAGATTATAATGAAAAATACTATGCAGCCGGTAAAATACCTGGTGGCTTCATTAAAAGAGAAACTCGTCCAAAAGATAAGGAAGTTTTAGTTTCTCGTTTGATAGATAGACCTATGCGTCCTTTGTTTGATAAAGCATTCGGAAGAGATATTCAAATTATCCCTACTTGTGTTTCTTCTGACATGATTAATCCACCAGATATACTGGCTGTAATTGCAAGTTCTGCAGCGGTTTCAATTTCCGACATCCCCTTTAATGGTCCTGTTGCTGCAGCTCGAGTTGCTTATATCGAGGGTAACTACATAATTAATCCAACTTTTGAGCAAATTGCTAAAGCAGAAATGGAAATTATTGTTGCAGGTACAGCCGATGGTATTACAATGGTTGAAGGTGGCGCTCATGAAGTCTCAGAAGAAATCATGCTTGGCGCTCTTGACAAGGCTAGTGAATTTATTAAAATCATGTGTCAACTTCAAAATGACCTAAGAGAAAAATGTGGAAAAACTAAACTTCCATTAAATCCTTTGAAAATTGTTCTTGAAAATCGTGATGCAATGTACAAAGAAGCCTTCCCTCGTATGAGTGAAGCGCTTTTTGTAAGTGGAAAATTTGAAAGAAGAGCTGCTTGCGATACTGTAAAAACAGACCTTTCATTAAAACATGCTGAACAAATTCAAGATCCAATACAAAAAAAACTTTTTGATGCTCTTTTTGAAGAACTTGAATATACAATTCTACGTACTACTATTCTTGAAAAAGGAAAGCGAGTAGATGGTCGAGGAACCGAAGATATTCGCGATATTAATTGTGAAATAGGAAACTTGCCTATTCCTCATGGGTCAGCAGTATTTACACGCGGTGAAACACAAGCTCTTGCTGTTACAACATTGGGAACTGTTTTTGATGAACAGATTTTAGATGATATTGAAGGCGATCGTCGGGAGAATTTTATTCTCCATTATAATTTCCCTCCATATTCGGTAGGTGAAGTAGGCCGAATGGGTGTAGGTCGTCGTGAAATAGGACATGGATATTTGGCAAAACGTTCCTTGGAGCCTATGATCCCATCACGTGAAGCATTTCCTTATACAATTCGTGTTGTATCTGAAGTTCTTGAATCAAACGGATCTTCTTCAATGGCTTCTGTTTGTGGTGGTACATTGTCTATGCTTCATGCAGGTGTACCAATGAAAAAACCCGTTGCCGGAATAGCGATGGGACTAATCACAGAAGGCGATAAATTCGCAGTTCTTTCAGATATCCTTGGAGAAGAAGATCATCTCGGTGATATGGACTTTAAGGTAGCTGGTACTGAAGAAGGTATAACTGGTTTCCAGATGGATATTAAAATTGCCGGTGTATCAAAAGAAATTATGGAGAAAGCATTAGATCAAGCTAAGCGTGGTAGACTTCATATATTAGGAATAATGAATAAAACTATTTCTAAACCATCTGCAGAAATTTCTAAATATGCACCTCGTATCGAAGTAATGAAAATAGAAACCGATAAAATTGGGGCACTGATTGGTCCCGGCGGGAAAAACATTAAGGCCCTTTCTGAAATGTATTCTGTTACCATTAATACTGAAAATGACGGTACTGTTACCATTTATGGAAAAAATGCTAAATGTGCACTTGGTGCAAAAGAAGCAATTAAAGGCATAGTGGAAGATCCTGAAGTAGGTCGCATATATGAAGGTACCGTTAAACGAATTATGGATTTTGGTGCTTTTGTAGAAATTCTGCCTGGTAAAGAAGGCCTGTGTCATATTTCCAAATTATCAAGAAATAGAATTTCTAATGTTTCTGACGTTGTAAAAGAGGGTCAAAAAATACCTGTTAAACTTCTTGAAATAGATAAAATGGGACGTTTAAATCTTTCTTATGTCGATGCATTGGGAGATGAGCCATCTAACTGACAGCCCTAATAATTCTAAAAAGGCTGTTATATAAACCGATTGATTTACTAACGAGGTCAATCGGTTTTTAATTTTCAAAACTGATGAGGGAAGGATTATGGAAGTATCTGTTCGCTGTATTAATGGAAATATACGGTTACCGGAATATCACAGTGACGGCGCTGCCGGTGCAGATATCTGCGCTTATTTATCAACTCCTGTTACAATTCTTCCCGGTAAAAGAACACTTATCCCCACTGGTATTCAAGTATCAATTCCAGTAGGTTTTGAAATACAAGTAAGACCACGCTCTGGTCTCGCTTTAAAGCATGGTATTTCAGTATTGAATGCCCCAGGTACAATAGATTCCGACTATCGTGGTGAAATAGGTGTCTTATTGATCAACCATGGTGATAATCCGTTTGTTATTGAAGATGGAGATAGAATCGCACAATTAGTTTTGGCACCAGTTGTTCGTGCTTTTTTTAATGTGTCCGAGACACTTACCTCGACTGTACGCGGAAGTGATGGTTATGGTTCGACTGGAAAGAATTAAATGAGAAAAACGCTTTTTCTTTATATTGCAAAAGAATTAATTCTTTATTTTGTAGTTTCTTTTCTTTTTTTCTTTTTAATATTTTTTGTTAATCAGATCTTACTTATGGCAGAAGATATTCTTTCTAAAAAAGCACCTATACAAGATGTTTTATTGCTTATCATTTTTTCCTTACCAGCTATAATTGCTACCTCTGCGCCATTCGCAGCTCTTGTTGGCACACTAATGGGCTTGGGTCGAATGGTTACAGATCGCGAAATTCTTTCAATGAATGCGTTGGGCATTCCTATAAGGTTTATACTTCTACCCGTTTTAGTTATTGGATTTGCAATATCTCTTGTTTCCTTTTTTACAAATGATATTTTACTCCCAGCTGGTACAATTCAGTTTACAAAAACATATAGAAAAATAATTACATCTACACCAGCACTTGAACTTGAATCTAATTCTGTTAAACGGAATCAAAATGCTGTTGTTATCTCTGGAAGTATTAAAAATGGTAAAATGGATAATATTTTAGTTATCGATACGGATAGTTCTGGAAATCGTCGCGTAATATCTTCATCTGATGCTAGCGTAAATCAATCCTCTGATCCTTCTATCTTAATGACAATTGGTATGAATAATGCCTTAGTAACTTCATTAGATAAAAAAAAACGCTTTAATGTTGATATAATTGAAGCAGATACTATTTCTTATAATATTTTATCAAAAAATATTTTACCCTCATATTCTAATAAAGTGACTCCTAAAGAAATGAGTTCGCGGGATTTATATTCTGAACTTAAAATTAAAAAAAATGAAGATAATTTACGTACATATAATCTATATCGTATGGAATTTCATAAAAAGTTCTCTATTCCTTTTGGCGCATTTTTCTTTGTAATCCTTGCTTTTCCTCTTGGCCTCATAGCTCGAAATAATGGCCAAAGTGTTGGATTTATTTTGGGTCTTATTATTGCTGTATTGTATTGGGCTATGCTCATAGGAGGGCAAACCTTAAGTATACGTCTTGGCTTTGATGGTTTTTTAATGATGTGGATACCAAACATTGTTATTTTTGTTTTTGGACTTATTTTGATGGGGAAAACACTTTTAAAATGAAACTTCTTCAAAGATATCTTTTACATCAATTTTTACCTGTATGTATTGTAGCTCTTCTTTTTTTTATACTCATGTTAGAGCTTGGTGATTTATTTGCAAATTTATGGAAATATCTGCAAAATGATGTTGCTCCTTTAGATGTTCTTCGAATTATGTGGTTTTATATTCCTAAATGTATTTCATTTTCAATGCCCTTAGCAGTTCTTTTTGCTTCTTCTTATATTATTGGCAATATGTATGCACGCAATGAATTAACCTCTATTTTCGCTTCTGGATTTCCTTTGCATTTTCTTGTTTTACCATTGCTCATTCTTGGATTTATTTTGTCGGTAAGTATGTTTTTTTATGAAGATCGAATTGTGATTAATTCTGTAATTAAAAAAAATGCTCTCACCAAAATCCTCTTAAAACAGGAAGATTCACTCAGTAATACTAATATTGTAGTGCTGTCTAATAATGGTCAATTAATTTATATTGCTGATTATTATCAAGATACGGATAAAAAATTATACTCTTTTTTAGGTCTTGTTCGAGACCTTGATGGCAATTTAAAGTCTATTATTCAAGCTCCTGTTGCTAAATGGAATAAGGATCATTGGGATTTAGAAGACTATATAACGTATTTATTTGATGATCCTACTAGAGTGATTTTTACTACATCTTCAATTCCAGTTGTTTTTGATGAAACTCCTGAAACGTTTAGGAAAAATATAACTTCTGTTGATGAATTAGGTGTGGCAGATGCAAAAATTTATATTAATGGTTTAAAAAAAGCAGGGTTGCCCTATGCAGAACATCTTTCAAACTATTATAAACGGTTTTCTTTTCCTTTTACTATTTTTATAGTATTATTTTTCTCAATCTCTTTAGGTGGAAGATTTAAAAAAAACATCATGTTAATGAGTCTGCTTCTTAGTCTTTCAATAGCTGTTTTATTTTATGTTACTCAAATGGTTACAATGTTGTTTGCAAAGTGGGAATATGTATCTCCCTTTGTTGGAGCTTGGTTTCCTATTTTTATATTTTTTATAGCTAGTTCACTAATTCTTAAATTTGCGAGGACCTAATTTTTATGAAAAAAACAGATTCAATATTTAGATTAAAACATGCAGATACGCATAGTAATGCACGCACAGGTTTTTTAGATTTACCTCATGGTACAGTTAATACACCAGCTTTTATGCCTGTTGGAACAAATGCGACCGTTAAAGCAATGACCAAAGATGCTCTTGAAGAAATTGGTTTTGAAATTATTTTAGCAAATACATATCATCTGTTTTTGCGGCCAGGTGAAGATATTATAAAATCTGCTGGAGGACTTCATGGTTTTTCGGGTTGGAATAAAAACTTTTTAACTGATTCAGGGGGATATCAAGTTTTTTCACTTTCTTCCTTTAGAAAAATTACTGATGAAGGCGTAAAATTTCGTAGCCATATAGATGGATCTTCTCGTTTCTTAACCCCAGAAAGTGTAGTACTCTTACAGACAAGCTTTAATAGTGATATTCAAATGCAATTAGATGTCTGTACAGGATTTGACACAGAATGGAAAAAAGCAAATGAAGCTCTTAAAATTACTACCGATTGGGCTAAAAGAGCAAAAAAAACATGGATTGAAACACCTGATGAATATCAAGGGAAACTATTTTCAATAGTTCAAGGTAATTTTTTTCACGATTTACGTAAAATTAGTGCAGAATCTGTTATAGAACTTGATACCCCAGGTATTGCAATTGGTGGGCTTTCAGTAGGGGAGCCTCGAGAAGTATATTCTGAATTCTTAGAAGCTACTTCACTGTTACTTCCACGTGAAAAGCCTCGCTATGTTATGGGAATTGGTACCCCAGATTATATTCTTGATGCTGTTCTTAATGGTATTGATATTTTTGATTGTGTGCTTCCTACTCGTAATGCGAGAAATGGTTCTTTATTTACCCGAGAAGGTTCAATTGCAATAAAAAAAGAAATATATTCAAAAGATTTTGGTCCAATTGATCCAAAGTGTAATTGTAAAGTTTGTAAGGAATATTCAAGAGCATATATGAGACATTTATATAAAAATGATGAAATCCTTAGTTCCATGCTTGCTTCTTATCATAATCTTGCTTTTTTACATCAACTAATGCAAGAAGTTCGTGTTTCAATTGAATCAAATACTTTTATAGAATACAGAAAAAACTTTCTTGAACTTTTTTCAGGAGGATCTTAATAATGAATAAAACAAGACTAATTACTTTATTTTTAATGTCTTTTTTTGTTTCTTCGATTTTTTATTCAGCCGATTTGGTTGAGCAAACTGAAGAAGAGAAAATTATAGAAATACTTAATTATGGTCTTGAAAATGAAATAGTAGATTTAATTTCAAATATGAAATCAAAATCAAAAACAGAATATAATAAACAACTAGAAGTACTTTTTTATTCAACACGAAATAATTCAATTAAAGAAGCAATTTTATCCTTTTATATCGTACAAAAAAATCCAGCTTTTGTTGAATGGTCTATTTCTGTTTTAGACGATCCGTATGAATATTCTAAAGCAACTGTTTTATCGGTATTTTCTTATCTCATCATGTTGGAAGTTAAAGAAGCCGCACCTCAAGTTAGAAAAATTCTTGAATCTGAAAATCCAGATTATCGAGATAAAGCAATTCTTCTACTAGGGAAAATAGGAACCTCATCAGATTCAGATTTTCTATTTGAATATCTTGAAAGTGAAATTTCTGGAGATGAGAAAGAGAGATTAGTTATTCGTCAAAACATTATGAATTCATTAGGCGAAATGAGGGCAGAAAATTCGTGGAATCGTTTAAGTGAAATCGCTCAAGATCAAGATGAAAATATAGTTATAAGGTCAACTGCTGCTGTTGCGTTAAGCAAGATGAAGAAATCAGATGCAATTCCTATTTTGTTAAAGCTACTTGAAGAAAAAGACCCTTTACTGCGAGTTGCAGCTGTTCAAGGTCTTTCAGAATTTTCTAGTCCTGAAGTTACTTCAGCAATTCTTGAAAGTTTTAAAGATTCATATTATAAGGTTAGACTGGAAGCTATTAATTCTGCAGAAAAATTAAAATTAAATGAGGCAGCCCCCTTTTTATTATATCGTGCAAAAACAGACCCTGTAGAATCAATAAAATTTAGATCTTTTGAAGTTCTTGCTATATTAAATGATTCAGATGGGACGAAATGGTTAGTAGAGCAATTCAATTTAGAGAAAAATTCAGATAAAGTTAGAATAAAAGCATTTTCTGTATTATTAGAACATAATATTGAGATAATTAAAACATCATTTTATGTTGTGATAAAAAGTGTGCTACAAGATGAAAAGAAAAAGAATTTACGATATGAATTAGGAAAGTTAATAAGTAATTCTAAAGAAGATTTTTCATCATCCGTAGCTGAAAGTTTCTTATTACATTCAGATACCCTTACTCGAAGTATAGGTCTCGATATATATGAGAAAAAGAAATATCCAGAACTGCTAGCTATTGTTGAAAAAATTGCCGCCGATGAAAAACAAGGTGCTTTACAAAGGCGGGCAAAGAAAATAATTGACGCTAATTAGTAAACAATAGAGTTTAGTATATTATTTAATGCAAGAACTGGATCTTCATATTCTTTCATGTAAAAACTAATTTCGTAATTCTTTTCTGAAAGTAACGTTATTTCCCTTCCAATACAGTTTTCAATAATTGCATTTGTTTCATATGGGAAGAATTCTGGTTTAAGTATTGCTATAGAACAAGATACTCCGTCATACCGTATTTCTGCAATTTTAGATGGAAAGGGAACAAGGAATACTAGGAAGGAAGAATGTCCTCCACCAATTGATAATCTGGAACCTGCTTTCATAATATGAATATTTCGTTTTCCAATATGTGGATTTTGTCTGTTAACATGAAGTTCTAATAATATTCGTTTATCAGAGAGCGTTTCAATTTTATCATTTGAAGAAGCAGCTTTTTTGATAAATGAATGTTTTTTGAGTAAGGGTTGTTTTTTGAGTAAGGGTTGTTTTTTAACATGGGCGGGTAGGGTAGCCTTTTCTCCTGCCATAGTAAGTATAGAATTACGTCTTTCTTTTTCTGCTTCTTGCATAACTGCAAGAGAATCCAAAACAGAAAGTTCTTTTTGTTTTGTAAGATTTGAAAAATCAGAAAGCGTATCAGTTGAACTAGTAGTTTCTGATTTCTCCAAAACAAACCTCTGTGAAGCTGCAGATATGGCTGCATCTGAGGCATTTGGTGGCAGTCCCTTAGAAGAGTTAGGTCCAACTGTACTTGTTGGGCTCTCAGCAGAAGCAGCAGCTGTTACTTTAATTCCAGATGCAGAACCTCCAACATCCTTTGTTGAAGCAACAAGTTTCTTTTCCTTATCTTCTTCATTTTGAGCGTTTAGTATACTCAATACAGGACGAGAAGTGCGTCGTGTTATTATTATAAGTAAAATTATTACAAGTAAAATTGAAAAAAGTACAATTAGTGAATTTATAACTATAGAACTACTTTTTTTAATAAATGTTTCAAGGCTAAAAGGAACCAACGTAATATCGATTACAGCTGACTGTGGATTTACTCTTTCATTTCCTGCAAATTGAAGTGTAACTTGTAATTTTTGATTTTCTAAGGGAAGTGATTCAGGAAGTAAGATATCAGCTTTATACGTTTTCGATTTATTTCCAGCAATACTAATAAAACTATTTTGATTTAATACATTTATATCTTTTATATAAACACCTGTTAATTCAAGGTTAAGGGTTTTATTGGAAGTGTTCTCGATTTTTAATGGGAGAGAAAATCCACGACCTTTTTTTCCTAATGTTGAAGGGTAAATGACTTCAGGAAGAGAGAGTGAGTGTGTATCAAATTTTATGGTTCCATCAGTTTGATTTACTGTATTTAATTGTATGTCTACAATCGAAGAAAATGAGCCAGAAATATCTATGTATTCGACTGGTTCAATATCAGCGGTAGTTGTTTGATTAGTACTGTTTGATTCGGAGTCAGATATTATTTGTTTTTGTTTTGGTACAGAAAGTAAATTGCCATCTAGAGTTACAATAGATGCTCCTTCGGGGAATGGCAATTTAATGTAATAAACAGACCAACCTGCACCTCGAATTTTTCGTGCAATAGAAATAAGTTCATTTTTAACTTCTTCATTGCTAAAAGAAGCATATTGACTTGATTTTGGAGGATTAAAAATACCATCTGATAAAATTATGACTATTTTATCTAATTTTTGATCAAGGGATGCAGCATATTGCCAAGTATATTGTAAACCAGAAAGAAAATCTGAGTTCTGTCCAAGAGGATAAAGAAGCATAAAACGAGAAACTACTCGTGAAATATCTGCTTCTGTTTTAATAGGTTGGACTATTTCTAGGTTTACCCTAGAATTAAAAGAAATTAAATGAAATGTATCACCAGGGCGAACAAATTTTTTGGTTATATCAACAAGAATTGTATTATTGATTTGATCAAACCAAGGAAAAATAGTCCCTGAAGCATCCATTAAGACAATAATATCTGCATTAGTTGCAGATATACGGAAAAGAGCACTGGTCAGAAGGACCAGTGCCAAAAGCCCCTTAACTTTTTTCATGCCAGTACCCTTATCTTTAATAAATATTATAGCGAAGCTGCCGAAATAGATTTTATAGTGTAATCATAATCCCGTTCATTAATTGTAAACTTGAGATTGTCGCCTTCACGATGCGTTAATATTGCATTTCCAAAGGGTGACATATAAGAAATAATAAAATTATCTGGATCAGATTCCCATGGTCCTAAAATAGTATAGGTTTCATCTGTTCCTGTTTTATTATTAGAAAGTTCTACAATTGTTGCAAAAGAAACACGTGCGACTGTAATGGTTGTTGGATCAAATATTTGAGCTCTGTCAATTTCTTCTTGCAGTCGCGTTGCTGTTGTGTTAAGAATATTTTGTTTTTCTTTCGCTGCTTTATATTCAGCATTTTCACGCAAGTCACCCTGTGCGAGGGCTATACCAATTTCTTTGGAGTTTTCAGGCACTTCAACATCAATAATATGTTGTAATTGTTTCTTCTTTTCTTCATACATTTTAGAAGTAACAATAAGACCTCTCGATACAATCGTTTTCTCTTCTGTTCCAAAGAATTTAAATCCTTTATGTTGTTCAAGAATTTTATTTCTTAAATGCATTTTAATGCCAGGGTCAAGATCCTTAACATCATCAACAAGAGTATACAAACGAGTAATTGTATTAACATCATTTTCAAGAATAAAAGTTTCCAACAAGTTATCCTTGCCAAAAAGAAGAGTTTGCACTTGTCTATTTATTTTGCGGTTTTCTGTTGTTTCTCTATGATTTGCAATTTCTCTATAAGTTACATCAAGAATATGAATTAAAGTAATGAGCTGCTTTTCGAAAGTAATTCCAAGTTCTTTGAACCATTCATCTTGTTGAGCATTCTTAAAAAACCAAATTGCACCTTCTCTATAGTCTCTATAATTTTCGAAACAGAGTATTGCAAGGTTTTTTACTTTATCTTCAAGACCTTCTTTCACAAGTGCTTCAATAATATCTGTTGAAAGTACCGTTGGAAAAAGCTTAACGTAAATTTCAGGCCAATCTATGAGGAAGTTTTTTATATGTAATAAATAACTTCTTTTTAGATCGTTGTGTTTAATAGCCGTGTACAATACAGAGGGATCATCAATTTCTGCAAAAAGTTCTGCAAAATTATATTGTATTCCAGTGGCTAAATGAGGATGTTTTGCAACAATTTGTTTTACCACTAAATACGAAGCAATTATTTGTTCATTAACTTGGTTAAAAGCCTTCAAATATCCTGCAAAATAAGAAAACATTTCAGCAAAATATTCTGAATCTGGCTCCGCCTTTTCAGAAAAAGTCATAAGTAAGTCTATTCGAGGGAAAAAGTTTTTTTGAGCTTTAAACTCATTAAATAATTTTTCTTCCATAGAAATAGGTCTGTCACGAACCATAAAAAGATCAATATTGTTAGGATTCACACCAAAGCTTGGATCTTCCTGTAACACTTTTCTGGCTTTTGTGCTCCAACTTGTCCATTCATTAACAGTTAATACAGATGGAACTAATTCAGCTTTTATATGCTTTAAGTCACAGTTATTATCATGACTTTTAATTATAGTTTTTAGTGTCCAAGTTGGATCTGATTTTATTTTTTCAATTAGTTTTGATTTTTTCCAAATTGATTTTAATACCCAGATATGATCTTTTGTTAAAGTTTGAAGAGCATTAACTGCCATTTTCAAACTCATTGAGTGATCTCTTTTTTTTGCAAAATCAATAGTTATTTCATCATTCTTTACGTTAGAAATGCGACCAACACCCCATGATCTATGGAAGACGAAGTTTCCGGCATCAAAGGCAATATGCTTTTCGAATTCTGCAATAGCCTCAAATACGTTTCTCCAGCTTTGATTAAGATTAGAGGCTTTTACATACTCATCTAGTTGACTGTGTCCAGCGTATTTTCCACGGAAGCATTCAACTATTTCTTTGCGAGACCAAGAGTCTTTATCGTCGTATGAAAGAATTGTTTTAAGAATATCAATTGCAGTATTCCAGTCTTCTGTTTCTTTATAATAAACGTAGACTTCTTGCATGAGAATTGCACTACGATCATCTCCTAATGTTTTAGAGATTTTTCGTTGTACATGATAAAAGAAATCAATTTCTTCAGGTATAAGGCTAACAAGATGAGTCCAAATTTCTTTTACAGAATTGGTTTGTTTTCTATTTATATAGCGATACAGAGCTTTTTTGTAATAATCGACAGCAATTTCAATTTCGTCATCGGCTTCATATTTTTCTGCAAGTAATTTAGTAATATCAGCTTCTTCATAGTCGATTTTTACTAAACGTTCCCAGACATTGTAAAGTTTTTCATCGTTTGCATCTTTATAACAATCAGCAAGAGTACGAAGTGCAAATTTTGACTCTCCAAAATCAAGCGCTCTATTTGACAAATATTCAACAATAGGTGTTTTGTGGTTGTCAATAAAGATTTCTATTAGGCTTACTAAAGCTGAATCGTCTAACAGTTGTTTTGAAAGGGCACTAATACCAGATAAATACAGTGCAATTATACTGTTTTTAGTGTGGGAGAGGTGTTCATCACACAAGGCTTTTACTTCGTCTACGCATTTCTTTTGTTGGGCATCACGAATTATGACATCCAGCTCTTTAAAGTTGTTTATGGAATAATTACTGATCGTGGCACGGGTCCACTTTTCTTCATTCAGCATATCCTGAACAGATTTAACCAACGACTCAGACATATTCTTCTCTCCTGCAAACCTGTCTACATCGTATACCTATTGTATACATCAGTATCCAGTAATTTGATTTTTAGTAGCACTTCATTTATTCTTGCTTTGTCGTCATTAACATTTACATAATGATCGATTAGCCAAAAATAATGGTTTATGAGCCTGGGTACCAAAATTTTTCTGGTTTCTGCAGACGCATCTCTCAATTCATTCTCAAGGGCAAAAATAGCTTGTTTAAGTTTTCCAAACTCTAAAGCTCGTAATTCCCTTTTAATATTAAAAATACCGTACAGAACTCCGTATACCGGAATCCATTCAGCCATTTCAGATCCTGAGTAACCCAGCGCATGAACCTGAGATTCAAGGCGAAGTATTACTTCAGATTCTAAAAAATGAAGTTCTACAAAAGAAGCTCCTTGAAAAAATGCTTCTCTAAATAGAACTTTTGAAAGCCTTACTTCACCACATAGGGCATAACAATCAGCCAATTCAGCAAGAATTGTTGGCGAATCTTTATCACCATCTTTTGCTTGCTCAAGAAGTCGCAAAGCACGCTCGTAATCTCCTAAAGCCTTGTAACATAAGCCAGTTTTTCTGTATAACTCAGGTTCTTGCGCTGTACCGTCTTCGCGATACAGTGATTGATAAAAACGTAAAGCAAGACCAAAAACACTGTGCTTTAGTGCATATAAAATAGGTTCTCGTTCTCGTCCCTGTTTTTTTATAAAAACAGTAAAAGGCTTCCATTGAGAAACAAGATATTCACCTTGTTCAAAAGCTGTAGAAGCAGTTAAGGCTTTTTTTAGCTTATCAATCCAGAAATTTACTCCTGTGAGAGTGTATATTACATCACTATTTTCTAGGTCTTGCTGGAGTAGTTCAACAAGTTCTTTGTTGGCCTGTTCCAATTCGCCCTTTTTGAGAAGCTCACATACTTGGGGTAACAATCCATGAACAGGTTCGCTAATCATATTACTACTTATTCCATTATACTCATTATAGAGGTTTAGTCAATTAAGGTTTGTATTTACAGCTTCGCATGAGTTTGTTACTATAGTACTTATGAATACTTCATATCTACTCTCTCCATCGATTTTAAGTGCCGATTTTACAGCTTTAGGTGATTCTCTTAATTTTATCTCAAAGAATGGTGGTGATTGGATACATGTTGATGTAATGGATGGCCATTTTGTACCTAACCTCACAATTGGTCCTCCAGTTATTAAGGCTCTTCGAGAAAAAAGCTCTCTTCCTTTCGATGTTCATTTGATGATTTCTAATCCTGATGAACAATTGGATGAGTATATCAAGGCAGGTGCAGACTGGTTAACATTCCATTTTGAGGGAACAATACATGCAAATCGATTGATTTCTCGTATTCATGAAGCTGGAATAAAAGCGGGTATTAGTATTGTTCCATCTACTCCCGTTAGTCATCTTAAAGAAATTCTTCCATTTATAGATCTTGTGTTGATAATGACTGTAAACCCTGGTTTTGGAGGCCAGTCATTAATTCCTTCATGCTTAGAAAAGGTGAGAGAACTAAAAAAAATTAAGCAAGAAAATGATTTTTCGTATATAGTATCAGTAGATGGTGGTATAAATTCTAATACTTTAGATGCTGCTGTCAAAGCTGGTGCAGATGTTATCGTATCAGGTACATCTTTTTTTTCAGGTGATTTACCTTTAAGGCACTAGTAGAGAATCATTGTAACTGAAAAAAAAAGATTTTTTTGTGGAGAGTTTAATGAAAAAAATAGTGGCCATTTGTGTATCTTTTTTTGTGTGTTTTACACTTTTTTCACAAGATGCCCTTATTACTGGACTTGAAGCCTATGCTCGATCGGATTGGTCTACTGCAACTTTATCCTTCCGTAAGGCTTTAATGGGACCTTCAGGCTCTAATAATGCAGAGACCTGGTATTGGCTTATTATGTCAGAGATTTCAGCCGAAGATTTTTCAGTTGCACTTACAGATATTGAAAAATTTTCAAATACCTTTCCTAAAGATCCTAGAAATGCAGATATGAACTATCAAAAGGGTCGTATTCAATTTCTTAAAGGTTCTTATGAATCTTCTATTCAATCCTTTTACAATTTTCTTTCTTCTTGGCCTGAACACTCTCTTGTATCCTCTGCCTATTATTGGATAGGAGAAAGTCTTTTTTCTGTTGGACGGCATGAAGAGGCTGCTGCTATATTTCGAATAGTCCTTGAAAGATATCCCGAAGCAATAAAACGTGAAGCAGCTCAATATAGACTTGCCATTATAGGGCAGGGTGAACGGGAAGGCCAACTTTTGCGTCTTCTAAAACAAAGTCATGAAGAATCGCTAAAAATTATTGAAGATTATCAACGCAGAGAAAAATCTTATGAACAGGCAATTACTGCGTATCAAAAACGTATTTCCGATATGATAAAAGATACCAGATTGGGAGAACTAGAAAAACAATTGGGTGATGAAAAAGTGCGAAACTCTCAATTACTTGATACCATTTCCATGCTTGAGATAGAAAAAGCCGAACTTGCTGCTGCAATGACCTTATCAGGGGTTTCAATTCCTCAGTCCATTTTAACTAATTCTCACTCATCTCTAGGTGTATCTTCAGATCCAGATAGTAAAAGAAAATCCTTGGAAGAACTCAGGGAAAAAGCTATTGCTCTCCAGTTTTTATATGACACAATTCTTGAGGGAGAGAAATAGATGAATAAAAGGTTTGTTTTATTTTTGTTCTTTTTTTATTGCGCTCTTATTTCTCTTATTTCTGCAGAACAGCGAGGCGCTAAAGAGCCTCTAGAAATTATCCATTCAAATCTAAAATTAATTTTGTATCCTGAAAGTATGAGTTTTTCATTGTATCAATTATCGGATGTTGGCAAGGGGCGTTATACAGCTCTTTTTGAAGATCGTAATGCCTCTGCAACTTCTTGGTTTTCTGTACAATCAGGTTCAAAAGTATTTAAGTTGACTCGACGTCATGGAAAGTCCGGTATATTGGAACAAACTGACGGAGGTGCTCGGTTTATTTTTGACTTAACAGATGATTTTCAAGCAATACAATCTTTCTCCTTTATAGATTCCAAAGATTCTGATAGTAGAAGTCTTCTTAAAATTGAAACTTCAATTGAAAATACTTCTGGCAAACCAAGCCAATTTGCATTAAAAGCATTTATTGATACTTTCCTTGGTGAAAATCAAGGTGTTCATTTTAGCACTAATATTAAAGATCGTATTTCAACAGAAACTATGCTTACTCCTTATGAAAGTATGGACTCAGTTCTTATTTCAAAAAATAGAGAAGCTTCTTTGATGATTTTGTTGAAGGGATCTAATGTTTCGGTTCCCTCTTCTGTATATGTGGCAAATTGGGATCGCTTAAATACACTTTCATGGACGCATGAATATCATGCAGGGCGTTCCTTTAATAGCCTATATGCTATAAATGATTCCGCTGTTGTTATACAATGGCCCTCAATAGAACTTTCTGAAGGAAATATTGTTGTTTATACTGCATTATTGGGTACATATTCAGATTATTGGATTCCTTTTGAAAAAAAAGGAACTATAACAAATGCTTCTTCAATTATTCAATCTGCACAATTAACAAAACAAAAATCGAAACAACAGCTTCTAATTGAAAAACTTTTAGAACGAATTAAAGAAATAGAACTGAACCCTGATGTTGCAACAGAAGAAGAATTGCTTCAACTAAACAATGCTCTCGATGTATTGCTTAATCAAGGTTCTCAATTAGAGTAGGATAATGGCAAAAACGGTTCTTGAACGCGCGAAAAAAGCTTTTTTTAGAAAACGATACTCTGATGTGATAACTCTTCTTGAACCTAATATTATACAATATAGGGATTCTTTTCCCTATTACTTGTTTCTGGGTCTTGCCTGTTTGCACACAGGAGATTCAGGAGGCGCAACCTCATATTTACAACGCGCTCGAGCTATAAAAATGAGGGATCCTGATCTCTTAGCAGCACAGGCTGCTCTATTTTTACGGAGAGGCGAAACGGATCAGGCTGTAGAGTATTATCTTGAAGCTCTCGAATACGCCCCCCGCCATGCTCTTTCAAAAAAAGCCTTAAATTTTATACGAAAAAAAGGTGACAGAGATGTTTTTTTAGGCTTAACTGAAACAGGTGCGATACGCAAGTTTTATCCTCGCCCCCATAAAAAACGGAATGTAAAAACCATTTTACTCTTTGTACTCTGTAGCGTAGTCGTTATTACTGGAAGTTTTATCGTTTCACACTTTTTTATTAATAACACAATTAAGCAAAGAGCAGATCTTAGTTCTTTTATTCTTCAAGATGTTGATAAAAAATCGCTTGTTGATTTGGGTGGTTCATACAGGTATGTTTTAAGTGAAGGTCAAATATTAAAAGCCTATTCGAATGCTCAACGTTTTTTTCAATCTTATCGAGATACAGAAGCTCAAATAGAAATAAACAAAATATTACACTCTAACGCTTCTTTGTTTATTAAACAAAAAACGCGATTATTAATGGATTATTTATCGGTGCCAACTTTTGCTACTATAACTAACTCAATTTCCTATAAAACTGTTATTGAAGATCCTTATTTGTATCAAGATTGCTGGGTTCGCTGGAAAGGAATGGCTACAAATCTCGTTACAACTGAAAAACAATTTTCTCTTGATTTTTTAATAGGCTATGATACGCGCAGTACTCTCGAAGGTATTGTTCCTGTTCGATTTGATTCAGTATTACCAATTCAAACCACGAAACCTCTTGAGATCCTAGGTAAAATTTCTTTCGAAAATGGTTCTTTGTATCTCGCAGGAAGTGGAATCTATCAAACTGCAATTCCTGAAAATCGATAAGATTATATATCTTTTTTTTCAAGGTAGTTGTGGGGTGAGAAATCATCTGTTAATGGAAACATTGGTAGTTCAAGGCTTATTGTAATAACGATTTGAGCACTCATATCCGCTGACTCAATTATTTCAACAAAAGGCATGGCTTTTGTTAAAATAGAGCAATCGATAGTATCGCAAACTACTAATCTATTGAGCATTTTTTTTTCTTTTAAAATGGTTAGTCTTTCAATTGCAGGATGCGAAAAAACAGGATGCACTATCATAATATTTATTTCTGTACATTTTCGTGTTGCCAATTCCTGTACAAGGCCATAAATTGAGGATCCTGTGTCTATCATATCATCTACTATCCAAATTATTTTATCTTTTAATGAAACTGCAGACAAAATATCAATACTTTCTATTGTATTATGTTGGGTAGTACTTCTTTGTTTATGTGCGATTACCAATTGAGTATTAAAAGAAGCTGCAAATTTTTTGGCTAACTTTTCTCCACCTGCATCAACTGAACAAAAGAGCCAATCGTTTTGAATTTCATTTTCAAATTTTTCTTTGTTTTTTATGACATTAGAGCATAAAAATTTTTGCAAAAGAATTGTTGCCGGAATATCATCAACAGAACATATGCAGGGGTCAAAGATCGTTTTAGATTTATCTGAATGAAGTTGATAGGTTATGAGATGATTAACACCTAAAGAAATTAACGTTTTGTAGTGTACCCACATTCCAACAGAATTTCTTCGTGTTGTTCTGTCTGAACGACTACTGGAAATATATGGTTCAAAAACAATTATTTTTTTTGCTTGGGATCGTCTTAGAACATCAATCGTATGGTATAATTCTATTTTACACTCATCATTTGAAATATTTTCACTGTTTCGAGCAGAACAAGCAAAAAGGAAAACTGTTTTTCCCCGTACAGAACTGAGAAGTGTTACTTCTAATTCACAATCTGCAAATTTTTCAACAGAAAGTTGGTCCGTATAATCAAAATTATCAGGGAAAAGAATTTTTTCAGGATTTTTAATAACTGCAGCAACTACTTTTTTTGCATACGATCGTGAAGCCCTTGTTGCAAAAATCAAAAAAGGTTGAATCATATATAAATGATACACCCTTTTAACAGGTCATGCTATTATTTTTCAAATTTTATTGATACAATGCAGGCAATTCAAATTATTATGACTATATCATTACCTGGGAGGAAAATGTGGCAAAAACGACAACAGAATTTAATGCAAATGCTGATATGGGTGATAAGCTCAAAGCTCTTGAAGTTGCACGGCTACAGATCGAAAAACAATTTGGACAGGGATCCCTGATGAAACTTGGAACTGGTGCTAATGCTGCCGGTATCGAAGTTGTACCTTCTGGTAGTATCCTTCTGGACGAAGCCCTCGGTATTGGTGGTTTTCCACGAGGAAGAATTATAGAAATTTACGGACCAGAATCATCGGGTAAAACAACACTTGCTCTTCATGGTATTGCAGAAGCTCAAAAAATGGGTGGTATTGCAGCATTTATAGATGCAGAACATGCTTTAGATCCTCAATATGCAAAAAATCTTGGTGTAAATATTGATGAACTTTGGGTATCACAGCCGGATACAGGAGAGCAGGCTCTCGAAATTGCAGAAAGTCTTGTTCGCTCAGGAGCTGTTGATATAATAGTTGTTGATTCTGTAGCTGCTCTTACACCTCAAGCAGAAATTGAAGGTGACATGGGTGACTCTCACATGGGGTTACAAGCCCGATTAATGAGTCAAGCGTTACGTAAATTAACAGGAATAATTGGTAAATCTAAGTGTATAATAATTTTTATTAATCAAATTCGTATGAAAATTGGTGTTATGTTCGGGAATCCCGAAACCACTACAGGTGGTAATGCCTTGAAATTTTATGCATCTATTCGCTTGGAAGTTAGAAAAATAGAAACTTTAGATAAGGGTGAAGAAGAAGCAATTGGAAATAAAGTACGAGTAAAAGTTGTAAAAAATAAAGTTGCACCGCCATTTAGAAAGGTTGAACTAGATATTATTTTTGGTAAGGGCATCTCTGCTGTTTCCAGTCTTCTCGATTCTGCTGTAAAACATGGTTATATAGATAAAAAAGGATCATGGTATTCAAAAGGTGAAGAGAAAATAGGTCAGGGTAGAGAAAATGCCATTGTTTTTTTAGAAAATAATCCTGAATTTAAAATACTTGTTGAAAAAGAAATACGTGAAAAACTTTTTCCAGGTCAAAAACTTCGACAAGCTAATTCATCGGTTACTGCTGAAGCTAAAGCTGCCACTACAGCCGCAATTCCATCTGGTGCTGCGATGTCTACAGGAGCTGCTAAAAAAGCGAAACAAATAGATGAAGCAGAGGGCGGTCTGTTTTAATTTTTTATGAAAGAGCTCGTTGTTCTGGGACTTGGATCGAATTTAGGTGATTCTTGTTATATACTAAGAGAGGCTGTAGCCTCTCTTTCTCTAGTCCTTACAGATATTAAATGTTCTTCTATTTATAAGACCAGACCAAGAGACTTTGAGGATCAATCAGATTTTTTTAATGCTGTTGTAATTGGCTATTATTCTAATTCACCTGAATCTTTGCTTTCAATTTTACAAGAAATTGAGTGCAGCTTTGGTCGGCAACGAGAATTTGAGTTACGATTTGGACCCCGAACATTGGATATTGATATAGAATTTTTTGGTTCTACTGTAATTCGGAGCAAGAATTTAGAAATTCCACATGTTAGAATGTATGAGCGGCAATTTGTTCTTGTTCCCCTACTTGAGCTTCTTCCATTTGCTGCCGATCCTGTAACAGGGCAATTATTAAGTGAAATTGCTTCTTTTCTTCCAGATCAGGGTGTTAAAAAGGTAGGAACAATATATGGAATCTGAAATCGGAACAGAACAAGTAGACAATGGAAGCACCTTTAAGGTTAACAACTTCGAAGGCCCTCTTGATCTGCTGTTATTTCTTGTTAAAAAAAATGAAGTAAACATATATGATATTCCCATTGGCAATATTACCGAACAATATCTTGAATATCTGGATTATGCTCTTTCTACAGATTTAGCTAGTTTGACTGAATTTTATGCAATGGCTGCAAATTTATTGTATATCAAGAGCCGTATGTTGCTCCCTGTCGAAATAGTAATAGATGATGAAGAAATTGATGATCCAAGGCAAGAATTAGTAGATAAACTTATTGAATACCAAAAATATAAAAAATTATCAGAACTTATGGAAGAAAAAGAAAGTGAAGCAGAGTGGGTGTTTGAGAGAAAAAAGATTCAACATACCTTACCATTTGTAGAAGAAGAGCTTTGGGAACGTGTAGACACATGGGATTTACTCAAAACTTTTTCTAATCTCGTTTCAAGTTATAATTCGGAAAGGATTCTAGATCTTTATGAAGAAGTTTCTGTAAATGAAAAAATTACATTGATGAATGAGTTATTTGAATTGCACGGCGAATGCCTTTTTACAGATCTCATTATACGTAAAGGCAATTTAATGGATGTTGTCTGTGCTTTTATGGCAATTCTTGAGGCTGTAAAATTTAGAATGGCAAGTGTGTGGCAAAATAGGATGTTTGGTGATATTAAATTAAAACCTTGGGAAAAGGTATCTATAGATGATATTGTGTTAACGGTTGAAGGTTAATCACTGAGATGGAGTACAAGATGGAGAAAGAAACAGCTTTAATTGAAGCTATATTGTTTTTAGAAAATGAACCTATAGATGAGGCCTCTCTTGTTAGGATTGCTGGCTTGTCTAAAGATATTGTAGAAAAAGTTCTTGAGCTTTTAGTTGAAAGATATTCTGATGAAGCCTATGGAATTGAAATTATACAAATTTCTGGTGGATGGATACTAAATCCTAAAAAAGAATTATGGGAAAGTTTAAAAGATAAGTATGGTAAAAAAAATGATAATAAATTATCTCGCGCAGCAATGGAAACTCTTTCTATTATTGCCTATTCTCAGCCTATAACTCGCTCTGAAATTGAAGCAATACGAGGTGTTTCTGCAGATAATATGATCCGCCTTCTGGGAGAGCGAAACCTTATTAAAGAGGTAGGGAAAAAAGATGTTCCTGGAAAACCAGTGCAATTTGGTACAACAAAAGATTTCCTTAAAGTTTTTAGAATAAATAGTATTGCTGATCTACCAAAATTAGATGAAATGGAGAGTGATCGTTTTGAACTTGCCCGATAATCAAGCTTCTGAGTCTATACGGCTCCAAGTTTTTCTAGCCCATTCAGGGGTTGCCTCACGTAGAACCTCTGAATTAATAATTCAAGAAGGTCGTGTTACTGTTAACGGTGTTTGCGTTACAGAAATGGGAGCCAAAGTTTCAACAAGTGATATTGTATGTGTTGACGGAAAGCCAGTCAAACCTGAGGATCATCAACGTTATGTTTTGTTGAGTAAACCTTCCGGTTATGTTTGTTCTCTATCGGATGAAAAAGGTCGACCAGTTGCAGCCGATATATTAAAGTCATCATATACTGAACGTCTGTATAATGTTGGACGCCTCGATATGTATTCTTCTGGTGCATTATTGTTTACCAACGACGGAGAATTTGCTTCTATAATTGGCCATCCTTCATCAGAAATAGAAAAAGAGTATATCGTAGAAGCAAGTATGCCTTTTAGCGATGATTTACTCTCTGCTTTTACAAAGGGTATTAGAATAGATTCTGTCTATTATCGTTGTAAATCTGCTGACAGACTTTCTTCAAGAAGACTTAGAATTGTTCTCATAGAAGGTAAGAACAGAGAAATTAGAAAGGTTCTTGAACATTTTGGGGTTCGCATTAAAAGCCTTATTCGCACTCGAATAGGACCTGTTTCTCTTGGCCAATTAAAATATGGCGAGTTCAGAAATTTATTACCCGCAGAAATTTCTGATCTATTAGCAGAAGCAAATAAAAAAAATGAAGACGTACCAGCATTATGATCATTGCAATTGATGGACCAGCAGGGTCTGGAAAAAGTACTATTGCACGAAATATTGCCGAATATTTTAGTATAACATTCATGAATACAGGCAGCTTTTATCGAGGAGTTACCCTTGCTTTGCTTAGAAGTATGGGGAGTAAACCAGATGGATCAGGGGGTGTTTTACCTGACCTTTCAAATGAACAAAAGATTATAGATTTCGCTCGTAGTGTTAATTTAGACTATCGAAATAGTCATTTGTATCTTGATAATGAAGATGTAGAAATCTATCTTCGTTCCGATGCGGTAGAATCTATTGTTGCTCCGCTTTCTGCTATTGTTGAAGTTCGACATATTTTAAATGAAAAAATTAGAAAAATTGCTCGTGCTACCGGTGTTGTTTGCGAAGGTAGAGACATGACAACTGTTGTTTTTCCCGATGCAGATTTTAAATTCTATTTAGATGCATCTGTCTCTGCTCGTGCTCTCCGCAGATATAATCAGGGCACAAGCAGTAAAAGTCTCTCAGATTTGGAAGCAGCTATCGCCGAAAGAGATGATGTAGATCGTAATAAAAAAGAAGGAAGTCTTAAAATTGCACCCGATGCCTTCTATATCGATACATCGGACTTGACCATTGAAGTTGTTTGTGCAATTATAATAAGCAAAATTCAAATATAAGGGTTGGTTATGGATCAGATGGAAGTGGCAAAGGATGGACAGAAAAACTCCAGTGAAGACATCCAGCAGACACGATTACAGGAGGAGTACCTGAAGTCGTTCCAGTCTCTCGAAGAGGGACAACTAGTTGACGGTATTGTCATTCAGGTAACAGACGATCAGGTTTTCGTTGATGTCGGGTATAAATCAGAAGGTAAGATTCCTGTATCAGAGTTTACAGAATTACCTAAAGTGGGCGATACAGTCAGTGTTGTTCTTGAAAAAAAAGAGAATAAACATGGTGAAGTAATCGTTTCTAAACAAAAAGCCGATGTTAAGGTTTTTTGGAAAAACTTGAGACAAGCTTTTCAGGACAAAACACCTGTTGAAGGCACAATAGATAAAATAGTCAAAGGCGGTTTCGAAGTCAGTCTTGGCTCCGGAGTGCGTGCTTTCCTTCCTATTAGTCAATCTGATAGTCAGAAAGTAGAAAAAGCAGAAAAACTTCTTGCTTTAAAATGTATGTTCTATGTTGAACGTTTGTATTCAGATAACAAGGTAAATGTCGTCGTTAATCGCCGAAAATTCCTTGAAGAACAAACTGAAGTAAACAGAGATGATTTTTTTAATAATAAACAAATTGGTGATTCTATTACTGGTGTAGTAAAAAGTTTTACTAGTTTTGGTGCTTTTATAGATCTTGGTGGTTTTGATGGTCTTTTACATATCAACGATATGAGTTGGGGCCATGTAACACGACCTAAAGATTTTGTTAAAAAAGGACAAGAAATTACTCTCAAAGTAATTCGTCTTGATCCTGAAGAAAAACGCATTAATCTCTCACTTAAACATTTCACAGAAGATCCATGGCTTCATTTTGAAGACAAGTTCCATGTAAATGATGTAGTAAAGGGTACTGTAACAAAGTTGACCGAATTTGGTGCCTTTATTGAACTTGAAGAGGGTATTGAAGGTCTTGCACATATCAGTGAATTCAGTTGGGTTAAAAAAATTAACAAGCCTGAAGACATGGTAAAAATTGGTGAAGATATTGAATGTATGATCTTAGGATATGACATTCAAGCTGGTCGCGTTTCACTCGGTCTAAAACAGGTAACAGATAATCCATGGGAAGCTCTTTCCGAAAAGTATCCTGTTGGAACTCGACTTACTAAAAAGGTTGTTAAACTTACAAATGCAGGTGCGTTCGTTGAGCTCGAAGAAGGCATAGATGGATTCCTTCATGTTGACGATCTTTCTTGGACAAGAAAAATCAAGCACCCAGGAAGTGAAATTTCCTTGGATCAAGAAATTGAAGTAATGGTTATTGAAATTGATCCTGAAACAAGAAGAATTCGTTTAGGACTAAAACAACTTTCAGATGATCCTTGGATTGCATTTGCAGAAGCAAATAAACCAGGAACTTCTGTTGAAGGTGAAATTACTTCTATTACTGATTTTGGTGTTTTTATTCGGGTAGCCGGTGGAATTGAAGGTCTGATAAATAAGCAAAATCTTGTTGAGTCTCGAGAAGAACAATATGAAGATGCAGTAAAAAAATACAATGTCGGTGATAAAATCAAGGCAATTGTAGTGGACGTCAGCCCAGATCGCCAAAAAGTAGCTTTTTCAATCAAGGATTATAAGAAGAAAGTACAACGTGAAGAAATATCACAGTACATGTCATCTGAACAAGAAAAAGATGATGGCGCTTATACCTTGGGTGATTTTCTAAAAAATAAAAATAACTAATGATTTATTTTCAATGAGCGGTATTGATGAAACTATCAAATAATCTTGATACAGAAAAACTCAATGCCCTCATTGAAATAAACGTTCGAATCAATTCTAATTATTCAGATATAAATGCCTTATTGGCTTACATACTCGAGTCTGCAATGCACCTAGTTGAAGGTGAAGCTGCCTCGTTGCTTCTTGTAGACACAGATAAAAAATTTCTTCGATTTGAAGTAGCTCTTGGACCAAAAGGAATTGAAGCAAAAAAATTTGTCGTTAAAATCGATGAGGGAATAGCTGGTTGGGTAGTTAAAAATAATCGAAGTCTTATTGTAAACGATGTTGCAAATGATCCGCGCTTTAACCCTGTTGTTCAACAATCCACCGGATATAAAACTCAGAATATGCTTGCTGTACCTATGCGAGTAAGAGATGAATGTATTGGAGTTATAGAAATTCTTAATAAAGGAACCGATAAAGGTTTCATTTTAGAAGATCTAGAACTTCTTGAAATTTTTGCAAATCAAGCGGCCATTGCGTATCAAAATGCTCGTTTTCTTCAACGTTCCAGAGATGAAATAGTTGTTTTACAGGATCAAATTGTAACAGATCGAGGCTATCATACTATGATAGCTAATAGTCCTGTAATATTAGAGAAACTTGATATAGTTGAGCGTGTTGCAAAATCTGATTCATCTGTTTTAATTCTTGGAGAAAGCGGAGTAGGTAAAGAACTTATAGCAGAACAATTACATTTAAAAAGTGACAGAGCTCAACATCCTTTTGTGCGAGTGAATTGTGCAGCCTTACCTGAAGGCCTGCTTGAAAGTGAGCTTTTTGGCCATGTTAAGGGAGCTTTTACCGACGCAATTCAGAATCGCAAAGGTCGATTTGAAATAGCAGATAAAGGAACTATTTTCCTAGATGAAATTGGTGATTTACCATTATCGTTGCAGTCTAAATTGCTCAGAGTGATTCAAAATAAATCTTTTGAGAAGCTTGGTTCAAGTGAAACTCTCACTGTTAATGTTCGTATTGTTGCTGCTACAAATAGGGATATAGAAAAACTTGTAGAAGAGCAAAAATTTCGTTCTGACTTGTATTACCGGTTAAATGTTCTGCCTATATATATTCCACCTCTAAGACAGAGAATCGAAGATATACCAGAGCTTGCTCTTTTTTTTATGAAAAGATTTCGTCATGAAGTAAAAAAAGATTTTATAGGTTTTTCAGAATCGGCAATGAGTACTATTTTGTCTTATTCCTGGCCAGGTAATATACGAGAGTTAGAAAATTCAATAGAGAGAGCCTGTGTTATTGGTAAACCTCCCTATATTAATGAAGAGGATTTGCTCTTGAATATCAGGACAATGCCTGATAATAATAGTTATACGGATAAAAGCCTTAAATCTGTTCTTAATCTTTTTAAGAAACACTACATTCAAAAAGTGCTTGAAGAAAATGAATGGAATCAGACTAATGCTGCACATGTCCTAGAAATACAACGGACATATTTGTCTAGATTGATAAAAGAACTGGAAATCAAGGAGAAATAACACAAATGGCTACTAAAAATGTAAAGGATAACAAATCCGATGAACTTAACTTTTCCGACAAGGTAAATGAGTGCCTTTTAAAAAACAGAAAAGTAATTATTTCTGCTTTAGGAATAATAGCTGTATTTTTTGTACTTTTAACAGTTTTTACTTATCTATCTGGACAAAAAAGCAAGGTTGCTTTCGATCAATTGGATACAATTGTGTCTGAATGGGAAACAGCTATAAATGCTAATGATGAGTCACAATTGACCCTTGTTCAAGATGATTTAATAGCTCGTCTTTCAACGATAGGTGAAAAAAACAAACATACTTTTGCTGGTGTTAGATCTAATATGATTTTAGCTGAAATTTATTTTTCAAAAAAAGATTGGGCTTTGGCTCAAGAAAAATATATAATAGCTGCAGAAAAAGATATCAATGCCTATACAGCAGGCCTTTGTTATTTTAATGCAGGCACTTGTGCAGATGAACTGTCTGATTTTGCAGAAGCTGTTAAATGGTATACAAAAGCATCACAAACTGCATCTTTTACATTAAAACCTCGTGCCTTATTTAATTTAGGCCGTGTTGAAGAACAAATGAGTAATAAAGAAAATGCTATTGCAGCCTATGAAATGTTAGCGGAACAATTTCCTAGTGATGATTGGACATCACTTGCCAAATCTCGTATTATTGCGCTTCAATTGAATTAATTCCTAAGAGGTAAAAATGCCTGTTAAAAAGTACCGCCGTTTATTAAAGACACGTAATTTTGGTTTATGTATCGGCTTGATATATGCTTTATTATTTTGTCTTCTCGGTTTTACTACAGGTTTTTTTTCTGATATGGAAACAAAAATCCTTGACAGTTTTTTTACTGTTAAGGATTTTTCTACGCGCTCTTCTATTCAAAAAGGGCTGTGGTTGAATGAAGAAAATAAAAAAATAAATCCAGATATATTGATTGTCGGTGTAGATATTAAAGCACTTCAAAAATTTGGAAGCTGGCCTTTCCCTCGTGGAGTTCATGCAGATCTAGTCAATTCTTTCTCTCGAATATCAAATCAAAATGAAAGAGAGAAGGCCTTGTTTCTTGATATTTTTTTTATAGATGAAGCCGGAAGTTCTATTGATGATTCACGTCTTGCTAGAAGTTTTTCTGAATCGGGTAGGGTCTTTCTAGAATCTATATTAGAAACTTTTCCTGCAGGTGAAGATATAGAACAAGAAATGTTATATCGCCAATCTTTCTTAAATGATAAAAACGGTAATTTTTCTTTTATAGGTAAAGGGTGGAAATCTTTATTTCCATACTGGGGAATACAAACTAATTTAGCTTCCTTTAATTCAAATATCCATGGTTTTGGTTCTGCTAATATTACTAATGATTCTTTAGATAATATTGTGAGGCGGCAACCTCTTGTTCTTAAATATTCTCAGTTAATAGACGAATTAGTTTTAGAAGATTTAGAACCAGGTTATCCAGTTGATGAATCTTCATTTAAGAGACTTTCATGGTTAGATATTAATGGCGCAGAGCATCAGATAGAATTACCGTTAACAATGAAATCCATTGTTAAACTAAAAAAAGAAATAACTAAGAAAGCTCCTCCTCTTATGTATGATTCTAATGATGACGGAACCCCCGATTCTGAAACTCGTGTTATTGAAATTTTTCAAGATTATTTTATGCCATCCATTGCATTTTCTTTAGCACTTGAATACTGGGGTGCTTCCTTAGATGATTGTAAGGTTTTTCCTGGTAAAGAAATTAGGATTTTGCGTAAAACAAAAGATGACATCGTAATTCCAGTTGATAATCAATGTGCGATGATTATTAACTATGCGGGTGGACCCTCCTTTTCTGCAGCAGAAGGCCACCAGACGTTTCCTGTACGCTCCTATGCTGGTTATGTGCGTCAAACTCCTGAAGATATAAATGAATGGCCACAAACTAGAGCTGTAGCAGATAAAATTATTCTTGTCGGTGCCTTTGAAAAAGGTATGGCAGAAGATGAAAAACAAACACCCTATGGTATGATGTTTGGTATAGAAATACATGCGAATTCCTTAAACACATTGCTAACCCAAAGATTTATCACAAGACCTTCAGTGCCTCTTTCTCTGATTCTTTTCTTTTCTCTTATTATGTTAATTGCCTTTATTGCGGCAAGGATGAAAAATCTTTGGTCTTTACCCCTCACGATTTTTATTTTTCTTATTGTATTTTTAATTTTTTCATATTTTTTCAATGCTCATAACTTATTAATTAATTATTCGATTCCTTTTTTAGGAATGTTTTTTTCATACATCACAATTGTTTTATATCGAGCAAGTACAGAAGAGCGAGAAAAAAGAAAAATTAAATTGATGTTTGGCAAATATGTTAGCCCAGAAGTTGTCGCTCAAATGCTTGATAATCCACCTGAGTTGGGGGGTGTAGACAGAGAATTAACTGTTTTCTTTTCAGATATTCGAGGTTTTACCAGTTTATCAGAAACACTTACTCCTCAAGAACTTGTAAAACATTTAAATGAATATTTATCCGCTATGACCGACATCATCTTAGCTACTGGTGGTACTCTTGATAAATATGTTGGAGATGAAATAATGTGCTTTTGGGGAGCCCCTTTAGAAGTTCAAGACCATGCAAGTAGGGCTTGTACATGTGCTTTGCTTCAAAAACAAAAGTTAAAAGAATTAAATGCTACTTGGCCAGCAGAGAAAAAACTTGCAATAGGAATAGGATTAAATACTGGAGTAATGACTGTTGGAAACATGGGGTCTACTGGCCGAATGAATTATACTCTTATGGGTGATAATGTTAATCTTGGGGCACGACTAGAAGGCACAAATAAAGTGTACGGCACAATGATTATAGTTAGCGAATACACCTATGCTCTTGTAAAAGACGAGTTTATTTTTAGAGAACTCGATATTATACGGGTTAAAGGTAAAAATAAACCTGTAGTAATTTATGAATTAGTAGATTTTATTTCGTGAAAAATTTGTATCGGCCTTTTTTGATTTTGTTTTGTAGTTGTTTACTTCTTTTTACAGGCTGTGGCATAGACAATTACATTTTTTTGTATCCAATAGATCAAATATTAAATAATCCTTCAGGTTCTCAAGATCTTTTAACACAATATTTTCATTTTCGCACGGTAGATGAAAAAAATGCAGATAATGATCCGGTTAACTTTAAAGGATATGAGATTTATTATCGAATATACAATAATAAATCTACTTTAAATCAAGATATTTCTAGTATTTCTACCTTTGCGGGAAACAATGCAGGTCTTATATTTAATTGGTTAAAAGAAACAAAAAAATATCATCGTTTATCATGTGTTACAAATCCTTTTGTTATACCCCTTATTCCCACATCTAATACTAACCGTGATGTTTATATACGCTTAAAAGATTATGACAATACAGTTCTTTCCGGTGTCTTTGTTGGAAATCTACAAATTAATTCCCCCGCAGATCAGGCAGAAAAATTATTATTACTTAATGGAACGTCTGCAGACTTTGGTCTACCATTACGAACAGATGCAGATGGAACATCTATAAAAGACAATTCTCGATACTTTTTTGATTATGACGAAATTAACCTTGAGGATTCTGATGTTACCTATACAACTTCATCAGAAAATGAAGGCAATTGGTATGTACAGGCCTATGTTTTTGCGTATGGTTCTGATAGTTCTTATAATTCAATTTACAGTTCATTCTTTTCACTCGGTTATATTACCATTAAACAATAAAAAATATTTCTTTTTTTTACTTGACCTTTTTTTTATTTTCGTATACATTATTCTTCATTGGGCGCTTAGCTCAGCTGGTACGAGCGTCTGGTTTACACCCAGAATGTCGGGGGTTCGATCCCCTCAGCGCCCATTTAAAGACCCTGCATTGCAGGGTCTTTTTTTATTACAATCAGAGTACCTTTATTGACCGCAAGCCCTACAACAGGTATTATTATTCTATGAACAAGAAAGAAATTACTCGACGACCTGGATTAAACAAAATTATTGTAAAGGGTGCGAGAGAACATAACTTAAAAAATATTGATATTGAACTTCCTCGGGACTCACTTATTGTTATTTCCGGTTTATCTGGTTCTGGCAAAAGTTCTTTGGCATTTGATACTATTTTTGCAGAAGGACAGCGTAGATATGTAGAATCTTTATCTGCCTATGCGAGACAGTTTTTAGGGAGAATGGATAAGCCAGATATAGATTATATAGAAGGTTTATCTCCTGCAATTTCAATTGAACAAAAAACGACGCACAGGAATCCACGTTCTACTGTTGGTACTGTTACTGAAATTTATGATTATTATCGTTTATTGTATGCAAGAATTGGTCAT
>DATFIA010000004.1:0-5526 GCA_035270545.1 Treponemataceae bacterium
ACATTGTCATTTACAAAAAACTTAATCTCGTTTAAAATTTCTTCTTTTTTGTACACAAAAGCTTGAGACATTCCACTCGCTGCAGACGACACAGCTTCTCCCATCTGATCTTTCATACGACTTGCATGTTCAATCATGGTAGGAGACGCTCTTTTTTCTGCTTCTGCTTTTATTTTTTCTTCATCAATTTGAACGAGGGCTACAAGAGATGCGTTATCGCCTTCTACTACAAGAGAGTCAGTTACAAAGGGATGTTGATTCAATACAAATTCAATATCTTCCGGATAAATATTTTCTCCAGCGGCATTAAGTATTAAATTTTTCGATCTTCCCTTAAGAGAAAGTCGTCCCTTTTTATCTATTTCTCCTAAATCGCCCGTACGAAACCAACCATCATTTGTAAAAACAGAAGCAGTCATTTCAGGGTCTTTGTAGTAACCCTTCATAACATTCAACCCTTTAGCAACTAGTTCTCCAATGCCAGTTTCTGGGTCAGGGTCTAAAATCTTTAGTTCAACGCCGGGCATTTTTGGTCCAACCGTGCCTGGAACAGTAATTTTTGGGCCAGATCCTGCAAGAAGAGGTGCTGTTTCTGTAAGTCCATATCCAATAGCATAGGGAAAATGAGCTTCTTTTAAGAATTGCTCAACTACAGGGTCTACCTTTGAGCCTCCAATTCCAAAAAACTTCAGTCTTCCACCAAATGTTTTTTTCAATGATTTTCCCGCTATTCTGTGAAATATTTTCCTGAAAAATGGCTTTGCATACAGTTTTGTAATAGATTCTTTGGTTGTAAAGGTAGGAACTATCTTGTTCTTGTAAATTTTTTCCATAATGATAGGAACGCTCAACATAAGAGTGGGGCGAACCTTTAACATTGCAGGAAGAAGAGTTGTAACTGTTGGTGGTTTTTCCAAATAATAGACACAAGAACCATTCAATACGAATAATAAAAACCCAATGGTAAACTCATAAACATGAGAAAGAGGTAAAAAAGACAAAGCTACATCATATTTATTTACTCTTTGAAAAGACTGAGAACCTATTGCTGTAAAAATAAAGTTACGATGACTCAGTTCTACACCTTTTGAGCGGCCAGTAGTTCCAGAAGTATAAATAATAGAAGCAGTATCTTCTTCAGAAATCGTAACTTCAGGGGCGGAACCGGTGCGAACTTCCTTACCGGAAATTAAAGATAAATCTGAAATAGTTATTACGTGTTTTATACCCAACGATGCAGGATCAGGTATTTTCTCAAGTAGTTTTTTAGAAGCAATGAGCACCTTTGCTCCGGAATGTTCTAAGCAGGTTTGAACTTCTTTTACATTAAAATCTGGTAATAAGGGAACTGAAATAGCTCCAAGAGTAACAGTTGCAAAACAAGCAACACCCCAGTTTGGTGCACTCGTACTAAAAAGAGCAACTCGGTCGCCTTTTTCAACTCCAATTCTGTAAAGTAAATCTTTCAGCGAAGAAATTCTCTTTCCAAATTCTGCATATGTAATTGGCTCACCCGAGGCGAACCCAAGGGCAGGTCTGTCTGAAAACTTTTTTAAGGTATTTTCCAGCATAGCTGGAAACGTATATGCACCGAGATCTGAAATAGTCACCATGTATAAAACTCCTTAGAAAGTATTGACCCCTAGGGGTATATAAAAGTTGCTAAAGCAAAATTAATGTTTTTAGTTCTCCCAGATAGAATCGCGAATAAAGGTATCATTTCTATCATAACCTACCGAAATAATACCAATCTTTGTTTCTGTATAGGTTTCAATAAAATCAACATAATTACGAGCTTCAAGAGGAAGTTTATCATACGAGCGACATTCCTTCAAACAGGTATTCCACCCTTTAAAATGTTTGAGAACAGGTTTCGCTGCATTAAGATCTTCTATAGATGCGGGAAATTCTTCGGTTATCTTGCCATTGATATTATAAGCTACACAAGCTTCAATATCATCGAGGGTATCGTATACATCGAGATGAGTTAAAACAAGATCATCTATTGAATTAGACTGACATGCGTAACGCAAAGCAACAAGGTCGAGGTATCCACATCTTCTTGGGCGTCCAGTAGTTACACCATATTCACGACCTGTTTCTCTTACAAAATTATAGAGAACACTTTGACTGTTAACGTCAAATTCTGTCGGCATAGGTCCGTTTCCAACTCGGGTGGAATAGGCTTTAAATACGCCTAGAACCTTATCTATTGAGCGAGGTCCAATACAACCACCAATAGCTGCACCAGCAGATGAAGAAAAACCAGAAGAAACATAGGGATAGGTTCCAAGATCTAAATCGAGAAGGGCTCCTTGAGCACCTTCAAAAAGAACTTTTTTTCCACGAGCCTTCCAAATTTCTGTGGTGAGATTAACTTTCATTTCTAAAAGACGATTCATAAAAGGAGCAAGGAAATCCCTGTCCTCTTGTTCTAGGTCGTCCATTTTTTCTTTCCAAGTCAGGTCAGCTAAGCGAATACCGTCTCTCTCACTTTTCATGGAATAGGTTATACCAATACCACGGCCAGTAGTCCCAATGGGTCTTTTTCGCTCAGCGTCTCGAACCTTATCGAGCTCTTTATACCGAGGCAGTACAATATGTGCTCGGTCGGAGATAAACACTCTACCTTCCCAATTAATACCACGCTCAGTAAGCATTTCAAGTTCTTTAAAAAGAGCTTCTGGATCAATAACCATTCCAGCGCCAAGATACACTACGTTTTGAGGATGCAAGATTCCAGAGGGAACCAAATGCAAAGCGTATTGAACGCCGTTACTGACAATCGTGTGACCAGCGTTTGCTCCGCCAGAAAAACGAACGATACAATGGGATTCGTTAGCCAAATAATCTACTATTTTGCCCTTTCCCTCATCACCCCATTGGGCACCAATAACAACTACGTTCATATGCACCTACTTTAATATCGAGAGTAGTTCGGAGCCTCTTGTGTAATCGTAACATCATGTGCATGACTTTCACGAAGACCAGATGAGGTTATTCTAACAAATTTCTTGTATTCCTTCAATTCCTCAATTGTTCTACAGCCACAGTATCCCATACCTTTTCGCAGTCCGGACACCATTTGATGCAGAAAACTCTTGAGTTCACCTTTATACGGTACTCGTCCTTCAATTCCCTCAGGAACAGGAGTCTCATCTTTAGCAATACCGTAACGATCTCCCGAGCCATCTTTTATAGCACCCAAGGAACCCATTCCTCGATATTCTTTGTAAATCCTGCCATCAAAAAGAATTTCACGTCCCGGAGCTTCTTTGAGACCTGCAAGGAGATTTCCAAGCATAACGCAGTTTGCGCCCGCTCCAATAGCTTTAGAAATATCACCAGAAAATTTAATTCCACCATCGGCAATAATTGGAATACCAGATTTTTTTGCTTCTTCTGCACATTCACAGACAGCCGAAAACTGAGCAGAACCAACACCGGAAACCACACGAGTGGTACAAATAGAACCAGGACCAACGCCAACCTTGACGGCATCCGCTCCAGCTTCTATTAAATGGCGAGTTCCTGCCGCTGTTGCAACATTTCCACCAATAACGGGAAGATCTGGATATAGTTTCTTTATAGCTCGAACTGCATCGAGGACACCCTTAGAGTCTCCATGTGCTGTATCCAAGACTACAAAATCCACATTAACCGCAACTAAAAGAGGAATACGTACAGACCAGTCGTTATTACTAACGGCAGCACCAACAATTAAACTCCCCTTTGCATCGCGCGCAGCATACGGAAACATTTCTTGCTTTTCCATATCCTTTACCGTTATCAAGCCAGTCAAATGACCGCCATTATCAATAACAGGAAGTTTTTCTATACGGTGTTTATCAAATTTTTCCCGAGCGTCATTAGTTGAAGGCTTTCCTTCTGCAACAATAACTTGTTTAGTCATCACATCTCGAACTAACAAAGAATCATCTCGGCAAAACCTAAGATCCCGTCCCGTGATAATACCAACAAGACGCCTATCTCTCGTAATAACTGGAAGACCCGAAACATTATACCGGCTCATAATTTGTTTTACGTCGCCAATGGTGCGATCATCTTCAACAGTAACGGGAGACTCAATAACCCAGTTTAAGTATCTCTTTGCATTGGAAACTTGTTCCGCTTGTACTTCTGGGTGTAAATTGCGGTGAATTACACCCGCAGCACCCTCAAGGGCAAGGGCAATAGCCATTTTTTCTTCTGTAACAGTATCCATAGCGGCCGAAAGAACAGGAACATTCAAACGAACATCGCGTGCTAAAATTGTACTTACATCGACTTCACGGGGAAGTACTTCCGAATAACCCGGTTGCAATAGAACGTCGTCATAGGCCAGAGTTTCTTTAATTTCTATCATATATTTTCCTCCAAATTATTAGTCAAAACAAAACAAAATTGATTTAATATCAAACTTATTTTGTATATTTTTGCATTAAGGCCGCATATTTTTGTGAAAGCTCACGAGCCTTTTCAGCAGCAAGCCCTCTATACCGCTCAGGAGAAGCAAAAAAAGTTTTGCTTTCAGCCATACCCAATTTTTCAAGTTGAGCAGTTATGCGAGCAAAGGAATCAGCGTCTTTTAATAAGGCTTCGTAAAAAGTAATCCCTGTATTTTCTGCCTCTAAGGTAATGTTTCGAATAACTTCATGAGCATCTGAAATACCAGATTCCGCAAGCAGAATATAAGCACTTTCTGCAAGAACTCCACCCTTCACCTTTCCCCCCGCGTTTGCAAGGTTTCGAGCCATACCTTCACGGTCTGCCTGCAAGCCAGAAACAACAGACTTCATGCGAGAAACGGCCAGAGTAAAACCCGCTAAATAATCTGCAACAAAACGCTGGCTCGCAGAATTTGTTAAATCTCTTTGGTGTTCTGAAATCTGATCCATAAAAAATGTCATAACTCGGGGAGCAAAAGCCTTCCATAAACTCTTAACATGTTCTGAATTCCACGGGTTCCGTTTTTGCGGCATAGTGGAAGAGCCCACCTGAGTTGCACTAAAATATTCAAACACCTCACCCACTTCGGATCTCTGTAAGTTTCGAAGGTCGTCTGCCAAATTAGCAATAATACCAAAAGCAACATTGCATTCAAGTAAAAGCCGCAACAGATATTCAGGCTCAACAAGCTGAGTAGAATGTTCAGATGGCTCAAGACCAAGGTAGGCTAAATATTTTCGCTCCAACTCCTCTGGGTCGCGAACTATCATGCTCGTCGCATTATACGCCCCAACTGCCCCAGCTAATTTCCCACACAACTGAGAAGACCGTGCCTCTATTTCAATAATAGATTTACCAAGGCGGCTCACATATTCTGCAATAGCAAAGCCAAAGGTTATAGGCACCGCATGCTGGCCATGGGTTCGCCCCACTTCGGGAGTTTCAGCTTCCCGAGCCGCAATTTCGCAAAGTTTAATTTCAAGAGTTCGCAGTTCTGGAAGAATTACCTGTTGCACACAGTCTCTAACACGAACTGCATGAGCAGTGTCGAGAATATCTACGCTTGTAGCTCCAAGG
>DATFIA010000005.1:0-3388 GCA_035270545.1 Treponemataceae bacterium
GATGGTTGAGATTCCGCATTTCTGGATGTTGCCAGCCGCCTCAAGTATTTCTTCTTTAGAAAGGCGATATCGAACAGCGTTTGTATTGGTTCTGTTTAGTCCACAATACAAGCAGGTGTTTTGACAAAAACTTGAAAATTCTACGAGACCTCGGAGTATAAGACGGTTTCCGCATTCGTCGTCTCTTATTTTTTTTGCTGTAGAGCGTAATAGATTTGTGTCATCTAAGGTTTTTGGTTCTAGCAGAATACAGAGAGCAGAAACAAGAATTGTCCTTTCGGAAATATTTTCAAGTATTATTTTTTGCTCTCTATGCTCTAATCTGCCAAATTCTACGGCTATTGTAAGCGCGTTATTAAAGCTCTCTAATTTCATGTGGCTTTTTCGCATTCACGGGTCGCAGCTTTTTGTGTAGCAGATGTGTTCGCCTTAGTCGCAGCTTTATATGCAATAGTTGCGTCTTTGTACGCAATTAATGCCTGCGGAAACGGAGACAGCGTTCGCTCTATTACACCTTGCAACACAGATATCGCGATCCCGTAATTTGTTATGTCTGGCATTTTAGCCCTAAGCGTTTGGTCTATGCGCCAGAGCATTTCGCGTCTCGTTAAAGTGCAGGCGCCACAATGAATTATAAGTGTATAATCTGCTATATTTTCTGGATAATCTTTCCCCGCACAATGGTCAATATTTAAATCGAATCCTATGTATTCCTGTATCCATCGGGGAATTTTAACGCGCCCTATATCGTCTTCAACTGCATGGTGAGTGCATGCTTCTGCAATGAGCACTCGGTCTCCTTTTTTTAGCATTGCTAGACGAGCGGCCCCTTTAGCAAGAGTTACAATATCCCCTTTAAATCGTGAAAAAAGAATTGAAAATGTAGTGCACGGAATTCCCTCTGGTGTGTTTTTTACCATGAGTCCTGCAACTTGTGAGTCACAGATAACAAGGTCTGGGGGAGAAATTAATTTTGTAAGTAGATCTGGATAGTCCGTTTCTTTTACAACTACAACCGCAGCCCTTGAGTCCAGTGCGTCTCTAATAGTCTGTACTTGGGGTAAAATAAGGCGGCCTTTTGGTGCTTCAATATCTATTGGAACTATAAGGACAACGAGAGGAAGACCTATTTTTGGGAGCAGGTCTCCAAGAATTCCTGCGGGCCCGAGAAGACTTTCTGGTGCTACTCTGAGGAGCAGTTTTTTGAATGTTGAAATTACACGTTCGCGCTCTTCCCAGTTATTGTGCGCTTCTGTGCAAGAAATTTCCATTACTGGGTGTTCGCGATGCAACGTTTTAATTTTATTTTTGAAATCTTGAAATTTAACTGATGATGGTGGGCTAAGATCAGATTTGTTAATAATAAGAATAAGCGGTGTTTTTTGATTAGCGCAGGTGTTTACCAATTCTTCTTCTGCATCTGTCCAAATTCCGCACTCGAGCATGAGAAGGGCAACGTCACAGGAGTTGAGTGCCAGTAACGTTTTTTTTACCCGTTGAGCTCCCAGCTCTGAGGTGTCATTTATACCGGCTGTGTCCAAAAAGGTTACGGGTCCAATAGGAAGGAGTTCCATGCTTTTTTGGACAACGTCTGTTGTAGTTCCCGCAACAGGGGAAACAATTGCTGTTTCTTGTCCGGTTATGAGGTTAAGAAAGCTGGACTTTCCGGTATTAGTTCTTCCAAAAATTCCTATGTGTAACCTCAGCGCTTTGGGAGTCTGTGTCATTTCATGTCCTTTGTTAAAAATAAAGGTCTCGCTCTCCTGCGAGAATTCTTTTAATCCCTTTTTCTAGGTGTTCAAATTGTGCGTGGGAAAAGTCTTTTGGAACGCGCGCTTTAATTTCCTTCATTTCGGTTTCAATTATTGCGTTCCCTATTTTTTGGGTTTCTTCACTTCCAAAGTCTTCAAGCCATTCTTGGAAAGTAAGGACAGCATTTAATTTACAAAAGCAGCCTTCTTTACCCGTTGTGAGCGCGTCCATTATTTTTTTTCCGGTTCTCCCACAGCGGTACCCAGCTGTGCAAAAAGACACAATGTGTCCCATGTCTGCAAGCTCGCGAACAATTTCGTCGAGGCTGCGCGTATCTCCCAAAATAAATTGCTGTCTCTCATCTTTTTGTCCAGTTTGTGCATCTGTTTTAGAAAAGTCGTCTGTGTATGCGCCAATACCAACTCGTGTATCTGCGTCTCGTTGGGTACACATTTTAATAACAGACCGGATTATTTCTGGTGACTCTCTATTGGTGACTATGAGGCCTGCATAGGGAATTGCGAGTCGAATAACAGCAATAAGATAACGAAAGTCGTCGTCGCTTACACGGTGGGTAAGCCAAGAAAAGTCGGTTCCTGCTGCAGGTTCAAGCCGTGGAACAGAAACTGAATGAGGGCCAATTCCATAGCGTTTTTCTAGATCATGTGCATGTGCGACGAGTCCCATTACTTCAAACTTCCAGTCATAGAGGCCAAAGAGAGCACCAACAGCAACATCATCTATACCGGCATCCATAGCTCGGTGAAGTGCATACAGTCTCCATGGGTAGTTGCCTTTTAATGTTCCCTCTGGGTGAACGTCTTTGTATGTTGCGTGGTGATACGTTTCTTGAAATACTTGATAGGTTCCTATTCCTGCTTCTTTTAATTTTTTGAGGTCATCTATAGGGAGAGGGGCAGCATTAATATTTACTCTGCGTATTTCTCCAACGCCTTCTCGCACCTTGTCTTTTACGGAATACACCGCCTTCATACTTTCAGCTATGTAGTCGGCTCCAGTTTCGGGGTGTTCTCCGTATACCATGACGAGTCTTTTATGTCCAATTTTAGAAGCAAGCACGTGGGCTTCAGATTTAATTTCTTCCATAGTTAACACGCGTCGCTCTACTTCTTTATTTTCACTTCTAAACCCACAGTATTTGCAGGCGTTTACGCATTTACTACTACAATACAGTGGAGCAAAAGTAACAACGCGATTATCATACACCTGGTTTTTAATTTCTCTGGCAGCAGTAAAAATTTCTTCTTTGAGAGCTGGGTCGGTAACTCCTAAAAGTTTTGCAACACTGGTGGAATCCATCAGTTTGATGTCGTAGGCTTTTTTAACGATTGCGCGAATCTCTTCAGCGCTCGCCTCTCGGCCGTTTTCAATTTCTTTTTCAATTGCCTCATCATCAATAAAATCTTTTCCGTTTTCTAAGTATTTATCTATTTCATTTTGATGGACAAGTTTTTTCTCCCAGGCTGCTGTACTACGGTTTCCTGTGCTTTCAATATCTTTCATTTTTATACTACTCCTATATTTTTGCGAGGGTGGATTTGACTGTTACATCTGTAACCATTCCGAGCTTGCCGGTGAGAGAGCCAATTTTGTCGGTGGTGGCGTCTACAATGAG
>DATFIA010000006.1:0-3476 GCA_035270545.1 Treponemataceae bacterium
CAATAAAAGATAAAAAAGTGTAAATCCTGTTAATAAAGAAACACTTGCGATTAGGGACATTTTCAAAACAACGGAGGTACCCTTAAACGGTTTTTCTAGAGCATACATTCCTGCCCCGTACATTAAAAGTTCCCAAAATATAATCATTGGTAAAAAAGTAATCCAATGTTCAAATATTGAAATCAAAGAAGGTACTTGAAACTTTCGCAAAGTAAGAGTCAGAGGAATAGATAAAAAAAGGATTAACACATCAATTAGAAAAATAATGAATTGTCTTCGCTTTCTTGAAATTTGTTTCATCCTATTTTAATCCCCCAAGAATTTTAAGGTATGATTGAGATATAATTGTATCTGAATACCGGGTCTCTGCTATTTGTCTAGATTCTTTTCCCATTGTACTCTGTTCTTCGGTAGAAAGGGACATAAACTTCTTCATTTGAATAACAAGATCTTCTGTAGACTGAGGTTCACATAAAAATCCATTTACACCATGTTCTACAGGTTCTTTTGTTCCAATACTGTTTGCTGCAATTAAAGGTTTACCCATTGCTGCAGCTTCTAGTAATATACGAGGAACTCCTTCTCTGTAATAAGAAGGTAATACCATGCAATCACAATTTATAATACGCTCACTTGCATCTTTCAGGTTCCCTAGATATTTTACAACGCCTGTTTGTGTCGCAACGTTAAGTTCATCTTCTGTTATAAAGCCAGTTACAGATAATAATTCTCCAATAATTTCAAAGTGACAATTTTCATATTCTTTTTTTAGTATTTTAGCTGCTTCTATAAATTCTCTAATTCCTTTTGAGAGGACAAGACGACTGGCAAATAAAAAGGTAGTTTGAACAGGCCCATTAGTTTTTATATTTTTAGACAGATTTAATTCAGGATGAAAACGTTTTATATCTACCCCAGAACCAGGTAATAAGCCAGTTTTTTTTTCATTAACAATTTTTAATGAGAGAAATAGAGAGCGATCATCCGTGTTTTGAAAAAAAACATGTATTTTTCTCCCCGAAAAGGCAATTTTATAGAGAAAGTTTACAACTTTTCTTACAAGTGTTTCCTTACCAACGTAAACAGATCCAAGCCCTGTAATATTATTTATTGCGGGAATACCAAGAATATTTGCAGCAATAGAGCCATAAATATCGGGCTTGCTATTGTAATGTAAAACAGCATCTGGCTTAAGTTTTTTATATAATGAAAGAAACGCGAAAAAAGTGCGTATATCAGAGAGTATTCCTTTTCCTTTATTGTTCATAGGAAGTGTATGAAAAGGAATTCCTAGTTCATTTTCTAGTAGGGATACTCCATCATCAGCACAAGCTGCTGCATGAAGTTCCCATCCATTAGCTTGGAGTGCCAGAAAAAGATTTTTTCGGCTATATACATTTAAGGCAAGATTTGCAGAAACTATCGCTTTCATGAAGCCTTCCTCTGAATAATTTGAAGATTCCATCGTTTTGGCTTCATTAAACCTTTAACATAGATAGCACCTTTTGCCGGACCATATAGTTCTAGTTTTATTAAGGGTGCAGAAAAAAATAATTTGTGTACCTGTACACCAAAGCATGAATCAAATAAGGAAGGAGAAAGGTTTTTAAATCCAAAATGTTTTAGATACCGCGCGGTTCCTATTTCAATAAAAGATTCATATTCTGAATCAAGAAAAATATCCAGATCATTTTGTTTTGAGGATATAGATTTTCCTACTTCTAGGTATACTAATTTTTTTATAGGTAATATTGAAAGAACTCGCTCATCTCCGAGAATAAAAAAATCTTCTGTTTTTCGAAGTGAGTCACCTGTAATAACAACACGAGCTTTTAATGGTTCAAGAATTCTAAAAACACTGTCAATTAATTCAAAAACATTAATTCCAGCATCTGCAGAAAGATTTATTAAAGAAAAAGCTTCAGAATCTGAGAGGGTATAAACAGACGCAGATGTAATTGGTAGAGTCGAAAAAAATTCTTCCACGGTATAAGCGGCTTTATTTACAGTCGATGGCTGTCCTGCTGGTAAAATTGCAATACCCATACAACAAAATAAAACTATATATATATACTTAAATTTTTCTTTCATCTTTTTACTATAACACAAAAACAGTATATAATAAAAGTATGAGAGTATTTTTCTACATTGCCCTAAGTTGTTTTCTTTGTTCCTGTACAGTGTCAAAATCGACCCCCTACTCAGATATCTTTGCATCTAAAGTTGTCACTCTAGATGATACCCAACAACTCCAATTACTTTTGGACTCTCCAGAAGACCTTATTGTTATTCCGTATAGAGAACATCCGTGGATAACCGAGCCTTTATTTTTGCGCACCACTAATAAAAGGATAGTATTTGAAGAAGGTTGCACAATTATTGCTAAAAAAGGCCAGTTTTTAGACACAGGAGACTCTTTATTATCGATTCATGATTCTCATAATATAGAAATCGAAGGCTATAATGCTATTTTGCAAATGCATAAAAAAGATTATATGAGTGCTCCCTATGAAAAAGGACAATGGAGACACGGTATATCACTGCGGAGAAGTAGTAATATAAGAATATCAGGTTTAGAAATTAGAGAAACCGGAGGCGATGGTGTCTATATTGGACAAAATAGAGGCGATCCAGTTTGTGAAAATATAGAACTTATAGACTTAAAGCTAGTAGAAAATTATAGACAGGGTGTAAGTGTTATTTCTGTACGTAATTTTTTAATAGATAATTGTACAGTTTCAGGAACTAGTGGAACATTACCAATGGCAGGAATAGATTTTGAACCTAATAGCGATCTCTACGGCTTTACCGGTTGTGTAGTCCGAAATTGTGTTTTTTTAAATAACAAAGGACCTGGAATTCTTATATATTTGAAAAAATTAACACCAAATCATCCTTTTACAGACATTAAAATACAAGATTGTATTTCAAAAAAAAATAATTTTTCTATAAACGTACAGGTTCCAAAAGGTGTAAATGGTAAAGTGATAATTTCAAACTGTGACTTTTCATGGTTTAAGTTAATTCGTACACCGAAAACTTTTATGGTTGAATTTAATAATTAGCTTAATTAACTAACATCAACTTTTTGTATTTTTTTAATGAGTTTTATAGTTGTGAGCAAAAACCCGCCACCATAAATGCAAAAATAGAGAATAAGAACAAGCGGAATAAAACCAAAAGCTAAACCCAGGGCATATAAAATGGGCAGATAACCGGTAATACCTATTTCTTCACTAAATTTCTTTTCCTTTCCCGGTTTTACCTTTAAGCCTGCGCTCATTTCTGCATTTTTAAATGCTTGATGAAAAAGGCGCATAAGAAAATTAGAAGAAAGAGCAAATCCTGCAACAATAAACCAAGTAGCCTCTCCCCAAGGAAGATATAAAAGTTCACGATAAAAAGTGCCACCAGATTGTGGCAGGAAGCATGAAAAAGCCATAGCGAAAAAAATTGTAAAATAGGCAATATACCCA
>DATFIA010000007.1:0-6502 GCA_035270545.1 Treponemataceae bacterium
AAGTAGAAGAGCTTGATGAAGTAGAAGAGCTTGATGAAGTAGAAGAGCTTGATGAAGTAGAAGAGCTTGATGAAGTAGAAGAGCTTGATGAAGTAGAAGAGCTTGATGAAGTAGAAGAGCTTGATGAAGTAGAAGAGCTTGATGAAGTTGAAGCGACACCTGTCGCGGAGCTCGATGAAGTTGAAGAGTCCCTGCATCTTTCACCAATTGACCCGGAAGAAGTTGAATACCTTGACGGCGAATGGGAGCCAGAACTCCTTGAAGTTGCAACCGATGAAGAACTTGCCCTATTTGTAGATGAGTTCCCAAATCAACCAGATGAAGTTCTTATATATAATTTTGAAGAAACACCTCAATTAGATCGTGGAAAAAAGTCAATTGTAGAAGAAGATAAAACTGAAGATGATCAAGATTCTTCCGATATTTTCAATATAACTGGATTAGATTTTACATCTCTCGATATTTCAGATACAGAGGAAGCAACTGAAGTGGACTACATTGATACATTCCTTTTACACTCACCCACAAGTAATGACTTTTTATATGACACAAGACCTGTATATGAATTTCTTGAAGTAATTGGAGATTCAGAGCCAGAAGAATTAAATGATGAATTATATTTAGACAATTCAAAACAAGCAGATGGAGAAGCAAATGAGACTATTGTTAATCAAGACGGTCTATTTCTTGTCTCCAATTCTAGAAACAACAATGATTTACTTATCGATCCCGAATTCCAAGATCTAGTCAATTCTGTTTTGTTTTGAGACCATCATGTACCAAGGTTTCAACAATTGACTCATCTGCCGGAGCAAAAAGATAATCCTGAATTTCTGAAAGTGTTACCCAACGAATATCATCGTGATAATGTAAGCGTAAACGTCCACCAATCAATATAGCTCTAACAGCTATTAAATGAACGACTTTGCCGTTTCCGTAGTCATGAACTGTTTCAGCTAAAATGTCGCCCGTTTCAATTTGCATATCCATTTCTTCTCGCAATTCACGTATAAGACAATCAGAAGGAGATTCATCTTTTTCTATTCTTCCCCCCGGGAATTCCCAATACCCTCCAAGACTTATTTCTGGTTTTCGTCTGGCTATAAGAATGCGGCCTTCCCGATTTTCAATAACGGCAGCTGCGACATCTATCATAACTCAAGTATAAGACCTAAAAGTCAAGATTGTCAAAAAAGCAACAAGGGTATATCCTTGATGGATGAAATACACTGCAAAACTCACTGTTAGAGGTTACGAGCTCGATTCGTATAATCATGTAAACAACGCCGTATATCTGCAATATCTCGAATTTGGCCGAATGGAATTTTTAAAATCTATTGGTTTCGATTATCAAGAACTTTTTGATCAGGGCTACTATCTCTATGTCACCCACGTCGATATTCATTACCGGAGTTCTGCACGTCTTTTCGACGAGCTTTCGATAGAAGTAGAATCAATAAAACTTGGAAAACTCTCTGGTGTTTTTTCGCAAAAAATCATAAACCAAAATGGAGTTCTTTGTGCAGAAGCCGAGGTGTCCTGGGGTTGTGTAAATACAGAAGGTAGACCTTCGCGAATACCAGAACAATTTATGGTGCCAGGATTATTTCCGGACAAAAAAGAATAAACATAAAAGGGGCTTTAATGGAATTCTTCAATAATTCGTTGCATTTTCTCGAAATTATTTCTACGATTATCAGCGTTATAAGCGTGAGCGTTGTTATTTATGGAACAATTATTGCCTTTGTAAGTTTTCTGGTAAATGAAGGTAAACGTTTTACTGGAAACTATACCGTTCATAAACTACGCGTCCTTCGAGCAGATTTAGGAACCTATCTTCTTTTAGGGCTAGAATTACTTATTGCTTCTGATATTCTAAAAACAATTGTTGAGCCAGGCCTTGAAGAGCTTATGATTTTAGGTGGAATTGTATTATTACGTACAATTCTTTCATATTTTCTCGATCGCGAGATACGCCTTCTCGATCAAGAAGGAAGGGATACCTCTACTAACTTATACTAAGTTATTTTACTTTGGCACGAGATGCAAATCCCAGAGCCTCTGCAGTATCAATAACCGTTACACCAATACTGGAAGCAAACTCTTTTGCGCGTCTCGCTCCTATAACTACTTCACCAGGTTGGTGTGCGTCAGAGTTGCATACGATGCGCGCCCCAGCATCACTTGCCATCTCCCAAAATTCTTTGACAGGATAGGGAGAGCGATACCCAGTATCACCTAGAATTTTAGTTCTCAATAACCCTAGGCCATTTATTTCCATTGGAATATCCATAGAAACAGCCGCAGCAATAATTTCAGTGCAAGCAGATCGAACATTTGTGTCAAGATTTACAAATCCGGCAAGGAAAAGATCTGGATGTGCAAAACAATCATATAAACCAGAGTGTAAGGCTTCTACAGTCAACTGGACATACCGAGATAACAAGGCATGGTCATGTATGTCTGCGATATATATAAAATCGCCATTATCTGGTACCCAGTGAGAGCCATAGACTAAAAATTCTGCAGAAAGTTCTGCGCGGAGATAATCTCGGTACCAAGATTCGTAAGCCGGATACCATTCGCATTCAAAACCCCAGTACACTGGAAAAGTGGCCGTTTCTCGAGCAAGCTTTACGGCTTTTAAATAATCAGGGACTTCAGAGCAGGCCATGCGGCTTCCAAGCCAAACAGAATCATCGGGATAGGGACAATGATCGGAAAATCCTAAGGCAGCGCAACCGTCTTTTTCGGCCTGTTTTACATAATCGACAGGCGTACCGGAAGCGTGTTTGCATAAATACGTGTGGGTATGAAAAGAAGTAGTATTCACCCCCTTAGTATAACAAGTTTAAGTTTGAAGAACAATGAGCAAAACTTATTGACCGGAATCTCATAATACCGTATTCTAAACTGACATTTCGACAAACATTGTCATAAAGGACGGTATATATATGAAACATCCGCAAATAATACAAGGCGGCATGGGGGCTGGGGTTTCTGACTGGAAACTTGCCAAGGCCGTAGCCATAAATGGTGGGTTAGGTGTCGTTTCGGGTACAGCATTAGATGTAATTCTTATTCGCAGACTTGAACAGGGAGACAAGGGCGGTCACATGCGCAGAGCATTAAACGCCTTCCCAGATAAAAAAATAGCAGATTCTATTATTGCACGCTACTTTCGTGTGGATGGTACAGAGGATACTCATAATTTCTCCAGCCTTCCTATGTGGCATTTAAACTCAGATAATTCCGAAATAGAGAAAATAACCGTAGCCGCCAATTTTGTTGAAATATGGCTTGCAAAAGAAAACCACAGCGGAAAAATAGGCATTAATCTTTTAGAAAAAATTACACTTCCTAATCCTGCTGCAATTTATGGTGCTATGCTTGCAAATGTCGATTATATAATGATGGGGGCCGGCATACCGGTCGAAATTCCCGGACTCTTAGATAGTTATGCAAAAGGAGAGGGTTCTACAATTCATATACCTGTTGAAGAAACAGAAAAAGATGAAAAATACAGCCTCTCTTTTGATCCAGCACAAGTGCTTGAAAGCCCGCCTTTGACACTAAAAAGACCTGCATTTATAGCGATAGTTTCTTCATATGTTCTAGCAATTACAATGGCGACCCGTGCAAGCGGAAAAGTAGATGGGATTGTGGTAGAAAGCAACACGGCGGGAGGCCATAATGCTCCGCCGAGAGGGGTGCTTACCCTCGATGAAAATGGAGAACCTTTATATGGCCCAAAAGATGCAGTAGATTACGCCAAAATGGCTGGACTATCTATTCCTTTCTGGATTGGTGGGTCATGTAGCAATGAAGATTCTCTAGAAAAAGCTGTAGTAGAAGGAGCTATTGGTATTCAAGTAGGAACGCTCTTTGCTTTTTGTACGGAATCTGGACTTCTGCCAGAATTAAAACGTAAATTTCTTGAAACAGTAAAACAAGGTACTGCAAAAGTATTTACACATCCTCGTATTTCACCAACCGGCTACCCCTTCAAAATGGGAATGCTCGCTAATACACTTTCAGACCCTGTAATTTTCTCTCAGCGAAAACGAGTATGCAATGTTGGTTTTTTAAGTAGTCTTTTTAAGACAAGTGATGGAAAAATAGATAGACGATGCCCAGCAGAAAACGAAGCAGTCTTTGCTAAAAAGGGTGGCAATACAGATCTCTCCTGCGACGCGCGATGTCTGTGTAATGCCTTACTTGCAAACATAGGTCTTGGAATGAAATATGCCAGCGGATATTTGGAAGCCCCGCTTCTTACTGTTGGCTCTCATATAGAATCTCTTAAAAGGCTTATAGACCGATTCGGTCTAGAATATTCAGCTCTCGATGTACTTACATTCCTACAACCAGAGCTAAAACAAGGACAAAAACAATGAAAGACACAGATATAGTTGTAACAGGAATGGGCTGTATTTCCGCTCTTGGGGAGACAACAACAGAGTTCTGGAATAATTGTATTTCCGGTGTTTCAGGCGCTGCTACAATTACGGCCTTTGATGCTTCTAATCATCACAGCCAAATAGGCTGCGAAATTAAAAATTTTGATCCAGATAAAAGAATACCTAAAAAACAATCGAGACGTTTGGCACGATTTTCGCAACTTGCAGTATATGCAGCGATTGAAGCAGTTGAACAAGCAGGGTTAAATATAGCGGAAATTGACCCTTCTCGTATTGCTTGTCTAGTTGGAGCCGCTGCAGGTGGTTACGATATTCTAGACGATCAATATGAGTCCTTTATTAAAAAAGGACCAAAAAATAGCAACCCTTTGGGAGTCCCTAAAACGATTGCAAACATGGCAGCCTGCGCGGTTGCTATAAACTTAGGGATAACTGGTCCAAATCTCGCTGTACTAAGCGCCTGTGCAACTGGTGCACACAATATTGCTCTCGCACGAATGATGATAAAGGCAGGCTATGCAGATATTGTCGTCGCTGGAGGAACAGAAGCAGCAATTACACCCATGGTAGTAGATGCTTATGGATGTATGGGTGTTCTTTCAACACGGAATGATGATCCTATCCATGCCAGTCGCCCTTTTGACAAAGAGAGAGATGGCTTTGTAATTGGAGAGGGAGCTGGAATACTGATACTTGAAAGCAGAAAGCATGCAGAAAATCGCGGAGCCAAAATTCTTGCCCAATTTTCTGGAGTTGGTATGACCTGCGATGCCTCAAGCATTGCTATTCCTGACCCAGAAGGAACCCATGCAGCTCGAGCAATGAGCCTTGCAATAGAAGAAGCAGGAATTAAACCAGCACAAATCGACTACATTAATGCCCACGGCACCTCAACACATGCTAACGATCTCGTCGAAACTATTGCCATACGGAAAGCTTTTGGAACCTATGCAGATAACATTTCTGTAAGTTCTATTAAATCTATGATAGGGCACACATTGGGAGCAGCTGGAGCAATTGAAGCTATTGCAACAATTTTAGCTTTACAGCATCAAGAAGTGCCCCCAACAATAAACCTTGAAAACCAAGACCCTGGCTGTACACTCGATTACACAGCAAATAAAGCAAAAAAACGCAGTATTACCTATGCGATATCAAATTCTTTTGGATTTGGCGGACAAAATTGTTGTCTGCTTTTTGAAAAGGAATAAAAGGTTAAATATACAGGCGCTCTTGGTCTGATCCAAAAGCGCCTGTTTGTTTTTTATTAACGATATGCAGCTAAAATTTTTTCGATTGCACCATCTCGAATCATTTCATCTATAACAATATTGAATTCAGGCATCCTTGATTGTAGCGGAGATTTTTTACCCACAAGAAAATGAAAGGGGCTGTTTTCAACAATGCCTTCTGTACGGTGTATTCGACCTACAAGATGTTTTCTCTCTAACATGTCATGAACTAAAAGAGGGTCTTCAACTAAAAGATCTGCTCGTTTTGCTATAAGCATTAAATACATGCTCTCAACAGAAGTCGCATAAATTACAGGTATTCCTGCAACCTCAAGCACCGACTTTGACCAATCATTTCCGATATATGAAATTACCTGCAACCCCTTATTTTTTAAGTCTAAGACGGAGCGAACACTGTTCATATTTGAAATACCTGGGTGATCTAACCATGTATAAATTCGATACTGCTTATTCCAAAAAGGCTTATTTGTTGCTGTACAATAAGAAAGGCGCTCTGCTGTAGGAACGGTGGCGATTAAGTCTGCAGAGCCTTCTTTCACCATTATTTGACACCGAGGCCAAGGATATATCTCTGTTTTCATTTCTAAACCCATACGGTTTTCCAGAGCTTCTTTTAATATTTCAATAAAAAAACCTTTATCTTTATCGTCACGATTTCGATAGTTTGCAGGCTCGTAAGAGGTGTAAACAAAAAGAACTTTTTCTTTTGCAATTAGAGGAAAGCACAAACTAAAAAACAACAAGATAAACATGTGTAAGATTATTCTTTTCATGATCCCTCTACACTTCACAATAGATTATACGGGGAGGTTATTCAAATTTATGCAC
>DATFIA010000008.1:0-3532 GCA_035270545.1 Treponemataceae bacterium
CTCACCTGAGGCCTTTGGTGTGCTTTCAATAATCCAACATGACTCACCGTTTATTTTTTCAGTTCCAATTATCTTGTGACTATCTTTGTCAGGGTGGCGAGCTCCGAGGTCATCATAACTAAAATCTGAACCCATAAAGGAGTCTCCCTTCCCATCTGAACTTATGCGGCGAACACGGTTAAGAGCAGGAAGAAATATCCATTGATCGTCTGAGCGAGAACTATCTGTATAGCTCCAATTCATAAAAGCAGTACCTCGAACATCTGCTGGAGACTGAAACTCCATTATTTTCTTGTCGACCCCAGCAAAACTGGCAGAAATCTGTTTGAGTTCTCTCGCTCGCTCCTTTCCCCGAGAATCAATCAGGGTCATTTTTAGCTCTGCAGAAAGATCAACCGGTTCTGGTCGGTTAAAAACCTTTAGCATTATGTCATAGGCAGATTCTGTTCCCGTTGCAGATTGTGCCGAAATTAATCCCATAGCTAATACCAACCCGACGAGGGCTAAAAAGATTGTACGGTTACGATGTGAAAAAATTATTTTCATTTTGTTTTCCCCTTTTTCATAAACTTTGCTGATTTCCTCAATACGAGGAACATAAGAGTGACTGTTGAGAGAAATGCTACCAACATATTTAGAGATACGAGAGCTCCAACCTGTCGGTTTGGTGGAAAGACCGAGAAAAGCATAACCATAAAGCCAGATATAACAATAACAGCGTTAAGCAGAACTGCCTTACCGGTTAAAGACATGGCATAGTGGGCAGCCTTTGTTTCGTCGCCAGATTTAAGCAAGAAATTCCGGTAATGAGTAATAAAGTGAATTGCATAATCGACTCCAATACCAACTGCAATACTAGAAATAAGTGCGGTCGAAACAGTGAGAGGTATATTAAGTAATCCCATTAATCCAAAATTTACAGCCATAGAAAATAACACTGGAATACTTGCAATGGCTCCCAAAAGAAAGCTTTTAAACAAAAAGGTAACGAGGAAAAAAACGATAGCAACAGAAAGAACAAGGCTCGTCAGTTGGCCGGTGAGAATCAAATTAGAAAATACTAAGCTCTTATAACCGGAGCCAGCGAAATTCATTGTTACACCCAAAGAAGTACATTTAGCTCGAAATTTTTCTGCAACATCTAGTACTGCCGAAATTGTTTTGCTGTCGTCGCCCTTGAGCTGGACAGTAATATTTACCGCGTTAAAATCTTGATCCACTACTTTCCATAAATTATCAGGATCCCCTGACATTTCGTACAGAAGAAGATACTGAGCTACGAGTTCAGGCGAATCTGGAATAGCACGAAAAGCTGGGTCTTCTGCATTCATTGCATAATGCATTTGCTTGAGATAGGTCGCAAGTGAAAAGCTGTCACCCACTCCGTCAGCCTTCATTAATTCTGTTTGAAGCCTATCGACAAGAGAAAGCAACTCTGGATCTTTAAAGCGGTCGTCTTCTTTTGTTTCAAGAATAATATTAACCGTTGAAGTTCCACCAAAATGTTTGTTTACAAAGGCATCAGTTTGAACAATTGGACTATTCTTTTCAAAATTATTGAGAAAGCTCGCATTTATCCATACCCTTGAAATACCAATGACCGAAAAAATAAGAATAATAGCGCTCACGGCATATACAATTTTTGCATGCTTTTGAATACCGTCTGCAAAACGAGTGCCAAAAGAAACTGTGGTATGAGGAGTCGCACCAGAGGTACCGTCTCCGTTACTAATTTCATTCCTGGCTAATTCATCAGCCCTGCCAGAGACCTTCTTCTTCCATCTTCCCATTCCAACAACAATGAGCACGGCAGGCACAAGGATCATAGTAAGAAGCCAAGAAACGGCGACACCAAATGCAGTAAAGAGTCCGAAATACTTAACAGGATACACCCTTGAAGTAAGGAGAGCAATAAAACCTGCGACGGTGGTTAGAGCAGCATAAAAGGCCGGTGTCCCAACAGATGAAATCGCATGTTCGGCAACGTCTCTTCTTGTTGCTAAAGGATACCCTTCAATATGATGGTCTATTGCTCCATAGAGATGGATTGCATAAGCAACTCCTATTGCCACCAACATTACCGGAATCATAATGCTTACCGAATACAAGGGTATCTTCAAAAGACTCATGAGTCCAAAAGACCAGACAACACTCGCTCCAACTGCAAACAAAGTTGTAATTACACGACTAAAACTTCTAAGTACTAAAAGAAGCACAATAGCTATAACTAACAGAACTAAGGGGCCCATTCTCGCCATATCCTTAGGTCCGAGTTCCGCAAGAGTGCCTTCAACAATTGGCCTTCCAGCTACGTAAATAGTTTCAGGGCCTTCATAGGAAGCCGCAATATCTTTAACTTGGCGGTACAGAGCCGCAGAAAAGCCAGACTCTGGTAACTCAGTAACAACGAGAGCACTTTTGCCATCTCGAGCAACAAGACGACCCCAAATCATTGGATTAGCCCGTACAAGATCACCTATAGCCAACGCCTCTTCTTCTGTAGCAGGGGGTTCAGTATAAAAAGGGCGCACATCTAAACCATATTCACTACCAACAATATTATCCCCTGTATGAACAGACTGAATTCTCACCGAAGAAAGTTCTTCAATTGAGCGTAAATCAGTTTCCAACGCTGCAATCTTTGCAAGTGTTCCTGTGTTAAACACAGAATCCGGATGCTCTATCGCTATCAATATCCCGTCTCGAATTTGAAATCGATCTTCAGCCTCTGCGCTATATGCAAATGCTGGATGATCCGAGGGCATGTATTTATCCAAGTTTGTTTCCATTCTGAAATTCATCAGAATAGGAACTGCAGCAGCAATGGTTAGCAAAATGACAAATATAATGCCAAGAACCGGATGATCAAATACCGGCTTAAATACTCGTTTCACTAAAAACTCCTTATAGCTAATATGATGTTAGTTATTATTAACTAACATATAAATGTTAAAAAAATATTTCTTAAAAATCAAAGAATATTTCAAAAGTCTCAACCTTTTGAAAGTAGCTCATCCTTCATTCATCATCTATGCCAATATCTGTATTGTGTTTCTGAAAAAAACTTCAGCCTTTTGAACCAATCCAACCGAGGGATCCTTTAGATGTTCACTGCGCCACCCTGAAACGAGCGCTCTGTAACCACCGGTGAGAAGTAAGGCTGCAGTATGAGAATCTATTTCTGGTCGAAAATAGTTATTTTTTTGGGCATCCTTAATCAAGTCTTCAATATTGAGTGCTGTTTCATTCATTATAAAATGAATACGAGTTAACAATTCAGAATCATTTCTAAAAATATCCTCTGGAAACAAAATTATTGCTAATGGGGGAAATTCTTCAAACTTAATTGCCTGATAAATAAAAAACATCTGAAGAGCCGCAACTGGAGAGGCTTTTTCACCTTGAGAGCGCTCCCAGGTTTCATTTCGAATAGCGGCCAATCTATCTACAATCCCTGCCAAAATCTCACGCTTTGAAGCAAAATGACGGTATATTGCCGGCTCGCTCACCCCTATCGCCGCTCCCAAATTCT
>DATFIA010000009.1:0-2093 GCA_035270545.1 Treponemataceae bacterium
CTCTATCCTTGGAGCGATTAACACGTGCAAACTTCGAGGGTTTTTAAGAGCGTCTACCTCAAAGCCTTCTCTTTCAAACAAAGGACGCAACAGGTCCATTTTGAAGTTATCTGCCACAATGCGATTAACACCGTACTTCTCTCTCATTTCAACATAGTAATCAACAACATATTCAGGATTTAAAGAAGGTTCATCAATGACCGTTAACAAGCCCATACGCTCCCATTCTTTAATAGGTGCTTTTTTGCCGCCGCCCATAGTGTTAGCTGTATTGGAATATCCATAATGCTTATCTACAAAGTCCTTGATAACAAAACTGCGTTGGTGGAAATAGTATTCTTCTTCTTTTTTGAATAGCATTCCGCAAGACGCAAAATCTCGAACAGAACCAAAGTCCATTCCTCCAATAGGTATTAGCCCTTCTAAGTTAAAAGGCTCTCGATTGGTGGCCATCAATTCATCCCTGCTGGCTACACTGTGTTCATAATCGCCTTCCAAGAAATTCATACGCTTAGTAACAAATGCGGGTCTGCCGGATGGTTCGTCCTGCAAGTCCACATACTCGTCTTTAATCGTATCTTGCAACCTTTCTCCTCGGTCGTTCAGTGGTTTTTGTAGTGCGGGGTTAGCTTTTTCCCACATGTCAGGATCATCCATTTCCTCTATTGCGTCTAACTCACAAATAAAGGGGAACAGGCCATTGTGGTGCATCTCTCCATTGAGAATGCGCTCGCACCGACCATACATCATGTCAAAGTAGCCCTCTCGCTCAAAACCCTTCGTTCCAATAAAGAATTGGCGAGGATGAGGAACTTTACCTAAACCTCCTGTAAACACTTTAACTAATTCTGAATTTTCGTACTGGTGGAACTCATCGAATATGATACAGCCTTCACGTCCGCCGTCTTTAGTTGCAGCATTAGAGGTGCGAAACTTTAAGTTAGACTGAGTTTTTTGACTGTATATACGAGACTTCCAAGGTTCAAATTCGCCATGTAACGTTTCGCCTTTTTCGAATATCGTGTCACGCGTGTGTATAGCCGACAACATATTGTTGGCAATGATCTCGTTAAAAACCTCATTAAAAGATGTCTGAGCTTGCTCCTCACTATTGGCAACAATAGACACATCATACTTATCTATTCCATGAAAAGAAGATATAAAAAAGTGAGCCAGAGTAGAAATGAACCCATTCTTACCAGCTCCACGCGCCATCACTAAGATAAAGATACGGAACACAGGCTTTCTTCTTTCTTTTTCAAACAAAAAAACGAATGGAGCTATAAACTTTTCCCATTCGTCTAATTCAAAATAAAATTTTTCAGAAAACTTGATGTACTTATCTATCATGTCATTGTCAAAGAAATAACTATCTGTTTGTGGCAAGATGTCCTTTTCTAACCACTCGATTAATTGCTTACGTTTTTTGTTTAATACTAACTCCCCGTTTTTGTATCGTTGAATGTAAGCATCCACATAATCGTTATGCAGCATTAACCTAATACCTTTTCTTCGTATGATTGAGATTCTTTATTTTCTTCAGGGAGTAGCTCGATTAGTTGAGCGATTATTTCTTTATAAGTTTTGTCTCTAGCGTCATAGTGCTCGACAACAGGACGCTTCCTATCATAAGGAGTTTGTGACTTAGATTGTCTGAACTTTTCGTATTCGCCGTTTTCCAAGATGTCATGCCAGTTATCGTTTAATAAGACTCTAAGTCTGGAAGCTTGAACAATTAACCCGTCAACTATTTTTAGTTTGTTTTCAGGTATATCACTGAATAATTCCCTGAGCCTTTCTTCTTCTTCGTCAGCCTGGGCATTCATTATTTCCACGCGATCATTGAGCAATATTAGCGGGGCTACATTTAACGCTTTCGCTATATTCCCAACAGTTTCTAACGAGGGGGAACGCGTACCTTGTTCAATCATTTTATAATAGCCGTAAGTCACATCGGAATTCTTCGCAACTTCATCTTGCGTTAGTCCTTTTCTGTTTCTAATACCTTTCAAACGGCTGCTAATTTCAAGTTTAGTCAATCTATCAACTCCTTTCCTGGGGGGAGTGGTGTCTATATAGGGTCACGTTCGTGC
>DATFIA010000010.1:0-10358 GCA_035270545.1 Treponemataceae bacterium
TCAAGTTCAAAGTTTCTTGCCAATTCATGAGCTATTTTCGGGAGAGGGATACCTGTTTGAGGATATTTAGGGGCCAATGATCGGGCTGTCTTGAGCAACAAACGCCTTTTCAAAAGATTGGTATACGTTGTCTGTAAATAAGCCGCGAAGAATGCTGCATCTTGTCGGTTGTCAGAAAAAACAAGTAAGCGTTTAGTTATCGCATCCATGTTGTTTTGAGGCTTATAACCCATACGGGGTTTTTCTTCACGAGGCTTTTCAATCTTCTTATACGGTATTTGCTCAAACATGGATGCGGCAATTATCGAGGAGGCCGCATTAGACCCAATATAAAAACCTCGCAGTATTGAACCCCGCGGATTAATACCCTTGCATTTATTACATGCGTGAAGGACTGGATCTTCTTCGTCGAATTGTGCTTGCACTAAAATGATGGAAAAATCCTGATTGCATGTGCAACCGATTCGTCCCATCACGCCACTATATTCTGTAATATAACTGCACTTTGTACAGAGGGCATAAAGCTTTCCAATCTGATCGTCATTTTCCGACAAGTCATTTAATTGTTCTTTATCTTCGCTGTCGAGCACCTGGAAAATTGAATTTCTGTAAACCTCGGGTTGGCTAAAAACATTTCCATCTTTATTTCCCTCAAGGTACATTTGCCCACAAAATTGACAAACCGAAAGCTTGTAACAGGTAAAATCGCCATCCGGTGTTACATGTTTTTTTCTTGGTGCAAGAGAGAGGGTTTTATTTGGGAAAAATGTTACATACACACCTTCAAGCGAACGTATAAAAGCATGATAACGAAGATCAACTAATTTAAGTGATTGATCCTGTGCCATTCCGGCTATTGTTAAGAATGCTGATAGGGCCAGAGGGTCAATATTAAATTCAGTTGCGATTGTGTAAAGATCAACACAATTATTTTGTAAGAAACTGCGAATGTCGGTATATAAAGGATCTTGTAAAACTATTTCGTGTAAATACTCTCGTATTTCTTTTCCGTCAGGGCAGCTAATTCCAGTGATTTCTTGAACATAGCAGAGATCCGCTTCACCTATACATTCAAGGGTATCAAGATATAAAAGAATTTTCTTGTATACTGTTATATCTATTTCCGGACGTGATGTTACAATCGGCTTCCATTCTCTTCTCTTTGCGCGGATTATATCATCAGAGGAATACTCTTGACCGGCACTAATGTTTTCTGCAAATTCAAGTATCTGTGCGTTCTTTTCTTGATCACCCAGAGTTGCGCTCGTTAAAATAAACCGTATTTTTTCCCGTTGTTGCAGCCGATTGTAAAGACGGCGAATAAGATAAGATATCTCGATTCCGGAAGCCCCTCGATAGGTATGGGCTTCATCAAGAACTATGTATTTCCAGTGCAATGCCTTATCACTATCAAAAAAAACAGTATCATTCGGGCGTAATAGCAAATATTCGAGCATAGCGTAATTCGTAAGCAAAATATGAGGGGGGTTAGCCTTCATGGACTGCCGGCTTATAATTTCATTTGAAAGAGGTTTTGTATTATTAAGATCCTGATAATTGGCAAGAGCCTCTTTATCGCTTTCTCTTGTTTCACCGGTATATGCTCCGAACGTTATTTCGGGAACATCTGCTAGGAGGTCGCGCAAGCGTTTCATTTGGTCATTAGCAAGCGCATTCATCGGATATAAGAGAAGAGCTCGAACACCTGGGGATAAGACATGGTCGTCTGCTTCATTCAATAATGCGTTCAAAATAGGATACAGAAAGCATTCTGTTTTTCCCGAACCGGTTCCGGTTGTAACAACCAGATTCTTGTCCTGATTCGATTTCTCGATCGCATCAATTTGGTGTTTGTATAAGCCTCTGTTGATTTCACTTTCTTTACGGATTATTTTGGTAAATCCAGGGTTTAGAACTTTTTTTTGTACAAGTTCAAAAACGCTATCTCCGGTTATAAACGAATCAGTACATTCAATTATTGGACCTTTCGTAAAACCTTTTTCATCGACCAAATCATTAAACTGCTTTCGAAATGTTTCTTCATTAATAAAAAAGGTAGATTTTACATAGTCTTCATAGGACCTTGAAACAGTATCGAATACTGCCAATGGATTAAACACCATAGGTATACTCCTTGTCATCTATAATTTCCCCAGAGATCGTATTAATGCTTTTTGGAAAAATGTCGTCCATTTTTCTCGGATTCACTCTACCGTATCTATCCAACACAGGTAAATGTCCCTTATTATCTGTAATTGTACACGAGACTTTATTTCCATCAATTTTAATTTCTGTGATTGTATATGGATTATGATCAGTTAAAGGAACTTCATTCTTATTATGGAGAAAAAAACCCTCTGCAAGAAATCCATCATTTCCAGTAAGTTCATCATCAATTCTAAGGAAAAAATTATTTACAAAACCTACGTCTGACGAATCAAATTCTATGATAGTATCTATTTTTATAGAAATCGGTATATTTTCGACAACCGGTTCATCATACAGTTTATTAAATTCTTTTTCATATTCTATTTTTTTAACACCGTTCTTACATCCCATTAATTTTTTTTCCGAACTTATTTCAAGTGAGCATCGACCATTTGGTATAAACTTGTCAGTTATAAATACTGGTAGAATAACACCTTTGTTCATTTGTAATGGAAATGAATGTTTCTCTCCTGTTGCCAAATACGTAATTATTCCGTTATAGATAATATCTTCTGAGCCAATCATTTTAGAAGTAAGGTATAATCCCTCTCTATCTACAAAGGAAGATTGGGAAAAACCTTGTTCATTGCAAAAAAAACGAGGACCTTCAATAAAATTAAACTTAAAATAAATGGTAGTTATGACCTTTTCAGATCCATTGCAAACAATACTAATTGTTGCAAAGTCTTTACCCACGATTCTATCCTGTGCCAATGGCCGAAGCGACACAATTACACCGTTTGCAGTACGCAGTTGATTGAGTTTTCTTTCCGAATTATCACTAAAACGAGTTTCTGTACTGATTTCTTCTATTTCACTGGTTATTAAAATACTTTTTTCCAATACATCGTCATACCAGAGTGTTTTAGGCAGTTCTTTTCCATCAATCGTAATTTCGATCAAAGGTGGTTGCAGTGCAATCCGGTATTCATCGCCTTCGATGTTGATTCTAAACTTTGTATTGTTAACTTTCATGGGGAATGGATACGTACTGGAGAATACCGTTTCACTTGAATCAAACCCAAGATGCTTTACCCGTACATCTTTTTGGGAGAAGAATAGGGGTTCAGTAAATGAAAATGAAAGTTCAGGAATAATAATAATTTGTCTGTTATACTGTCCTTGACACCCAATTTTTAGATTATAGGCATGCACTCCATACCCAGAAATTTCAGGATCAATGATTTTAATATCAAACAAAAAATCATCAGTCCCATCGCAGAGCGTCACTTTTTTTTCTATCGAGTATGTGGTCTCAATATTGTTTATCCAGATCGGGTAATCATTTCTAAGAGTTTTCTCGTCCTTGGCCCGAATTGAAAATCCTGGAAATGACCAATACACCGGATTTGCATCCTTATTGGAATTTATTATTTTTACCGACTTATATACAACATTCTTCTTTTTTTCCATAAAATCAGGGATTTTCTGAGCCATCGGAGAAAAAAAACTGTCGTCGATAAAAAGCAAGGTGTCTGTTTTGCAATACACAGAGTATATCGAATAATTCGTATCCGGTATTTGTATTTTACTCGCATCATCGCATTCAAACAGGCAACCTTCGGGAACCAGGACATATAGCTCCTGTTCCAATATTAATGGAAGTTCAATACTATTGCCATCGTTTCGAAAGTAAAGAACCTTTTTATTAATCCGGTATTCTTTTATCGGAACTCCGTTCCGGCATACCTTCCAGGTCAAGTCTCCATGATAGCGTTGCAAGGGTATTTCTTCTTCACGTGTACAGTACGGTCTTTCGTTGTAATAGCGAAAATCCAAAATTCTTTCGATTCGCTGATTTCCGTAGTAAACCATTACGCTGTAATTGCTTTTTGCATCAGTATTGAATACACGTTGCTCCGGCACGTGCAATTTTAGCATCATACTATTTGAATCCAGATAAATGCCAGGCCGTCTGAAATGCCATTCTTTGCTTTTTGATTCTTCGAGTTTCCCTTTTATTGATTCCTCGTATTTACCAGCCTGTAAATCAGCATAAAATTTTTCAACAAATGTTTGTATATAAGGCTCGGAAAATTCGATTCGTTTCTTTGCCGGATACTTCTGTGAAACAAAGCTCAATACAGCATTATGCAGCAACCTGAATATTTCTTTCAGTTCTTCAAATACCATCTCTTTTTGTAAAAACGAAGCCAACCTGAAGCTTTTCCTGAATTGAAACGGAGCAATATCTTGTTCATCGTCATCTTCTGCATTTTCGGTGGGGTTTTCGGCTATTTGTTCAAGAGCATCTTTGAGGGTGGTTTCTCTGTCATATTGATCAAGATGAAACGGATATTGAAGAGCAATGTAAAACAATGCGTTTAAGATTTTCTCTAATGTCCACAACCCCAAAAAAGCATGTGTTTTAATCGACCCTACGTATTCATTCCTGTTCGGACAATACAGAAAAAGGTTGTGTTTATCAGAAAAATCTTTGATGTGCTGGTATATCTTCGGGTTGTGCAATTCTGATGTTGCGGCTGCTTTAGTCCAGACGTTCCAATCTTCCCAAAAGCGTACATTCGTTTGATGCGCATACTTTGCAAACGCAAATAAAAGCAGGTAAATCAGTCCATCTTCTTTCCAATATTTTTTAATATCTTCCCCAATCGGAATAAGGGTAAATCGACCGAACGAACGGGCCACTGATTGTAAGGTAGCTACCTCTTCCGGAGTAATACGTAATTGGAAGATAAGTCGATTTTCCGATTGCTGCAAACGTATTTCTTCAAACTGATCCCATAGTCGTTTTCCGAAATTTTCGTTCATCTCACCTCCTCCTCATCCTCGTCCCAGGCTTCCAATACGAGGCGACCGGTGCGGTATTCGTTGTGGTCGCGGAGTTCGGTGTTTTTTAGGACGCGGAAGGTTTCGGAGGGGTAGTCTTGGCCCATGACGGTGGCGGGGTCGAGAATGTAGGAGAGTTCTTCGCGGGTAATTTTACCGTCGGCGCCATAGACGGGCTCGCGAATAAGGATGGGGACTTTAGCGTAAATCTTTTTAGTAATTTCGGCATCGCGCGCCGAGCGAAACACCGGGCATGTGAGCATGTTGGGATTGATTAGGGCAAACTCTTTTGCATTGAGGGTAAAGTGGCGGCGCTCGTCTGCAAGTTGAGCGGTGTTTGTAAGGAAGAATGCAAAATTAGCTTGCGATGCATATCCCAGAGTTTGTAAGGCAAACTTAAAACTACGTGAAAAAGGCGAATAATCACCTATTACCGAATCAAGAAACTGAAAAACGTCTTTCATTTTAAGACCCTTAATTTATTTATGAATATGAGTATACCACAAAGAAAGCGAGGGAACCTAAAAAAGTGTTGTAATTACCTTTCGTCGCCATTAGTAACATGAATATAGATTTCTAATGCTAATTCACGATGTTCTAGAGTAGTTTCATAGAAATGAATTTCTGTTTGATACGCTGGCCATTGATTGGTGTAAGTTCTATAGTGATAAACAACCTCAGATTCAATTGATTCTAGTGCTTGTAATTTATCTTTTTTACTAATATCTTCTATTTTCCAGATATACAATGTTGTACTTTCGAGTTTTTTGCGCCATTTATATCCCCAATAACCAGCTTTTCCTGTGGCTTTAAAACCTAACCGCATTCGTGCACTTATACACTGAACAGTCTGTCCGATTTATAAAATTTCACTATTAGAAGAAAATACATATAATTTAGGACAGTTTTTGGTAACTGGATCCTTGAAAGTGGTTTCTCCATTTGCCCCACAAACTTTGCATTGGTCTGTATCAACTACAGTTATTTCATATTTGAATGGTCCTTTCAATTTCACTTCATACTCCCACTAACATCCCGCATTTTCATCGAATAGCGTGTAATGATGCTCGACTTCGTTTTCATCGTCCCACTCGTGATCGCTTGAATATCCTAGCTGATTTGAATGGTAGTACATGGCGGCTAATATGGTTCTGAACTCACTGCCGTGCCAGCGTTTTCTTTCATTAATTCGTCACTGTATCTATGTTCAAAGCTCCAACCTCTTTCACTCAGTAGTCCTTTGCTAAATATAATCCAACTAAATTAGGTAATACACACTCTCTGTTGCTCTTATTAGCTCCCAAAAAACTTATGACGAGAGGGATTTAATGATGTGTTATAATCTTTAATTAGACTTGAAAATGTATTTAAAGGACCCTACTATCAACTTGGCCTACCATACAAACACGGGAAGGATTCAGGCCTTGGTCTCATCAAGACACCCCGGTCAACCTAAGGTAAAAAACAACCGACTTTTGCAATTATCTCGATAACTCCAAGGATTCAAAACTGAGCCAGACAGAACAAGGAAAGTTGAAAATCGTACCGCGCAGGCGGCGCGTATGTAAGAATTATTACGGGGCGAATACGTTTTCGCCAACCGTTCCTATTACTCCGAACGGCTGTGAGGTTCACGCCCTCGCTAGCCGTCTCCCCGTGTTGCTAGTGCAACACTATAGGACGTGCCGTCCTAGTCGTTCTGCCTCAATCATAATCAATAATGTTAAACCTAAAGCAGGTACGCTTGTTATAGTAATCTATAACTCAGAGAATTCTATGAAAAAAAAGCAGTCATTTAAAACCCTTACGTTAGAAACAAAGGGTGAAACTATTACCGCAAACGTAATCCTACCGACAGGAGAATATTTTCTTAGTGCCTACCAAGATATAAACAGTAATGGAAAATTTGACAGAAACTTCTTCACTATTTGACATTTCAGAAGTTATTGAAAGTTCCAAATTGTTATGGTGCTTAACTTCCTTTTCATTGTCCCACTCGTTGTCGCTGGAATATCCCATCTGGTTTGAATGGTAATACATGGCAATTATTGCCCTATAACTGGTAAAATCTAGATTACTGGACTATTATAATCAGTATTATGAAACTAAAATCTATATTTATCGTAATACTTTTATTGGTCAGCCTAACCTTCGGGTTGAGTGCTAATGATTATCGGATTGTACTCGGCTCATTTACCGGAGAAAAAAATCCTGGGCAATTCGTTACTATGCTGGAAAAAGCTGGTATCAAAGCCATAACTGAAAATACTCTTATTAACGGCCGACGATTTACCCGGGTAATGGTGGCGGAAAAATATCCAACCTATCAAGCTGCTACCGACGCCTTAGGCCTACTCAAAAACCAACACTGGTACCGCACCGCTGGTCCTAAGGACATCTGGATTCGCCCTCCCCAGCTGGCAACTATCAAGGTGGCCGCAGAGGCACTCCCGAAAGAGCTGGACGCCGTTGAAGGAAGCTTTGGCTCTCTTCAAGCAAAGACCGAAGAAGCTCAAGCCTTTTCCGCTGTAAATTCAGCCATTCCCCTAAATGCCGAAAACCCTATTGCCGTGTTAGTTGGGGAATACCGATCCCGCCCTAATGCAGAAGAAGCATCGAAGGCCTTGGAAGCAAAAAAACATCAACCCTATATTCTTAAAACATTTCAGGAGTCTGAGGGTATTTTATTCGATGTGATGACCGGTGCTTTTAAGACCACCGAAGAAGCTCAAGGTCTTTTGGACACACTGCAAAAGGATGGCATCCCTGCGGCTGAGCTGACTTCATGGTCTGAAAAGGAAGCGTGTTCTAAAGCTTTTGACGAACTTCCCGCTGCCGACCGGGTTGAGTTTTTACCTCCGACCCCCGCTTGGGATACTATCCCGAAAGATATACTGGGGATGCTTTCGACCTGCCCGCTTCCTGAAGGAATGGGTCTGAAATCCCTTGTTTTAGTAAATCAGCAAGACAATCCCTATTCCCTGGGCCATGAATATGCACCAAGTTTTTTTCTGGATCATATTAATCCCTCTGCTGGCTGGAGTATGAGACTAAGCCTTGAAGACCTTCTCAGTAAAGAGCAGGTAAGCCTTGAAACCTTTATAGGCACAAAGGATGCGGAAAAGTATTTTAATCAGCATGTCCAAGATACTATTAGCAATGGAGCGTCACAAGCTTGGCTAAATAAAAAAATCACGGGCTTAGGCACACAGCTCAGCGATGACTCAGAGCTATGGTATGGCTGGGATGAAACAAAAAAACAGGGTTGGAAATTAAGTGGAGCTGGCAGTGTAGTTCAGCATATTTTAGCTGGAAAAGGAGAGAACCGCTTACTTACGTCCGAAAGCTTGGTTAAAACCTTGGCAATCTTACCGACGGGTACAGATGCCCAACTTTGGTCTTTTATGTTCTCAATTCTAAGTTCCACATATGCCGAAGAAAGGGGCAATGCTCAATGGGCCAAGTTATTGGTTGGAAATTGGAGCTCCACCGCATTCATTAAAACTAACACTGAGCCACTTAGTATTGGAGCTTTTGATTTGAATTACACCACCACGGCTAGCCGCATCCATCAGATGTTTATGTCCGCAAACACATCCAGTACCGGGGATACACTGCATAGAGAATCACGAAAGTGGAACGTTAAAGATGCCAAAGGATGGTATTTAGGCCCATATTCTAACAGAGGTAATGAACTTAGTTTTGCCCAAGGGTCTTTTATAATCTGTATTAACACTGAAGTCGACGCTTTAAAGGAACCGGAAGAACTACAAGAATGGGCTGAAAGACTACCAATTTGGGACGATTAAACATAAGCCTGTTTGTCACAGTTATATAATTATGTAGCAAGGACGCAGGTTTGGACGAATGAGGAATAAGAAACAGGAAAGATACTCTCCGCCAATCCTAACGCCTACTGTCGCGGCGGCTCCGCGCGTGGACTCTCGACCATCCTTGACTTTCTGCCTCAGTATTAAATGGAGCAAATATGAACCCAATGGAATCACTTGAAAAGGCTATACAGATAGTAACGAAGGAATTTGCCGGTGTAATAGATAAGGGTGGGAACCCGTATATTTTGCATTGTCTGGCAGTTATGGAAGGGGTAGAATATTTAGGGCCCAGCGTCATGTGTGCAGCTGTTTTGCATGATTTGGTTGAGGATACAGACTGGACCGAGGAAGCTTTGCGAAAAGAAGGGTTTCCGGAAGACATTATTGAAATGATATTGATTTGTACCAAAAAAAAAGATGATGAATATTTCGATTATATTGAGCGGGTTTCTAAGAAGCCAGAGACCCGAGCAATTAAGATATCTGACCTTCGACACAATATGAAAATAGAACGTTTGAAGGAACTAGACGATAAGGCGATTGAACGGATTAAGAAATACCACAAGGCTTATAGGTTATTGCTGAGCGTGGAAGGATAACGATTCACGAAAGATAATTAGCCAATCAACCTAACATTCGTAAATCTACTATTTCTTACTCATGCTTTTTTCCCTGCCAACTGTTTTTTATTTCTTTTCCCTTTTCTGTCAACCTGTACTTCTGCGTCGGGCTTTTTGGGGAGTCGGGTTGCGTCATTTCGACGAAACCTGCTTCAATAGAAGGCTGTATATAATCATAGACGACTGTTGGCCGATGTTTTAACTTTAACGCAAGAAGTATTTCCTTTACCCCCAATTCGTTATATTCCAAACAGCGAATAAGCCGCGTTACTTGTTCGGTTACTTGTTCGGTGGAGGGGATGTAATCAGCGTCGAAAGGAAATGTTACTTCTAGAAAATGTTCTGAGTGGTGAAAGATGGTTCTGTCATAGCCCGCAAAATGCGGTTCATGCCTGAGCCGATCTGTTCTACAAGTTTCATTTCCTTAAAATTCCCTCAAAATGAATGTGAGCTAAAAGTGTGAGCCAGAATCATAAATCACCCTGTAATATCATGTAGTTCTGTATAAGTTGACGCAGTGTTCCGTCTATATTATAGTATGCTCCACGACACTGTAGAAGGTGACGAGGCTCCAATGGAGCACTCGTAACGTGCAGGTCTGGAGTTCGATTCTCCATCTTGGCTAAAATATAAACCGGTCCTTTAGGGCTGGTTTTTTGTTTTTAAACAGAAGAATTAAGACTGAGGCACAAAATGCAAGGAGTAGCGAAAATCGTTCCGCGGAGCCGCCGCGTGTGAAAGATAAAGGATTGGCGAAGGCGCTTTCGCTCACCCTTAATCTCACTCCGAACTGCTGTGAGCTTCCCGCCCTCGCCTACGTGACTGGTGTTGCAATAGCAACACCTTAGGACCAAAGGTCCTAGTCGTTCTGCATCAATTTGAATTCCTGAAGAATACTTTTAAATGC
>DATFIA010000011.1:0-8830 GCA_035270545.1 Treponemataceae bacterium
GCTGCAATACTTGTGGTTCCATTTCTTCCAGAAGACTGTAGTAAATGGAAAAGATTAAAATGAAGAGCTAATTCACTCGCTGAATCTTCCATAATTGAAATGGTTGCTATTTTCCAAAAAGCTTCAAGGTACTTTTTTTGCTCTTTGCATAATTGATCAAATCCCAGTTTTTGTATCTCTTGAACTTGATTAAAACAATGTCTTCTTCGTTCTTCTTCACGAGGAAGCTCTGTGTTTTCTTCTTTATTACCTGTTTCAAACCATATATATTTATGTAAGATAAGTTCATCGCCTGGCTGAAGTTCGACAGACCATGATTCTGTAGCCAGTCCATTTCTAACAAGACATTGTCTAGCTAAAGGTGTTATTTTTGTAGTTAATTCATGAAACACAGAACCTGCAATCCACAGCCCACTGTTTCTTGTTTCACCATAAAAATACAGCTGAGAAGTATGTGCAGACAAATCTCTAATAAGTAAAGGACTCGAAGAAAATTTAGATCCAACACGAGGATCTTCTTCTGCACTAATATTGTGAGTTGTTGTATCTATAGAACTTGCAATATGTATTTTAGCCCCTCTATCAGGAAGTCGTACCCGATACTCTAAAACAGCAACATTTTCACGTACGAAAGAAACCAGCCTTTTCGATTTGATTTCTACATCTGTTCCATCTGGCGTTGTCCAAAGAACATTTCGCTCCATTATTCCAGAATCAAAATTTAAAATCATTTCAAAACTTGATATATTACCGTCACCAGAAAGCACAGAGAAAGGAAAGCCGTTTACTTCTAAATCAATACGTTTTGGGTCAGGAAGGTTTAATATTGTTTCGTGATTTTTTGCATATCCATAGGCACTTTCACCATATACGATAGGTTCTGAATCGAAAAAACCGTTTATATATGTTCCCTTATGCCTTGTACCTTTTTTTTCTTCAAAATCGCCTCTGAAGCCTAAATGTCCATTAGCAACAGTAAACAGAGTTTCGTTTCTCGCAATACCTTCTGGAGAAAAGTCTGTTGACCGATAAAAATTTGTGTTCATGATCTACTCCGAAAAGATGCGTTTTGTATTAGCTTAGTAACCTCGCTCAAGTCTGGCATTGCAGGAATAGCTCCTCTACGTGTTACACACATTGAGGCCACTGCATTAGCAAAATACAAATCTTCTTCAATCTCTGAGGCTCTCCTGTCAAATAGAGAAACACCTTCTGGTAATTTAGAAAACCTGTATAACAAACCACCAACAAAAGAATCTCCAGCACCCGTTGTATCTTGTACTTTTACAACAGGGGCTTCAACGATACCGCTGGAAACACTATTTTGATAATATACGCCGCGTGGCCCTAAGGTAACCATGACAAAAGAAGGCCCCTCGTTACGAATAAGAGCCGCTCCTTTTGCCAGTCCTAAGTCAGTTTCAGGATTTACTCCATATAGTAAGTGCAACTCTTCCTCTGAAACTTTTACCATATGAGCGAGAGGAATAAGACTTTTCATTTGAATGATGCCTTCTTCTTGAGAAGACCATAATGGCTTACGCCAATTGGGATCATATGAAATGTATCCTCCGGCTTCTCTTACGGCTTTTATTGCTGCATGAGTTGCACTTCTAGCTGGTTCATGTGTAAGAGAAAGAGAACCTATATGTAAAAATTTTGTTTTTTCCAGCCCTGCCTGTGCAAGATCAGCCTCTTCAAGACAGGTATCTGCTCCAGGATTTCGACAAAAAGAAAACTCTCTCTCTCCATTCGAGGAAAGAGATACAAAGGCTAATGTAGTATGTTGATCTGAAGTTTCGCTCAAACCGCTTGTTTGAACACCTAGATTTTCAAGCGTTTGCCGCAAATAAATTCCAAAACTATCAGTCCCTATTTTTCCAATAAAACCAGAACGCCCACCAAGGCGAGCGACGGCTGCTGCAACATTAGCTGGGGCGCCTCCGGCATTGCGCTCGTACAGAGCCTGCCCTGCAGATGAAATACCAGCAGAAGTAAAATCTATTAGAATTTCTCCTAAAGCTATAACATCAATTTCTTTCATTTTATTCCTCTTTAAGCCACATAACTTTATATGGCTCCAAAACTAAAATTCCTGCATTTGTAAAAGGCTCACCAGTAAGTAAATCTATCCCCTTAGAAACAGAACAGCCCGTATAAGGAACCGTTCGGTCACTCATATTAGCAATGACTCTCACACAGCCATAGAAACCAATTGTTTCAGGTGTTCCAAATCGATCAAAACAAAGAATTTCATTAAAACCAGAATCAATAAACCTGATTTCAGTATGTCCGAACAATAGTTCATTTTTTCTTAAAGAGATTATTTTTTGTAATGAAGATGTGAAATTATCTTGTCTTTTTTTAAGCCAAGTATCAGATACCATTTTTCCAGAAACTGATGGATCAGCAATTCTATGAACCCAGCGAGAATCATCTTTTTTTGATGGATCTTCTGTATACGAATAATCATTTAACATAGCGAATTCATCACCAGCATACAAAAGAGGTATTCCGGGCAATGCAAAGAGAAGTGCATAAAGCATAAGCATACGCTTTAATGCCATATCTCCATATAATTCGGCAATAGCTAAGTTAGTTGAATCTTTTGAAAACGCACCTTCTTTATGTAAGAGAAACGCATCTTCCAAACCCGTAAGAGAAGCTGTTGTACCACTAACCCGACAATCTCCGGTTTCAGGATTCAGTTGAAAGGGAACCCCGCGTGCAAAACTGCCTGGAAACTTACCTGTGTAAAAGTCATTTAAAAATCGTCTGTGATCATATGCATTAACGCCACAGTTTTGGGCATCTTCATCAGAAAAAGTCCAACCAATATCATCATGACAGCGAATATAATTAACCCACCCGGTTCCATGTGGAATTTCCCATCGCTTTGCTAAGGAAAAACTAAGCAACCGAGTATTTCGTGTTGCAATTGCATCCCAAAATAATGCCATTTGCAAAGGATTATACGAAAGTCGACACTCATCTTTTCCTATATATTTTATTACTTCATCTGGATGCACTATTGCTTCGCTTTTAAAAATAAGAGAGGGACAAACAATACGTGCTACAAATTGAAAAGCTTGAATTAAGGTATGAGCCTTAGGCAAATTCTCACATGAAGTTCCCTTTTCTTTCCATACAAAGGCCAGAGCATCTAACCGGAGAACATCAACACCCAGATTAGCTAAAAAAAGCATTTCTTCACACATTGCTAAAAATACGTCCGGGTTTGAATAATCTAAATCCCATTGAAAAGAATTAAACGTCGTCCATACCCAGCCCCCAGCCTTTTCAACAAAGGTAAAAGATCCTCGACGAGTATCTGGAAATATCTCTCGTAAGTTTTGATTCCACTCATCAGCTTCGGCTTTTTCAGAATATATAAAATAAAACTTTTTAAATTTTTCATCACCTTTTTTTGCTTTCTCTGCCCAGATATGCTCATCACTTGTATGATTAAAGACAAAATCCAAAACGAGAACTAATCCTGCATCATGAAAGTGTTTCGCAAGTTCAGAAAGTTGTTTTATTGTTCCAAGCTTACTGTCAACATCGCGATAACTGGAAACAGCATAGCCACCATCGTTTTCCATGTCTGGAGATTTAAAAAGCGGCATAAGATGAACATATGTTATTCCGAGTTCTTGTAAATAAGGAATCTTTTTCTGTAGTCCTGTAATATTTTTTGCAAATAAATCAACATACAAAACAATTCCTGTTTGACTTTCATCCAAGAACCAATCTCCATGTGCGGTATTTTCTGTATCGCGCATACGAAGTTGATTGCTTCTTTCAGAAGCGTTTTTTTCCATCAAAGCGGTCAATTGTTGCAATACAAGATAGTAATCCCACCTTGTGCCATACAGCTCATGAAGCCGTGCGACCAAAGAAGGCATGAAGGCTCTAAATCGCTTCTGAAACATCTATTTACCCCTTTACGGAACCAGAAAGAAGGCCCCGAACAAAATAACGCTGAAGAGAAAGGAAAACGAGCAAGGGTAGAATCATTGATATAAAGGCGCCTGCAGTTAACAAATGCCAATCTGTACCTCTCGTACCAGCCATATTCATAAGTCTCACTGTTACAACTTCCATTGTTTGTCCAGCTCCACTAAGAAATACAAGCGCTACTAATAAATCATTCCAGACCCAAATAAATTGGAAAATTGCAAATGATGCTAAGGCTGGAACACTCAAAGGTAAAATAAGTCTTACAAAGCAAGTAAAATGACTTGCTCCATCAATAAATGCAGATTCAAGAATACTTCTTGGCACCGTTGAAATATAGTTAAACAACATGTAGGTTGCCAGAGGAAGACCAAAACCTGTATGTGCTAGCCAAATTCCCAAATAGCTTCCATTTAAACCAATTTTTTGGTAGTCCCGTAAAATTGGTATAAGTGAAATCTGTAAAGGAACAACCAATAAGGCAATAATTATTGCAAACATAATTTTTCGCCCTGGAAAACTGAGCCAGGCAAATCCATATGCAGCAGCTGCTGCAATAAAAATAGGAATAACAACTGCAGGAAAGGTAACTGTAAGACTCGACATAAAAGCGCTCGCCATTGTAGCTCCGCGCGTTGCTATCTTATTTCCCTCAGCATCAGCCACCGTGTATCTTTGTCCACCAAGAACTTGATCGTAATTATCTAAGGTAAAGGCTTTTGGAGTTTTAAATGCCTGCCACCATCCGGTACTAGAAGTTGCATCTGAAGTTCTGAACGATGTAATTAAAATACCTGCTGTTGGTACAGTCCAAACCAAGCAAAGGAGCACAAGAATAAAAGTTATAAAAAACTTTGAAACTATGTTTGTTTTCATTAAAAGACCTCCCTTTTGCCGAATTCTTTCAGGTTGTACCAAATTACTGGAGTTACAGCGAGAAGAATCAGCACCGCAATAGCGGAACCCCTACCATAATGTAAAAATTTAAACATCTGCTTGTATTGTTGACTCGCTAAAACTTCGGTTCCGTACAAACCATTCGTCATAGAAAAAACAATATCAAAACTCTTCAGGGCTGCTAAAAGAATAGTTGTCGAAACTGTAACTAAACTTCCAGCTATAGATGGCAGAATAATGCCAAAAAGAATTCGCCATTCTCCGGCTCCATCTATTCTTCCCGCTTCAATCATTTCTGTTGGAACAGATTTTAATGCAGCAGAAAGCACAACAAGCGCAAACCCAGTCTGAAGCCATACGAAAATCATAATTAAAAAAGCATTATTTGAGGGCGCAGTTCCTAGCCAGTTTTTTGGTTCACTTCCAAACGAAGTAATAATGGCGTTTAATAGACCAATCTGATCTGCTCCAGCAGGTCTGTACGCATACACAAATTTCCAAATAACACCAGCACCTACAAGGGAAATAGCCATAGGCAAAAACACAAGTGTTTTACCTAGCTTTTCCATGCGAGAGCGATCTGCTAAAAGAGCTACAATTAAACCGCATAAAACACTAAATATTGTACCAAAAACCAACCAAATAAATGTATTTCTTATTGCTATAAGCATTGTATAGTCTGTAAATACATACACATAATTTTCTAGTCCAGCGAAGGCCTTTGAACTTTTATTTAAAAAACTCAGCCATGTACTTCGTACAGTTGGCAAAAATAAATACCAGCCCATTATTAACATTGCAGGGCCAACAAAAATATAGGGAACAACTGCATTATACACTTTAGAAGAAAACAACTGTGCTACGAGGTTTAATGTATAAAAGAAAAGTATTACAGAACCCGCTCCCCACAAAATTGCAAATATAGTTGTAGGAATTTGGCTCATTCCACCATCGCGAAGAAGCAAAAAACCGCCGGCAAGCAAAACGAGAGTAAGCGGAACAAAAAGAATTGCCTTTAATAATCCATCTGGGGCAAAACGGGACTCTTTCATGAATTCCTCCATGCAAACTATTCTGAATGACAGAAAAATGGCCGGAGATCTTACTCCGGCCATAGACGCTCAAAAACTACTTAGTTCTTAGGCCAGCTCTTTTCAATAGTTGAAAGAACCTGGTCTGCTTTTCGGCCTCCTACGTAGTCAACCATTCCGGTCCAGAAAGAACCTGCTCCAACTTCTGCTGGCATCAAGTCAGATGCATCAAAACGGAATACTTCTGCATTAACAAGAATCTTTGCCATTTCTCGCTCGATATTACTTCCATAATCTTCGAATTTTTGAGTTTTATGAGGGAACAACGCTCCACCGGCTTTTGCCCAAGGTGCACATGCTTCCCAAGTTGTTAAGAAAGCCATAAATTCCTGAACTTCAGGACGATCGTTAAATGCTACAAACTGATCTCCACCACCGAGTACAGGAGTGCCCCATTTTGGATCGATTGAAGGAAGAGCAAACACACCAACTTCTGTTTCTAGGTTAGCCTGAATTGCTTCTGGCATAAAACCAGTAATAAAGTTAGCTTGTCTGTGCAAATATGCTTTTGGAGGATTATCAAAAAGAGGTTTAACAGAATCTCCAAAGTTTGTTGTTAAAATATTGGTTGGTCCGCCATACACGTTCTTTGGATTCAACATTACTTGTCCAACGTACTCAAGAGCTTTTACAACAACAGGATCATTAAAAGGAATTTCATGATTTACCCACTTGTCGTACATATCTGGACCCGCTGTCCTAAGCATTGTGTCTTCAAGCCAATCTGTTCCAACCCAACCGGTTGCTGCACCAGACTCAAAACCAATAGACCAAGGAGTTACTCCTTCTGCAGCAATTTTATCCTGTAAGGTCATAAGTTCTTTCCAAGTAGTTGGTACTTTATATCCTTTTGCTTCAAAAGCCTTTTTTGGATACCAAACAAAGCTCTTTGCATTAACACGATGGAATACTCCGTATACTTTTCCTTTATCTGAGCCTAAATCTTTCCATACTTTTGCATAATTAGCATCAATTTTGCTGACAACATTTGAAGAAAGTGGTTTAATAAACCCGCGGTTAGCAAAGTTCTTCATCATACCTGGTTGAGGCAATGCTGCGATATCCGGTGGAGTACCAGCTTCGGCTTGTACAAGAATCTGTGTCTCAAATTCAGGGCTACCTTCATACACCACGTTGTACCCTGTTTTCGCATTGAAAATCTTAACGATTTCATCAAAGCGAGCCGCTTCTTCACCTCGAAATGCACCGAAGATCCGTATTGTTTTGCTGGACTCGGTGCTTTTTTCGGTAACCTTTTGATCTGTTTTTCCCCCAGCCACCACAGCCGAGAGACCAATAACAGCCATCACCACAATAGCCGCCAATTTTTTCATGCCTATCATTTAGGCCTCCTTATTTTTCCGGAACCTTCTGTTCCGTATTATCCCGCTCTATAACCCGTAAAGGTACAAAGATTTTTCTCACTTCTCTTTTAGGCTCTCGAAGTCTGTCTAGAACCATTTCGGCTGCAAGTCGACCAGACTCATCGAGACTCTGACTTATAGTTGAAAGATTCAAATATTCTGCTATATCAAGATCATCAAAACCGATAAGACCAAGATCCTTGGAAACTTCAATTCCTTTTCGTGCGACATGACGCATGACTCGAATTGCAATCATATCGCTCGAGGTAAAAATACAATCGGGTCTGTTATTTCTTAGAATTATTTTTTCAATTCCAATCTCAACTTGTTCTTCCGAAAATTCACCAAGCCAGATATTTCCTGTTTGAACTTCTATTGATTGCTTTTTGAAAAAATTTCGGAAACCTTCAAGCCGCAAATCTGTGGCAGGTACAGCAAAATCCCTTTGTGATGCCTCACCTATAAAACCTGGTTTGCTATATCCTTTGTTCCATAAAAACTCTCCAGCAAGCCAACCTCCTTTGTAGTTATCTACAACTACAGAGTCAAAGCCTGGTACATCGGCTTCTACAAAACACACGGGAATTCCAGAAAGTTTTAAGGTTATAAGGCTTGCATCGCTCATATTTAAACACAGTACGATTAGCCCATCGACTCGCTTGCTAGAGGCAAGCATATCCACGTACTCGTCTAATTCCTTAGTACTTTCTATTGCATACACTACCAATTCGTAATGGTGCCCAGAAAGCACTGCAGAAACTCCTCTTAAACGCTGCATAAATGATGGTTGAGTAAAGAATGGCGCAATTACACCTATTTTTTTGTATTGTTTTCTGGCCAAAGCAACTGCGTCTGCCTTTGGTACAAAATTAAGTTCATTAATGGCATCTATAACAAGTTTTCGTTTTTCTATTTGTACACGTGAAGGTTCATTTAATACACGAGAAACAGTAGAAGGACTAACCCCTGCTTTTTTTGCTACATCGTAGATAGTCGGCAATTGTTTCACCATTTTTTCTCCAGTGTTTTCTTCAAACCTTACTACTAGATTTATGAAACTGGTTTCATGAATCTAGTTTCAGTATAAGGCATATATTCTTCTTGTCAAGGAATAAGTTTGTAAAAAGTCTGTTATTCTTTTATTAAGGATTTTTTAAACGCAGAGAGGTCTATAATTTTAATTTTTCCGCGAGATAGTTCAATGTATCCATTTTTTTCAAAATATTTGAGCATTCTGCTAACGACTTCTCTTGCAGTTCCTAATTCGGCTGCGATTTCTTCGTGTGTAGCATAAATTACCAAGGACGGCCTAGATAATAAATATTCACCAATTCTAACATCCATTGCACGAAAAGCAACTTGCTCGACAACCCACATTACATCTGAAAGGCGAGCATTCATTGTTTCGAGCATTTTTTTCTGTATAGCAGGATTTCTGGCGTGAATTTCTGAAAAAATATCATTTGAAAGGGTTGCAATTCTACAATCAGTATCTGTTTTTATCATAGCCTGTATTGGCAT
>DATFIA010000012.1:0-17050 GCA_035270545.1 Treponemataceae bacterium
TCCATTTACAACACAGCCCATAACAGCAATGGTAACATTTTTTTTAAGAGAAAAAAGTTCGTTTTGCCACCTTGAAACAAAACCATGAACATCAAAACCATTTCTGCCACAACGTGGGCAAGAAACTATTCTAACTCCTCCAGTTCGAATACCTGTCTCTGCAAGTATTTCTCTAGCGGCAATTACTTCATTTTCCATTGAATCGGAGAGGCTCACCCTAACTGTTGAGCCAATTCCCAAGGGTAATAATTTACTAAAAGCTAAGGTACTTTTTACAACACCACCAATAAGTGGACCTGCTTCTGTCACACCTATATGTAAAGGAATCTCAAAATGAGAGGCAAATTCAGTATTACACAACACGGTTTCTTCTACTGAAGAAGCTTTCATGGAAACAACAAAATTTGAAAATGAAAAACTGTCGAATGCTGCTGCTTCTCGAATTGCAGTTTCTACAAGAGCAGAAGCTCGGGCCTGTACGGTATCGATGCCAGAAATTCGTGCTTTTTCAACCTTATCTACGAGATCTCTTGGTAAAGAGCCTGTATTAACACCTATTCGTATTGCAGTATTAGTATCCTTAGCGCGCTCAACAACTGAGTGAACTTTCTCGCGAGATCCAATATTTCCAGGATTAATTCTAATTTTTGCGACTGAGCCATCCATACAGCGCAAGGCAAGAAGATAGTCAAAATGAATATCTGCAACCAAGGGCATAGGTGTAAGATCTGCAAGCTTTACTAGAATATCCGCACTTTGCATATCGGGAACTGCAAAACGGACTATATCACAGCCAAGTTGCTCAAGCATATGTAAGGATTTTACTATTTTGCTAAGATCAGCGCCCGGTAAGGGTGATTTCCACATCGTTTGAATAGAAACAGGGGCGTCTCCCCCCATCTCAAGAATACGAGTATTTTTGGTACCACCCATAGATATTTTTTTAGGTGTAATAATTTGTTGCATACTACTACTATATCGGCAAAAAAAGAGGTTGTACAGAGATGGTTTTAAATAGAAAGTAAAAAAAAAGCTACCCAGAAAAACTGGATAGCAATATTGTGAATCTTAAGAGTCTTATACCGAAATGAGACCGAAAACCATAACAAAAAGCGCTACAGTTTCGCATAATCCAACGACTGTAATATACTGAGAAAATCCTTTTCCTGTTTCTGCAAGAGAATCGGAGCCTGCGGCCCCTGCACTTCCCTGAGCAATAGCTGAAGCTGCAATACCTAAACTGCAAATTAAGCCAACACCAAGAAGAAACCAGTCACTTTTCTCTGAAGCAAGCATTGCATTCATTAAAAGAAACCCATAGATTGTCTGTGTAAGAGGAGCTCCTGCGAAGGCAACCAAAATAAAGGGAGCTGGCTTGTTATTCATATAACAGCGCTTCCATGCACCAATTGTAGCCTGTCCGGCAATAGAAAGACCAATTGCAGATCCGACAGCAGAAATACCGAGAACAGCAGCAGCACCAAATAAACCAAAAGTCATGTTTTACTCCTATTTTTGTACCGTTTCTGTAAACGGCTCATATTTGAAGCCTGACCATGTCAGACCAAGATGGTTAGAAAATTCTAGAGTATTCAAACGAACACCGTGAACTATTACAGACAAAGCGTTCATTACTAAATTCAAGCCATGCCCAAAAAAGAGAATTAATATAGCTGCGAAAATAATAAATCCACCTAAAAAAGGACCAGCCATAGAATTAATAGTAGAGCTGATAGCAGCACCTGCAAGTCCTACAGCCCACAATCTAATGTAACTCATAATATCACCAAACATGTTTACAACGCCGAGTAACATGGTAATAATATTTTTTAGGCTTTCTAAAATACCGCCTCCTATGCTTCCATCGAAATTAATGAAGACAAAGTTAAGCACAAAACCCACAGCAATAAGTCCCAAAACAACATTCGTAAGAGGATATTTTTCTGCATCAACCACAAGGTTGAGTACAACAAAATACATACCAAGAGTCATCATTAAGGCACCAAGTTCACCCAACAATTTAGCTGTCTTTATATTTCGTATAAATCCGATTAAATGAGCAAGTGAAATTTGGATTAAACCGAGAGTAAAACAAAAAACCTTAATATTAGTAGCAGAATCAGGATTCGCATTTGAAAAAGCCGGAATAGCAATGTTTTGCAAAAATCTAGGTAACGTAGAAACCGGTAAACTAAACCAAGTACAGGTAACAGTTCCCCAGACAACAGTCATGAGTCCTAAATATACGAACATATACAAACCAGTATTTGGTGTCTTACCTTTCTTGATGGCTGAAAAGACAGCACCAAGAGAAGCCAAAACCAACAAGGTTCCATAACCCGCATCGCCAAAAATCATTGCAAAGAATATACCAAAAAACAACAAGAACCAAAGAGAAATATCAAGTTCTCTATACCCCGGTACAGTACCAAGGAATTCCAATAGAGGAGAAATTAAATTAACGAATCTATTGTTCTTGATCTGTGTTGGAACATTATCTTCTTCAATAGGTTCAGAAGAAAGAAAAGCCCAACCATGTTTTTGAGATGCTTCGCGTATTTTATTTTCCTGATCAATTGGTACAAATCCAGATAACCAAGCTAATGATGTTTGAGAGTTATTATCTGTATTTCCTATTTCAATAAGGGGCATACTCTGCCTAACTGTTTCGAAATCCAGTTCTGCACTCAAAATCATTTTTAAGTTTTCCAATGAAGAAACATACTGAACTTCTTCACGCATTTTGGCATCGAGAACAGGTAAAAGTTCTTGAGCTTTTTTCAATTCTTCTCTCATAATCTTTGTTGAGGTATAGGGCATTTCTAATTCGAAGGCAGCCTCTGAAACAGATTCATGAAGAAGATCGTTTGATTGAACCAAAACACAGCGAACAATTTTTGAGTCTCGATACAGTATAATGCGTGTAACGGTATCAGATAATAAATTAAAATCTGAAACAGTCATTTCAAAAGGAAATAAATATAAGCCTTTATCTGCAAGAAACTGAAAATCAGAGGGATCTAAGTCTCCCCATGGGGATAATCGATCAAGTTCATATTGAAGGGTGGAGATAGATTCTCGCGCTTCTCGATATTCATCTTGAATAGCAAAAATTCGATTAATAACCGCTTCTGATTCCTCTTTGGAAAGAAGGTTAGAAGTTACAACCTGTTTTTTATCGACTTTTACTTCAGAGAGAAGACTATAAGCCTGATCAAGACGATTAATTTGAGCCTGTAAATCTGAACAACTTTGACTAGTAGCCTCTGCTTTCTCAATATGCAAAACACCTGTTTTACGCAGTTGCGTAAGAGCTTGTTCGCGTTCGCGGTCGAGTACAACGAGGGTAATTTTTTTCATCGTAACGATCATTGTGTGGCCTCCTCCGCTTTTTCAAGATTCTTTTTAGATATTTTACCCCGAACGACTGCAGCAACCTGCTGATCTCCGAGATATACCGTAATTTTCTTGATATTAGCTCGTGTCTCCGGAATTTTTACCTTTTCAAACAAATTAACCCTTTGAGTTGTTGTTCGTAATTCTATATGGAGAAGTCGTACCTGTTCATCAAGAATCTTCGCTTCAAGATCGAGACTAAGAACTGTTTCCAAACGATCAGAAGCTGTATCAACCCATAAGGGCGTAGCATACAGATCATAGGCTAAACGTTCAAAATCGGCACCATCAAATATAGGGATAGACACACCGGCAATATTACCGGTAGAAGTGCGAATATCTCGTATCTGAACAGTGTCGGGAGCAAAGGCAGAAGACTCACCAAATACTGCTATCCATTCCTTAAACTCAGCATTCAGACGATCTCGGCGAGAACGTACTTCTTTTGCCCGCAACTCAATAGTGCGTATTTCAGTCTGAAGCTGCTGTTTCTTGAGCTGAAGAGTAGGAAGGTAACGTCTATACATTTTTAGACTTTCCTTTTGATCTTTTAGCTCGTTCTTCGTCAGCTTTATTGCCATTGACTACTTCCCTTTATTTTGGCCAGTACTGATTAATCAGTTCTGACTTTATTCCGGTTTCTTCTGGATTGAAACATTGTGCAAAGATTTTCCATCCTGCATCAAGAGCACCTTCTAACGGAATATTTACCGCCAAATCCATCATTTGATTTTCAAAAAGATGTCCATATTTAAGAAGTTTGTTGTCCCATTCGGACATCATAAATCCCATGGATTTTTTTTCAAGAGTATCTTTGTATGATGAATACAGTTTAATCATATTATCCATTAAGGCTCTGTGATCATTACGGGTTTTACCGTTAACGTTCTGTTTAAGACGTGAGAGACTTCCAAAAGGTTCAATACGACCATTTTTAAGGTAGAACTGGCCTTCTGTAATATACCCTGTATTATCTGGAACAGGATGTGTAACGTCATCTCCTGGCATTGTTGTAACTGCTAGAATTGTAACAGAACCAGCGTCATCGAAGTCTACCGCTTTTTCATAACGTGATGCGAGTTGGCTATACAAGTCTCCAGGATATCCACGATTCGATGGAACCTGCTCCTGAACAATTGCAATTTCTTTCATTGCATCTGCAAAGTTAGTCATGTCAGACAGCAATACAAGAACGTCTTTTCCCTGAAGAGCAAACTGTTCAGCAACTGCAAGACACATATCTGGAATCATAAGACATTCAACAGTCGGATCTGCAGCTGTATGTACAAACATAGCAGTTCTACTCATAGCACCGGCATTTTCAAGAGTGTCCTTGAAATCGAGGTAGTCGTCGTATTTAAGACCCATACCACCGAGTACAATAACATCTACTTCAGCCTGCATAGCAATACGGGCGAGGAGCTCATTATATGGTTCACCAGAGATTGAAAAAATAGGCAGCTTTTGTGAAACTACCAGCGTATTGAACATATCAATCATTGGGATACCGGTACGGATCATGCGTTTAGCAATTATTCTTTTTGACGGATTAACTGAGGGTCCTCCAATGGGAACCAAATTATCCTTAAGAGAGGGACCATTGTCTCTTGGTTCTCCAGAACCATTAAAAATACGTCCCATCAAATTATCTGAAAAACTAACTCGCATTTCATTACCAAGAAAGCGAATTTGATCACCAGTTGAAACACCACGACCACCTGCAAAAACTTGCAGAGAAACTAAATCGCCATTGAGTTTGTTAACTTCAGCAAGAGAAGTGCCATAGATTGTTTCAATCTCGGCAAGCTCGCCGTATTTAACTCCGTCTGCCTTAACTGTAATAACCGATCCGGTTATTGATTCAATTTTGCTGTATACCTTTTTCATGGCCTACTCCAGATCCCCGGCCTGTTTTTTTACCAGGTCGATTAGTTTTTCTGCTTCAACGTCAAGTCCAATGGACTTCTCCTGTATGGAGCCGCGAACCTCTGCTTCAATTTTGTTAAACTCAGCTGATTTCCACTCTTCCGAATTGTAATCAATAAATAAAAGACGTGCTTTATTAAACCATGAACGTGCATCATCTTTATTTGCAAAGCTAAAACTAGATCCTAGTATTTCCAGGATTAAAAGGAAGATATATTTTTGTCGTTCATTGGAAACAGATGCATCAACTGGATCGAAAGAGTTCTGCTGTAAATATACCGCATCGAGGAAATCTCCCTTGAGGTATATAACAAAGTCATCTAGACTCGTTCCTTCTTCACCAACAACCTTCATCATTTGTTCAACTTCAGTACCACGAAGTAAAATACTGCGAGCATACTGTACAGCAGTTTTATCCATAACACTGGGATACTTTGACCAAGAATCTAACGGATGAATAGCTGGATATTTTCGTGCATCGGAGCGCTCTCTTGAAAGACCATGGAAGGCTCCAACAACTTTAAGAGTTGCTTGAGTTACCGGTTCTTCAAAGTTACCACCAGCGGGAGATACAGTTCCACCAATAGTTACGGAACCTGTAGAACCATCTTTTAACCTTACTATTCCAGCTCTTTCATAAAAAGCTGCTATATAAGACTCAAGATACGCTGGAAATGCTTCTTCTCCAGGAATTTCTTCGAGGCGACCGGACATTTCACGCAATGCTTGAGCCCAGCGGCTGGTAGAATCTGCAAGAAGAAGCACGTCTAAACCCATCTGACGATAGTATTCAGCGAGTGTAACTCCGGTATAAACCGATGCTTCACGAGCAGCTACTGGCATAGATGAAGTGTTACAGATAATGATTGTGCGTTCCATAAGAGAGCGTCCAGTTCGTGGATCTGTTAGTTCAGGAAATTCTTTGAGAGTTTCTACAACTTCACCTGCGCGCTCTCCACAAGCTGCAATAATTACAACGTCAACTTCAGCATTTCTACTTGTTGAATGCTGTAATACTGTCTTTCCAGCTCCAAAAGGTCCGGGAATACAATAGGTTCCACCTTTTGCAACAGGGAAAAAGGTGTCGATAGTTCGTATTTTAGTTGTGAGCGCTTCGGTAGGTTTAAGCCTTTCTGAATAACAATCAATGGCACGTTTAACGGGCCAATTAAAACTCATCGTAACTGGTATGATAGTACCTTTTTCATCAACAAGTTCTGCCATCGTGTCACTTAATGCATAGTTGCCGGCAGGTTTTATCGATTTAACGGTATACTTTCCATACATTCCAAAAGGCACCATTATTCTATGAACAAAGGTTCCTTCGGGAACTGTACCTAGGGAATCGGCCCTGTACACAGTATCTCCAACCTTAGCAACCGGTGTAAAATCCCAACGCGCACTATCGGGAAGAGGATCAAGATAGATTCCTCTTTCCAAGAAATATCCCGCTTGTTTTGCAAGATCTGGAAGTGGGTTTTGAAGACCATCGTATACTTTACCCAGAAGTCCGGGCCCGAGTTCTACAACAAGAAGATCTCCGGTAAATTCTACCGCAGCGCCTACTTCAATTCCCTTTGTAATTTCGAAAACCTGTAACTGTGCAACATCACCCCGTATTCGGATAATTTCGCTTTTTAGTTTTTTATCTCCAACATGTACGTAGCCTACTTCATTCAGGGCAACAATTCCTTCAAATTTAACATTTATCATGTTGCCGTTGACGGCGACTACTTTGCCTTTTGTATCCGTCATTCGTTATCTCCAAGAATGTGGTTATATATGGTTGTATATGATGCAAGGCCAGCTTCGGCAGTAAATTTATCACTGCGTTCATGAAGGAGCAACATAAGCCCGTATGCAAAAACTGCATCAGAATCAAAAAAATGATTACTGCGTAAACGATCTAAACAAGCAAATCGAGCTTGATTAATATAGCGCTCAGCCTCCAGCGGACTTTCAAAAGAGGAAGCTGTTTTTCCTATCTGTTGAATATCTGGAAAATAAAGCAACGATTCTTCTTCTTTCGCAGACCACTGATATTCCCTCTTAAATTTGGCTGAGCGAATGCGCTCTAACACAAGCCGAAGCGAACGCTCAAAAACAAACCAAGAATCTACTAATGAAGATCCTGTAGTTTGAGTATTTCGCGGAGGTTCTAGGGAAAGAAGGGAGAGAATTTTAGCATCTTTGGCAGTAAGAAATCGGGTTGCAGTTTCCGTAAATGTTTCATACGAGATGGAAAGCGGGGCGTGTGGAAGAATTCCAGGAAGCTGTGCCATCAGGTAATAATAACTGCTCACTTCCTTACAGCTCCTTTGCAGCAGATTTTAATATTTCTGCTACGCGAGGATTAAGGTATGCAGAAAAGAGGTCTGCAACAGCCTGGGCAGAAAAATCGTAATAGGAGGCACCATCTTTTGTTCCAATACGAAATCCATTTGTTAAAGAGGAATCACTTTTGACTTCCAAGCCTTTAGCAATTTCAGCTTTTAGAGCACCAATAAAAGTAGATTCAAGTTTTTTAACATCGGCAGGGGAAAGGAAAACGGCTATATCGTCAGTGTCATTCGCAGTAATCCAAGCCTTTACAGCAGACGGAACCAATTCAGAAAGAACTGCAGAATTAAATGCTTGTGTAGTTTCAGATAAAACAAGAGCGTTTAATTCAGCGATAACTGCATCACGAAAGGAAATAAGAACATTACGTCCTGCTTGTGAAATTGCAGAAACAGCAGCTTTTTCAGATCTTTCAGCTTCTGAAAGACCATTTTTAATAATTGTCTCAGCTTCACTTCGAGCTGCTTTTACAATTGCAGCAGCTTTATTTTCTGCTTCCTTGACTATTTCAGCAGCCTTGGCTTCTGCAGTTTCTACACCATCTTTTTTGATCTTATCCACGAGTTCCTGTAACTGAACGTCCATACTCACCTCTTAAAAAGTAAAAATTGTTTAATTATTTCTCAAAATCAAAATGCCACACTGTGTTTTGTCTGTACGTATCTCCGGGCAACAAAATACAGGACGGAAACTCCGGCCTATTGGGAGAATCTGGAAAATGTTGGGTTTCAAGACAAAAGCCTGCATGTGTATTATACAGACTTCCCAATTTACCTTTTTCGTTTTGCAAAAAATTACCAGTATAAAACTGAACACCTGGCTGTGTTGAATACACAGTTAAAGTTCTCCCAGTTACTGGCTCATAGACCCCTGCAACCACATTCAATTCATCTCCACTGCGGTTTATTTCCCAGTTATGATCATAACCACCGGGAACGCTCGAAATATCTTTTCCTATTGCTTTTGGACTTCTAAAATCAAATGGAGTTCCCACAACATCTAAGATTTCACCAGATGGAATAGCTTGCTCATTTACCGGAACATAACGGTCTGCAAAAAGTTGTACCTGATGATCCAACACTGAACCAGAATCGTTACCACAGAGATTGAAATAACTATGGTTTGTTAAATTAATAGGAGTTGGAGCATCGGTTTTTGCAGAATATCTCAGGGAGATATCGTTATTCACCGAAAGACTATAAATAACAGAAAGATCAAGTTTTCCTGGGAATCCTTGCTCACCAGCAGGACTTTTGCGTGTAAAAACTACACCAGATTCTTGACTATTACTAAAGGGTCGAGCCTTCCACACCATTTTGTGATATCCAAGCTTACCGCCATGAAGACAGTTATTGGAATCATTTTTAGTAAGATTCCATGTTTTTCCCGTAAGATTAAAGGATGCATTCGAAATACGATTTGCAAAACGTCCAGCAAGACAGCCAAAGTATGGGCCATTTGTCAAATATCCTTCAAGACTGGAGTAACCTAAAACGATATCGTCAAAAGTTCCATTTTCTGAAGGAAGATTAATACTGGTAATAATACAACCGAAATTCGTTACAGAAAAAGACATTTTCCCGTTCGAGATTGTATAAATCGAAACTTTTTGCCCTGATGACAGAACACCAAAAAGCTTTTTTTTAATTTTCATTGTAGATCTCTCCATGTCAATGCTTAGTAACTAAGTCTATTCAAATCTAACAGACTTTGCAAGTGAGATTGCTTGCCATTTTCCTTTTTTTGGCAGTATAGTACCTTTAGGAGAATTAATGTCACAGGATTATTATGATAGATTAGGTAATATACTGAGAGATAGGCTCAATTCCGATGAAGATCCCTTTGATACATGGGAGCCAAGTAAAGGCCGTTATCGCAGTGCTGGAAACCAAAAAGAAAGAATTTCCCCTCATACCGCAACACATTCTCCAAAAATTGTAGTACCACCTGAGCTTCTTGAGGACTTCAAAACATTACGCATATTGCCTGGTGCAAGCAAAGAAGAATGTAAAAATGCATGGAAGCGCCTATTAATGACATATCATCCAGATAAAAATGCTGATTCTCCAGAAATGCTTAAAAAAGCTAATGAAATATCTGTTCAAGTTACACAGGCATGGAGAAAAATTGCTCGATGGTTTGAAACAGGGAAAGTGTCATAACTAATCGCTTAATCTTCTTGTAAATCGATCTCTGCAGAGACGCCATATTCATCGAGCTTACGATGAAGTGTTTTCCGCCCTATTCCTAATACTTCCGCAGTTTTAGTTTTATTACCATTTTGGGTATTTAATGTTTGCAAAATTACCTGTTTTTCTGCTTCTGCCATTGTTACTCCTAAAGGAATGTGGAGAGAAGGTATTTCGGTACCCGTTATTACAGAAGGAGGTAAATCATCTATAGTGATTATAGCTCCAGAACTCATGACAACAGCACTCTCTAAACAGTTTCGCAATTGTCTTACATTTCCCGGCCAGTCGTAGGCATACAAGGCTGAGCGTGCTTTTGCATCAATCCCTTCAATTTTTTTTCCATTTTCTTCAGAAAACTCTTTTATAAACGAAGTTATCATTAGAGGTAAATCATCTTTTCTTTCTCGAAGAGAGGGAACGTGAATTGTAACAACATTGAGACGGTAGTATAAATCTTCCCGGAACCGCCCTTCTGCAATTTCCTTTTCAAGATCTCTATTTGTTGCAGTAACAATACGCACATCAACCTCAAGTGTTTCTTCGCCACCTACCCTCTCAAATTTCTTTTCCTGTAAAACCCGAAGAATTTTAACTTGCACAGTCTGATCTATTTCTCCAATTTCATCTAAAAAGATAGTTCCAGAATGAGCTAATTCAAAACGACCTCGTTTTCGTGATATAGCACCGGTAAAAGAACCCTTTTCGTGACCAAATAATTCACTTTCGAGTAGGGTTTCTGCAAGAGCTGCACAATGCACTTTTATATAGGGTTTATTAGCTCTGGGAGATAAATTATGTAAGGCATTTGCTATAAGTTCTTTACCTACACCACTTTCCCCGGTTATAAGAACAGAAGCTTTCGTAGGTGCAACTCGTTTTAGCACATCAAAAACTTTTAGCATTGCAGGACTTTTCCCAATAATATGTTCAAACGATTTTTTATTTTCTATTTCTCGTTCTAATTCACGGTGTTGCAATACTAGTTCACGATTTTGCAAGGCGCGTTTTACCAATAAGGAAAGACGATCAAGATTAAGAGGTTTTGTTAAAAAATCGTAGGCTCCAGATCGCATAGCATCTACAGCATTTTCAACTGTTCCATGGCCAGTTAATACTATTACGGGAACTCCTGGGGTTTCTGAGGTAACACGACGCAGTACGTCTTCGCCGCTCACTCCAGGCATTCGAAGGTCTGTAATAACGAGATCCACATCGTTGTGAAGGGCCATATCAAGACCTTCTGTTCCATTACTTGCCATCAAAACTTCATAGCCATCTAATTCAAGGGCAGTGGCAAGGCCTGTCCTAATATTTTTTTCATCATCTATAACAAGAATGGTAAATTTCATGTTTTTTTATACTCCTCGTACTCAAGCATCTTTTGTGCACGCCGCAATACAGGTAAAGAAATAGTAAAACAGGTACCTTTGTTTTTTTCTGATTGGACCCGAATATCTCCACCATGCTCTTTAACAACCTTATACGTCATTGTTAAACCGAGGCCTGTGCCGTCAACTTTCGTAGTAAAATAAGGCTCAAAAATCTTGTGTAATTCATCTTCCGGTATTCCTGATCCTGTATCTTCTATCGAAAGATTAACAAAATCATCCATAAGCCATGTCTTTATCTCTATGATTCCACCAGAGATCATAGCAGCCATAGCATTTTTTACGAGATTGATCATCATTTGACGCAAAAATCGCTCATCGCCTTTAATAAATGGAAGATCTTCTGATAAGTCAAGGCGTAATGAAATACCTGCTTGATTAAGTTCCTCGGTAAAAAATGCTCCAAGAGAACGAATCATTGCATTAAAATCTAAAGATACAAATTCAAATTTTAATGGACGAACAGCAAAAAGAAAGTCCACAACAATTTTGTTAAGGCGCTCAATTTCTTCATCAACTATATCTAGATATTTGATATTTTCTGGGGATACTTCTTTATCACTTAACTGAAGATTTTTTCTTATAAGTTGCACATAAATACTGATGGAACCAAGAGGGTTTTTTATTTCATGGGCAACGGATGCGGCTAAATTAGTCAAACTTGCAAGACTTTCAAGTCTTCTATGTCGCATTTCTTCATTTCTTTTTTCTGTAATATCTTCAATGGTAATAACCGTTCCTCGAACCCGTTTGCTTCTCACAAGGGGTAAAACACTGATGCTGATATAGCGAGAAAAAGACAGGTCTTCTAGTAAAAATTCTTTGGAAATTACAGTATCTTGACTTTCAATTGTTTTGTGCACAAATTCTGCAATATCTGGGTCGCGTATGTTTGTCCATACTGGCCGATCCTGGGCATCGTAGGACTCCATTGGAAGTATACGAGAAGCAGCTTTATTATTTTGAACCATAATATGAAAGGTATCACAAACAACGACACCGGTAGAAATAGAATCGAGAACGGCATCAAGGAGTTCATATTCTTCAGTAATAAGGGAAAGCAAACTTTGCATTTGCTCTGTGTTCATCCTCGCTGTTTTTTGTAGAGCGCGCCGGATGAATTCTCTCATAAGGCATCCTTCATGTTTTGACTTAAAATCTCGAGGGCTGCTTGAGGCGAAAGGTTATATACAACAACAGAATCTAACGCTTCCCGAATAAGATTAGTCCAACGTGAGTAGACTTCAGTTTCTCTGGCGTCTATAGAATTAGTTCGTAACGCATCTCTCATAAAACGTGCTATACGGCCTAAAAAAATATTCCAAATAACACGAGGTTTACATTTATTAAGAGAAACGATAATTGAGCCTGCTGTCATTCTTTCAGAACTTGAATAAAAAATCTGTGAAGCATCTAATACTTCTCGCAATCCTGCTAAAGGCCTTCTTCCATCATCCATTGCATCGAGGAGAATGCTTTCAAGTAAGTTACGGCTTGAAGCAGCAATAATTTCGGGTGAAACAGGTAAAAATCTATTAAAATATGCGTGTAAATCATCAGAGTTTTGGGGGACATCGTGAAAAACTCGGGTAATTACCTCATGTTGAGAAACCAAAGGTCTATCTATAAAGGCGTAGGTGCGCACCCTCGATAAAATTGTTGGCATAATTGCACCACGACGTGATGTGAGCAAAATAAATACCGTATTTGTCGGTGGCTCTTCGAGAACTTTAAGAAAGGCATTTCGAGCAGAATCTTGCATTCTGTCAGCATTTTCGACTATTAAAACCTTTCGGTTCCCAGAGGGAGAAAGACGTGCCCATACAGACGCATTTCTAACCTGTGAAACCGGAATTGCATCTGGAAGAAAATCATCTTCTAATTTACCAGCTGAGTCGACAATGGATAAAACAAGTTTTTCAAGGACTTTTGATTCTTCTGGTAGGGGCCTTGAAGGAGAAAGTTCTTCGAGTTTTTCATCGAGATCTTGAAGAATAGCAATAGCGCGCGCAAATTTAGAATCATCGGAATCTTGTAAGGCCGGATTAAAACGGAGGATTAGTTTGCGCACAGAGCGAATAAAAAGAAATCTCGAAGCAATTGATCTACTTCTTAAAAAAGCTGCAGAAGCTGCTCTTATTTCTAATGCGCAATCTCTGGGTCCTATAATTAATAGATCGGGATGTATTAATTCTTTATGACGTTGACAGGGAGTACAAGAACAGGTCCACAACGCTGTTTTCTCGTGGCAAGATAGTATTCGCCCTAACTCTAGGGCCGCAGTGAGCTTTCCTGAGGCTGAGTTACCAGAAAACAAAATTGATGGAGGAAGCCGTAAAGCAGAGATATCTTCTTCAAGGAGAGTACTCGCAGGTTGAGCGATTAAATTTTCAAACATTCGTAAACCTCCCTTGAATGATTATTATATACGAGGAATAAACCCAGTTACAATTGAACTACCATCTTTTAATAATGGTGACAGTAAACGATAAAACAAACTATTTAAAAAAAGGAATGAGGGATCAAACCATGGTTGCATCTGTAAAACGGCAATAAGAACCATAACAATTAAACCACCTTCTGCAAACCCGAGAAAAAAACCCATGGCTCTATCAAGATTATTCATTGTTTCACCTTGAAAAGCAGAACCAATAAGTTGTTGAATTATTTTTATTACAAGATACAAACCAATAAATATAAGTAAAAACGAAATAGGACCAGTTAAAACTGTAACTCCGGTAAACTGTATAATAAACGGTTCAAATTTTCTAAAAAAAAGAACAGAGCCCATAATACCAATAACAACGGCAGCACGAGAAAAAAATTCAACAATAAACCCAACTATAGAAACACGAACTATAAGGAGAATAATTATTAAAAGACAAACAATATCAAAAGGAGCAAAAACAATCATTGAGAACCATCAACATATGAAGCTAGAATATCTGCAATAATTTTAGCAGGGCGAGTCATACCAAGAGCCGCAGCATTTGCTGCCATATCTTTTAATACTTGCGGTTTTTCGTTCAATTTATGTAACGTTTCTATAAGACACTGAGAATTAGCATTTTCTCCGCTCAGCATAAGAGCGGCCCCTCTTGAAACAAAAAACCGTGCATTTTCTACTTGGTCTCCACGTGAATTACCTTTCTCTAAAGGAATTAAAATCATTGGCTTACCAGCAGCAGCACATTCCCATACCGTATTTGCACCTGATCTTGCAATAACAAGAGAAGAAGCGGCAAGAACATCTGCCATTTCATCTCGAATAAAGGGATATCGGATATAACGACTTTTTGTGAGTTCTTTTTCTGGCATTGGATATAAATCTGCATTTTTTGGTCCAGTTTGATGTACAACAAAAAAAGAGGCACAAAGTGTATCAAGACAATCTAAAATAATTTCATTAACCTGATGAGCACCAAGACTTCCACCCAAAACGAGCAAAATAGGAAGCTCTGTATCTTGCAAACCAATAAATGCCCTTCCAGCTAATGCATCGGCATCATAAAACCGTGTGCGAACAGGATTACCGGTAACTAAAACTTTATTACGCATAGATGGTGAAAAATACTGAAGAGTTTCTTCACACGAAACTAAGATCTTTAATGCAGAACGTGCATTTATCTTTGTTGCTAAACCAGGAGAATAATCGCATTCATGTGTAATTACGGGAATCCTTAAAATCTTTGCAGCTAAACAGGGAGGAACACTTACAAAACCACCCTTTGAAAAAACGAGAATTGGTCGATTAAAAGAGAGAATTACTAAGGAAGATATAAAACCAAAGAAAATTCTAAACACATCTACAAAATTATGAAAACTAAAATATCTTCGTAATTTTCCCGATGGAATACCAATAAATTCAGTACCATGAGAGGTAATTATGTCTCTATCGACACCTTTAGAAGATCCAATCCATAAGATATCTACATTTTTTGTTGCAATTAACTCGTCAATTATGGCTAATCCTGGAAATATATGCCCACCGGTTCCGCCACCGGTAAATACTATCAAACTCATAAGCTAACTATATCATGTAGAGGACATATTGAAAAGTGAGAGAAGCTTTTCGTTCTTAAACAAAGTCGCATAACTCATTGCAGACATACCTAAGCTGTCTTTAATTGACGGATCAGATCCTTTAGAAACCAAAAGATCACACAGGGCTATATCGCCCCTTCCTGCAGCAATAATGAGGGCAGTTTGGCTATCTTTACTTTTAAGATTTCCATCCGCACCATGATCGAGTAAAATTTTGGCGATAGCAACATCTCCCTTTTGAACCGCATCCATTAAAGGTGAATACCCACGATCTAGACTAAGTCTATTTACATCGGCACCAGCTTTAAGTAAAAGAGATACAACAGATGGAAATTGGGCCCTAACGGCCAAAGATAAAAGAGGTGTACCTCTAGAATCGGTTAAAGACGGACTAAAACCAGCTTCCAAAAACAACGAAACAGATTCGGCATCTCCAGAACTTACAATCAAAATAAAATTCTCATCAAAACAAGAAATACCTCGTTCAAGTAAAATTGCTCGTGCCTGATTTTTTTTATCTTGTTCATGATATCGAGAAATTTCTGCAGTAAAAAAATCTTCAAAAGATTCAAGTTCTAAAAATACACCCAAATGGCGAGTATTTTCTGGAAATTTAAAAGTATGTTCTGCTTCTATTACAATAAGGCGAATATCTTTTCCAAGCGCAAAACCTGCAAAAAAAAGAAATGTTTGAAAATCATTTATATCGGAACTTGACACGTATAAAAGATGTGAGGCATTTTCTAAAATGAGAAGAGGATTCACATAAGATTCTTTTTTCCAAACTTCTCCTGAGTCAAAATAAGTTACCTTACAATTATTATCTGTAATTATTTTTCCCAAAGAATGAGCAATTTCTGTATTTTCTGGTGAATGTAACAATGCAACTTTCAAAAAACTACCTCGAATTAAACGTCATATATAGTATAAAGTGTCGGAATAATTTTCAAAAAAATGAAGAGTAGTCAGGAGAAAAGATCAAAAATGAAACAAAACACGGAGGATGCATCAGGACATAATATAATCCTGATGTTCAAACAAAATGTTCAATACTATTAAGAATAATAAATAAAACTTAAAATTAAATTTATTCTACAAGCCAATCTTTTGCTTCTTCAACTGTGTCAAAGGGTTTTCTCGAGTTTCCAGAGATAGAATTTACTGTATTGAGTATAATTTTTCGTATTCCAGTTACGCCAACAATAGCAGCTTTCTTTGTTACTAACGCAGATTGTTTACCCATTATTTTAGCCATTTCTGCAAATTCTTGTGTAAGATTTGTTTTACTAACATCTGTTAATGAAAGATTATCTTTATTTCCAGATTTTACAAGAATGTTTACGGCTTCTTTGATTTGTTCTAATTGGTCTGCTATTTCTAAACCACTATAATCTATTACCAAAATTTTTTTCCCTTTATGAGAAACCCATTCAATACTCATATTGCCCTCCTAAAAAAATGTTTAATATTTGCTATCTCATACTATCTTGTATTTACTAGCAAAGTGCAATAAAAAAACTTCGAAACGTTTTACCTATAATTTTTCTTCGCGTGAGGGATTGAAATGAAAATCAATGAAACTCGCGTTAGCGGGTTTCATTATTGCAATGGAAAGCCCGACCGGCCTGCTTGATCTCAAGGACATCAGTCCTTGAGATCAAGCAGACGAGGCACGCCCTAGTTTTAAGGACTCATGGAAACTGTACATAATTTATTTTACTTTAATGAGGCTATATAAAAAAAAGAGTGTATACTATTAAAAAG
>DATFIA010000013.1:0-9723 GCA_035270545.1 Treponemataceae bacterium
GCATCACTATGCAGTTTAGTGAGTATGTCTGAAATTAAGCGAGTAAACTCCTGCGAAAGAAAATCGCTTGATTCTTGCACGTGTGAATCTATTACACAGGTGAAGGCAAAAATACCTGTTTCGAGTCGATACACGACAGAAGGCTGTTCGGAAAGAAACAACTCTTTTGTTTGAATCATCTCCATTACTGCAACTTCCAGAGCTTCAGAAAAACGCTCTATCCATGCAGCAGCTGTATCATACCCCAAACGTTCGCCTAGTTCCTCAAGTTTGAGAATTCTAAAACCCGCAAGAACAAAGATGTTTTCCTCACCGTTCAATAACTCGAGATTGCCTGCTAATTTCCTTTGAAGTTCACGAAAATTTGGCAAGCCAGTGTCCTGGTCACGGAAAGCGAGCCCTTTAAAATAATTTTCCTGACTTTTAAGGTTTTTATACACAAGAGATTGAACAATCTGAACAATGACTATCACAATTAAAAAAATTGCCAAAATTATAGTTATTATTAAAACCATAAGAGAATCTGAAACGACAGGCAAAGAAGAGTCAAAAAAGATATGAGAAAAAAATACATGAGGTATAATATGAATGGCCATAAGGAGAACAGAAAAACCGATGGAAACCCAGACATTGTGCAAAAAAAGACCAAGTATGAGTATATAAATAACGAGGGGAATTGAATTCAATGCCGAAATAGAAATATTTTTTACCGTCATCCAAACCGTAATGAGACTTAGAATGAAATTAGAAATAGTCAGCAAAATACCTGCAGAACGGAGCCAGGAAAAAGAGCTTCTATGAAAAAAAGCGTACAAAAAAAGGCCCAGATTTAAACTAAAACCTACTAGGCGAAGGCTCAAAGCCAGATAGAACAAGGGCTCTCTTACATCAAAAGCGATCATTAGGACGAGGGCGCTTGCAAAATTAAAAGCAAATAAACTCGAAAAACCAATAAAGATACGCCACAAAAGTTTTCCTTCAAATTCATTTATAAGACCGGTTATTTGGGAATATCTCGATATTTTTTTCATTAAAAGGCGCCGCCCTGCGTGAAATATATTTTGTTTATCACTCTTTAATTATAGAAGATAGAATGTGTAAATGAAAGTATTGGGAAGTTTATTATTAACTATAAAAGCCAAAGAACAATGAATCTTGCGAGAGGCGAAACCTTTTTTTGAAAAAAAAGTTTCTCCTCCCGCGCCCTCCTCTTCCAAAAAACACTTTGTAGTGTATACTTGTACTCACAATGAAACCTGCTATTACAAAAAAAAGCTCTCAAAAAATGTTATATACATCTGTTTCTATTTTAGTGGTTGTACTCATTTTGGGTTTCGCTATTTTTAGTATCTATTCATCTTTTTTTGATCCGTACCGGGGAAGTACTAAAACAATAGAGGAATCCTTACCGCTGGAGTCTAATCTTTCAAAAAAAGAAGCCTCAGAAGATATACTATTTTTTGTTGCTAAAATAAAAAGCCGGCACCCATTGTGGCTTGAAAAAAAAGCATCCATACAAAAAGCAATTGAAGATAAATTAAATATGGAGCTCGAAAACCTTTCAGATGAGCCTACTGTTCTTGAAGTATGGCAAAAAATTTCCAGCATTTCCGCCCTTTTACACGATGGCCACACTTATGCTTTTTGGAAAAATTCGCAAGAACTCTTATTTATTCATGATTTTTCACAAATAAAAGAGTATGGAGACCCCATACAGATTAATGGTTTTTTTATAGAAGCTATTTATTCCCGTTATATGAAATTAAATTCATACGAAAGCGATTCACACGCAAAAAAAAGATTTTCTAATTCTATCATTGTAACTAAGTCCCTGCTTGAATTATGTGGCATTAGTACCACAAGTGGTATTACCATGGATTTTAATACACCCAGAGGAATTCAAACCTACCATTATTTTTTTGTACCCTTACCAGAAGTTACTGGAAGGAGCGAAAATTCAGATAATGACACTTGGGTTTCGTTTAACATAGATACAAAAAATTCCATTGGTATTTTTACTCTCAAATCCTGTAATTCAAACGATGAATACCGTAAGGTTTTAGATTCTTTTTTTGCAGAGATTTTTTCTCACAATATTAAAACACTTGCTATAGATTTAAGAGGAAACAGTGGTGGGAATTCTTGGGTCGCAAATGAGTTTTTAACATATATTGCTGTTGAAAAATATAAGAGCTGGGATTGCTCAGTTCGCTATGGCCCAATTTTGTGGAAAAATAAAAATAATGTGTATGAAAATAAAAAAAAGGCAGAGACCTTTGCTGGCAATATTTTTGTTCTCACAGACGTCTACACCTATAGTTCTGCAATGGATTTTGCAATGCTCATACAAGATAATAACCTCGGAAAAATAGTTGGAGAGGCTTCCGGTAATAGTCCCGATTCTTATGGTGATTGTATTTATTTCCAGTTACCAAACTCAAAGATAGCTCTTAGCGTTTCATTTAAGAAATGGTACAGAGTAGATCAAACAAAAGATGGAACTGTATTACGTCCAGATTTTAGTATTTCCCCAGAAAGAGCATTAGAAAAAGTTTATGAGCTTATAGAACAGTGAATTTATTATAATTAATAAGGGGCTCTCGCCCCTACTAAATCTTACTTGCCGGGGGCTCCGGCCTTATTGCTTTCGCCCTACTTTATGGGGAGTGATGCTATTGCATCACTCCAGAGAACCGTAGCCGGTTCTCATTCGGCCTCAGTCTTTTTTCTTAAGAAGTGCTGCAAAGGGATTGTAGGTGTCGGAAGAGGAGGATGAACTTTCAAGATATTTTTTTGAAGTGGCATCTTCTTCGAGAGACGTTGTTGGTTTTAAGGAAATGCGTTTTTGGTCTACATCTACTGAGAGAATTTGAACAAAAAGTTCTTGATCTTTTTTAATGTCGGTATAGGTGCTGTCTGCTTTGAGTTCAGAAATATGAATGAGGCCGTCGAGTCCGGGTTCCAGTTCAATGAAGGCGCCATAGTTGGTTGTACGAACGACTCTTCCCTTGTGTTTTGAATTTTTGGGATATTTTTCGAAGGCGGTATCCCAGGGGTCGGAAAGCAAGGCTTTCAGGCTTAGTGTTATGCGATCGTTTTTCCAGTCGAGTTTGAGAATTTCAACCTCTATTTTTTGTCCTTCGCTTAATACGGCAGAGATATCTTCTACCCGAGTAAAGCTAATTTCAGAAATTGGTAAAAGGGCTTGAATTCCGTTTATGTCTACAAAGGCACCAAAGTCTTGTATAGATTTTACTATACCGTTTACAACCATGTTTTCTTTGAGCGTTTTTTTCATGGTTTCAACGTGTTCGTTATAAGCTTCTTCTTCTATTACTTTATTAGATACGAGGATTTTTTTTCCGCCATCTTTGTATTCGAGAATTGAAAAGGTGAGATGCTTTCCAACATAGGAAGAAGATTCTTGGTTTTGTGGGCGTTTGAAGCCCATATGCGAATAGGGACAGAAGGCACGAGAGGCGCCAATTTTAACTTCGTAGCCGCCCTTTATTTCTTTTTCTACAACACCTTCCACGGGAATTTTATTATGAAAGGCATTTTCTAAAACTGCGGAGCCGGCTTTGTCTCCGCTAATGCGAGTGGTAAAGCGCATTTCGCCATTTTTTGCTTCTAAAAAGAAAGCCTTTATAGGATCTCCTTCTTTTACACTTACTTTTCCGTTTTCATCGCTGAGTTCAGCCTTGTCTATTATACCTTCGCTTTTACCGCTAAGTTCCAAAAAGATACAATCTTTGGAAATTGAAACGATATTGGTTTCTACTAATTGTCCAGGTTTTAGGGATTCCATTTTGGAAAGGCTCGCTTCGTACATAGAAGCAAAATTATCGGTACTTTGGTGTGAGGTCTCGTTATTCATTGGTCTTATTCCCCCTAATAATTTTTACAGTGTTTTTCCTGACCAGTATAGCAAATAATACGGATCAGGAATATCTGTTAAGGGCTCATGTTGCAAAATAAGAGTTAGCTTCGCGCCATCATGTCGTGAACACCGCCTCCATTTTCAACATTGGTAAATCCTAATTTGCGTAACACCCGCTCACCGTAGGCAGACCGAGCCCCGGAAGCGCAATACAAGATTACCTTTCGGTCTTTGTTCCCAATTAACCTATCTGCTTGATCGGGTAAGTCGTCTAGAGGAATAAGAATAGCGCCTGGAACAGCGCCCATTTTGAATTCCATTGGAGTGCGAACATCAACTATTAAGGGACCTATTGTTGTGGTCTTTGCTGCAACTTGACTCGAATGAGAAGATTCTGTTTCGCCAGTGTCTTTTTCAGATTCGCCAATAGTTTTTTCCTCAACAGGAAATAAGCCAACATTGATATCTGTAAAAGAATAGGCTCGTGAGTGACGTTCAAGAGAAATATAGCCACCAGAAAGATTATACACTTCAGAAAAACCTGCTGTTTTAAGCATTCTTAGAGACACATGGCCTTTTTGTCCGTCTTCGCTAATGAGAAGGATAGGCTTGGTTCTTGAAAGTTCATCTATATTTTCTCGCAAAATATTTTGACTCACATTTGTACTTCCAACTAAATACGCTTTTCCAAAACTTATGGGGTCTCGAAGATCGAAAATTAGTGGCTTTTTATCTTTTATAAATGTTTCCACTTCCTTTGCAAGAATAGAAGGGCTAAAACCAAGCCTCTGGTTTTCTGCGGTAAAGGCGGCCATGTTAACAGGGCCATTTGGGCTATTAAAGGGGGGCGCGTATGCCAGGTCTAGTTCGGCAAGATCTTCTATAGTGAGGTTTCCAGCTATTGCTGTGGCTATAACGTCTATTCGCTTGTCCACGCCAACTCTTCCTGCTACCTGAGCTCCCAAAACTGCTCCGCTTTTTTTTTCGTAAATGAGCATAAGACTCACTTTCTCGGAGCCAGGGAAATAAGAGGTGTGACTTGCCTTATGAACCACCACTGCTTCTGCGTCATAACCAGAATCTTTTGCTTGCTTTAGGTTTAATCCCGTTGAGCCGGCAACGGCTTCAAAAAGCTTCACAACAGATGAGCCGCTGGCACCTTTATATACTTTATTTCCACCCAATGCATTTTCCCCAGCTATTCTACCTTGACGATTTGCAGGACCTGCCAAGGGCATTCGCGTTTTCTTTCCGTGAATTGAATGTTCAATTTCTAGCATATCGCCTGCGGCAAAAATACTCTCGTCGCTTGTTTGCAAGTGAGTGTTTACAAGTAGTCCTCCAGCTGCACCAATCTCTAGGCCTGCTTCTTTAGCAAGAGTTAAGGTTGGGCGTACTCCTACAGAAAGAATAACCATATCTGCGGGAAGAGCAGAGCCATCACTTAACTGTACGGTTTTCCCCTCTACAGATTTCATTGATTTTCCTAGATACAAAGAGACTCCGTAATCTTGCAATTCTTTTGTGAGGAAACCGGCTATTTCGCCTTCGAGGTTTGGCATTATTTGAGGAGCCATTTCTACTAAGCTCACAGATAAGCCTCGTTTAACCAAGGCCTCTACCATTTCGACACCTATAAAGCCGCCACCAACTACAACTGCAGTTTTTGGATTTGTCTTCTTAATAAAGTGGTTAATATGATCCATGTCATCTAAGGTCCAAAGCTGGAAGACATTGTCTTGCTGAACTCCGGGAAGAGGAGGAACGATAGGTTTACCACCCTGAGCTAAAATCATAGTGTCATAGGTAAAAACAGTTTCTTTTCCGGTTTTACGGTTTACTGCTATTACTCTTTTGTTTTTTCGGTCTATAGATTTCGCTTCTGTTGCAGTGTGAACGGTAATTCTATACTGATCATGAAAAGTTTCAGGGCTTGCAAGAATTAGGTCGGAGCGATGTGCTACATCTCCACCAATAAAATAGGGTAAGCCGCAATTTGCAAAAGAAACATCGTCTCCTGCCTCAAGTAAGGTAATAGTAGCTTCTCCGTCTAATCTTCGTACCCGAGCGGCAGCTGTCGCCCCCGCTGCAACGCCACCAATAATCAGTATTTTTTTCATGTTAGTCTCCTCTATAGCTAAAGCTACACAAAAGGAGAAAAAAGTGCTGTGACAAAATCACTGAAGGGTTATTTTAAGCGGGCTTCTTTTTTTCTACGTTTTTCCTTGTAAAGTTCTTCATCTGCCTGCTTCATAAAGTCTTCGAGAGAATGTTCATCTTCATAATTACATTCTACTGCTCCAATACTTATAGATAAATTAAATGGTTTTCCTGAGTTTTTATTAAGATCAATAACATGAGAGGACAGCCTTTTTTTAAAAACTTCAAAGACTTCTTTTCCTGCATTCGGTGTGAAAACGCAAAATTCATCTCCTCCAAAACGTGCAAGAATATCCATATTTCTAAAGGTTTTTTTTATAACTTCTCCAGTCATCTGAATAATCCAATCTCCTTCATCATGTCCGTGGACATCATTCACAATTTTTAAACCGTCAACATCGAGGAAAATCATAAGAGATTTTTTCTTCATTTGAATATTGAGCCGGTGTTGTTGAAGAGCCAGTTTCATAAAACCGCGGCGATTATACAGTCCAGTGAGTTCATCTGTTATAGAAAGATTATTAAGCACTTCATTGTTTTCTTCCAGTTCCATCAAAGCATTGCGAAGTTTCTCTTCAATTCTTTCTTTTGAATTATACAGGGAAATACCCTTAATAACACTGGAAATAGTCGTTACCAAACTTTCAATAACAAACACGGTGTCTTTTGAAAGTTCGAAAATAATGAGACCGTAATGAACTTCTCTAAAAAATAGGGGATAAATAAGCAAGGTTCGACCTATTGGGTATGTCATAAGGGCCTCTGTAAAAAGACCGAGAGTAGGAAACGTAGTGTCTTTTAATCCAAAAGGAACAGGATTCTGATCAACCATACCGTTTATAAATTCGATTGATTCAGGGGTTTTCCATTTCGCTCCTCGTTCATGTTCCCAGGGTTTTTTATACGCATAAAGGTAAAATGTTTTAACATCGAGTAAAGGAAGTTGAGAATGAAGATCTTCGATTAATTGATCCATTTGTACGATTGAAGAAAGAGAGCCCAAAACCTCGCGCAGAGTTTTCTGTACATTATTAATGTTGTTGTTTTGGGTGTTTTGGAGAATCTCGGAAAGTTCGCTGGTAACTAAGCTACAGAGCCGGAGATTAAGCTGTATTTCTCTTTCCTTTTTTAGAGACATCTTTACTGTATATAGGGATTGAGAAATAGCTGTCAAAATGAGTAGCCAGTCTTTTATTACCATTTTTAAGCGTATTTCTTTTTCAAGTGTTTTTTGAAATAACTCAGTGAATTCAAATCGTCGATACTGCAATTCGTTTTCACTTGGCAATAGATCTGGTAAAGAGAGCAATTTATGTATCATAGTCCCAATAATATTTTCACGCTCGTTTAAGCATTTTGGGGAGAGATGAGATGCAATATAGTTATACATAGAGTCAGCTTCATTATCAAAAGAAGGTGTATCTCTTACTTTTTCAATAGTCCGATACATCTCGCTGATTATCTCTAAAGGGCAACCGCATGAGGTCCTAACAACTACTTTTGTTGGGAGAGATATAACATTTTCAACAGGTTTCCCATCGAGCATATCAAGAGCAGTCTCAACGGCCTTCCAAGCCATTTCGTATAAGGGCTGGCGTATTGAAGTCAATTGAGGAGTGGTAAAACGGCACTGATCAATATCGTCAAAGCCCGTAACGGCTATCTGCTTAGGTACACTAAACCCTTTTTCTTCCAAATAATCTAAACTTCTAAGTGCCATTTCATCATTAGCAAAGATAATAGCGTCGGGTAATTCTCCACATTTAGCTAGCAATTCATCCATTGCTGCTGGAGTGGTATGCAAGGTGAAATCTCCACGGGCTATAAGATTTTCTTCAACGGGCAGGTTTTGCGCAGCCATTTCTTCTTGAAAGGCAACAAAACGCTCTTCTGCCTCCCAATTACTTTCTGGACCTTTAAAGAAGGCTATTCTTCGAGCCTTATGCTCATGCACTAGGTGTTGTACCATTTCTTTAATACCAGATTTATTATCGATAATAATACTGGGAATTCCTGGTATTTCTGCACCAACACTAATTACAGGAATACCTTTAATACTATGACAAAATTGCTGAACAACTTGAAGATCAACAAAGTTTCCGATTAAACTCGTATATAAAATAAGGGCATCTAAATTTTTTTCATTCATCTGCTGATAAATAAGATTATACTGATAGTTAAAACCATAGGGGTTTTCAAGACTTTGGCCGGGAAACATAATAAGGTCTACGTTACGACTTTCGGCACAGTCAACAATTCCCGGCCAAATTTTAGCTGAATAACCTGTACCGATTTGTTGTAACTGCAAACCGATTTTTTTACGAGAAGGACTATGACTCATTTTTTACCTACCAAACTTTTTATTTATGCTTAAACCACAGGCTAGTGCCTATATTTTTTACTTAATAATCGCGCAAAGATGATGTTTGGCGAGCAAGGCCCAAAAGTTTCATATAATGAGAAAAGTATAGCATGAAAACTCAACTTTTATGTACCCATTAATAAAAAAGGAGTATAGTCAAAAAAGTATGAACACAGAGAAAATAGATATCTTTTCTATGGACGAAGACGCTCTCGCAGAAGAATTTGTAATTCGCTATGGCAAGGGACTCTTCCACGCACGGGCGACTCTTCGCCACTTATATACAGAAGGAAGTTTAGAAAATCTTCCTTCTTCACGTGATTTTTTCGACAACCCTTCTCTTGCAGACAAAATTCGCACCGACTTTTGCGACGCTCTACCCCCCATCGGCCTAAGTCTTAAAGAAAATGGCACCATAAAATCTACGCTTTCACTCCGCGATGGTAGCTCCATAGAGTTTGTCATAATCCCAATGAAAGAGCACACAACCTTGTGCGTCTCGGCCCAAGTAGGTTGCGCCCGCGGCTGCGCCTTTTGCCGAACCGCCCACATGGGGTTCACCCGAAACTTGAGCGCCGGCGAAATAGTAGCACAGTACATGACAGCCCGCTTTATATACAAAGCTGACATACAAAACATCGTCTTTATGGGGATGGGCGAGCCAATGGACAACCTCGAGTCCGTATTAAGCGCAATTGATATTTTTACCGACCCACGGGGCCCCGGAATTTTGCACAAACGGATTTCAATTTCTACCTGCGGCCAATGTAAAGGACTCGAAACCCTATATAGGCGCATACTGGAAGCACCAAAAAAAAACTATCATTTAATAACGTTAAGCATTAGCCTTCACGCACTTAACAATAGCCTGCGTGACAGGCTTATGCCGGTCAATATACAATGGCCCTTGGAAGTCCTAAAGGAAAGGCTTTTAAGCCTTCCCCACTCCCGCGACAAAGACAAAATCTATTTTGAATATATGGTTATTCCTTCGGTAAATGACAGCGAAAAAGACGCCCTCGCCCTTAGCGAATTTATTGCAGGCATTCCAGCAAAAGTTAATCTCATAGCCTTTTCTGCCCCGGAAAACAGCCCCTGGAAATCTGCCACAAAAGCAGAAGTCGACCAATTTTGGCTCTACCTGCGCAAGCTCAATGTTCCCTGCTTTAACCGCAAAAGCAAAGGCCAAAACATCCAGGCATCCTGCGGCCAGCTAGCAACCGAAGGGGTGAGAATTTAAAACAGGTGCCTGAGGCATCCTGCGGCCAGCTAGCAACCGAAGGGGTGAGAATTTAAAACAGGTGCCTGAGGCATCCTGCGG
>DATFIA010000014.1:0-4115 GCA_035270545.1 Treponemataceae bacterium
TCCCCTTGCCGAATAAGCTCTTTAGACGCTACAATGATAAAATTGATTTTACTACTGTATAAACGAGGTTATAATGAAAACTGTATATCTAGGCATGACCGGAGATATTATCCATCCCGGCATTATCAATATACTCAACGAAGCTGAAAGTCTTGGCGAAGTAACTATTGGTTTATTGACCGATTCAGCAATCGCTTTACATAAGCGCCTTCCCTTTCTTTCCTATGATCAGCGTAAACAAGTGGTTGAAAATCTTAAGGGTGTTACGCGAATTGTACCTCAGGATGATTGGAATTATGTTCCAAACTTACGGAAATATACGCCCGATATTATTATCCATGGTGATGACTGGAAAACAGGATCACTTAGCAAAATACGCGAAGAGGTTTTTGCTGTTATGAAGGAACTTGGCGGCGAAGTTGTGGAAGTTCCTTATACCAAGGGTATAGATTCTTCTGCTCTCAATGAAACACTCAAGTCCTTGGGAACAACACCTGAGATTCGTATGAAAACTCTTCGCCGGCTCATTCAATCAAAGCCCATTGTACGCATCATGGAAGCCCATTCAGGCCTTTCAGGGCTAATTATTGAGAACATTGCTGTAGAAAAAGATGATGGTGTTCATAGCTACGATGGTATGTGGTCTTCAAGTTTAACAGACTCAACCTGTAAGGGCAAACCAGATATCGAAGCTGTCGATTTAACAACACGCCTTCAAGACCTCACAAATATTCTTGAATGCACAACCAAGCCTATTATTTTTGACGGTGATACTGGCGGTAAAACTGAACATTTTGTATTTACTGTACGAACTCTAGAAAGAAACGGAGTATCAGCCGTAATAATTGAAGACAAGGTTGGATTAAAGAAAAATTCTTTGTTTGGTACCGATGTTTTACAAGAACTTGCTACTATCAAAGATTTTTCAGAAAAAATTAGCGCTGGTAAAAAAGCACAGGTCACCAAAGACTTTATGATTATCGCCCGTCTTGAAAGTCTTATTGCGGGCCACCCAATCTCCGATGCTCTAGAACGCGCTTTTGCATACGTACGTGCTGGAGCAGACGGTGTGATGATTCATAGTAAAGAGAAAAACGGCGAAGAAATTAAAACCTTTTGTAGAGAGTTCCGTAAAGAATACACAGAGATTCCAATAGTTTTAGTCCCCACAACCTACAATCAATTTACCGAAAAAGAATTCCAGGATTGGGGTGCAAATATTATAATTTATGCGAATCACATGCTGCGATCATCATATCCTGCAATGGTTAGTGTTGCTAAAACTATCCTTGAAAATGGTAGATCTCTTGAAGCGGATCCCCTTTGTATGCCAATAAAACAAATACTTGAACTCATCCCCGGAACAAAATAAGGAGATTAGCAATGATTGAACCGGCTTTTTTTCATGAACAAGTTCGTAAAAATGGAACAGAGTTTTTTACTGGAGTTCCAGATTCTCTGCTTAAAAACCTGTGTGCTTATATAACAGACAACGAACCAGAAGAAAAACACATTATTCCTGCAAATGAGGGAAGTGCCATAGGTCTTGCTACGGGGCATTATCTCGCCACCGGAAAAACCCCTCTTGTCTATATGCAAAATTCAGGTATGGGAAATACTATTAACCCCCTGCTCTCTCTTGTTGACCATGATGTATATCGTATACCAATGATACTTGTTATTGGATGGCGTGGAGAGCCAGGCGTTACCGATGAGCCCCAACATATAACACAGGGACGACTCACCTGCCCGCTGTTAGACACCGTAGGTATTCCTTGGATAATCATGGCAGAAGAACACGAAGAATTAAAAAAGCAATTTGAAGAATGTTACCACTCTATAGAAAAAACCGGAAAACCCTATGCCTTTGTCGTTCGTAAAAATTCTTTCGCGCCCTATACACTAAAAAACAATCAACCAGTAAAAGCTGAACTTAACCGTGAAACAGCTATAGAAACTATTATGCTTGCTTCTGGAAATAAGGATGTTTTTGTTTCTACTACGGGGATGATTTCCCGTGAATTGTATGAGCTGCGGGAAAAGCACACTATGCTCCATAACCACGACTTTCTCACCGTTGGTTCTATGGGACACGCCTCCCAAATTGCACTTGGCATTGCTCTTGAAAAACAAGACCGTACTGTTTTTTGTATTGACGGCGACGGTGCCACGCTTATGCAAATGGGTGGGGTAGCAATTATAGGAGCAAAAGGGCCCAAAAATTATGTACATATTGTTTTAAATAATGGAGCTCACGATTCTGTCGGTGGGCAACCAACGGTTGCTCTTTCCATTGATTTAGCTCTGGTAGCCCGGGCATGCGGATATGCTTCTACAGTAAGTGTTACTACAAAAAAAGAACTTGATATCGAATTACGAAAAGAAATTGCCGGCCCTCGGTTTATTGAAATACGGGTAACTAAGGGTGCACGGAAAGATTTGGGCCGGCCCAAAGAAAGCCCCCAGCAAAACAAAGAAACGTTTATGCAATTTCTACAAAAATAATAAAGGAATATCTAATGATACGACAAGCAGTAATAATGGCGGGAGGGCTTGGTTCTCGCCTCAAGGGAAGAACAGAAGCCATGCCCAAGGGTTTTTTAGAGATCGGTGGAACGGCAATTGTAAAACAATCTATACAAAAACTCATCAACGCTGGTATTGAAGAAATAATTATTGGAACAGGTCACTGCAACGAATGGTATGACGCCCTAGCAGATGAGCTCCACTGCATTGTCTGTGTAAAAAACAACGAATACGCCACAACTGGCAGCATGGGAACCCTCCTTCGTTGTGCGCCGTATGTAAAAGGAGATTTTCTTCTTCTTGAGTCTGATCTTATATTTGATGAAATTGGTCTTTCTATTTTAATAAATGAACAAAGACAAAATGTATTATTAGCTTCGGGCCCAACTGATTCAGGAGATGAAGTATATCTTCAAGCAGATAAACAAAAAAACTTAGTACAGCACTCAAAAAAACGTAAAGAACTAGATTCTGTTTTTGGAGAACTCATAGGTATAAGCCGGCTCACTAAGAAAATGCTTAACTCAATGGTTGACTACTGTAATGCACATATAACCGATCAACCTCGAATGGAATATGAAACAGCCATGAGCGCAGTTAGTAGCAATGCCAACGAACAAAAAATTGGACTCAAGTTACTAAATGATTACGCATGGCGAGAAATAGACGACGAATCACATCTAGCGATGGCAGAAAACCAAGTTTTTCCTGTAATTACAGAACGCGAATCCATGCGTAGCATTCGTCGCGAAGTCCTTTTAAATCCTGGCCCTGCAACCACTACAGACAGTGTAAAACGTTCCCAGGTTTGTGCAGATATTTGCCCGCGCGAGCTTGAATTTGGTGATGTTATGGGATGGATATCTCAGGAGCTATCGCTATTTGCTGGAAAACCCGGCAGAATTGAAACAGTTTTATTTGGTGGTTCTGGTACAGCAGCCGATGAAGTTATGGTTTCTTCTTGTATACCTGATGGTTCAAAAGTTCTCATAGTAGATAATGGTGCATACGGAGCTCGACTCGCTAAAATTGCATCGGTATACAAGCTAGATACCGACGTATGGAAATCTAGCGGATACCTACCGATAGACGTTCCCGCCCTCAAGAAAAAAATATTATCAGATACGTACACCCACTTACTTATTGTGTATCATGAAACCACCACAGGTCTATTAAACCCGGTACCTGAGATTTGCCGCTTTTGTAAAGAACAGGGTATTACAACCATTGTTGACGCGGTAAGTGCTTTTTCAGCAATAGATATCGACATGGATCGTGATGGAATCGACTTTATGGCATCTACATCAAATAAGAATATTCAAGGCATGGCGGGAGTTGCCTTCGTATTCTGCAGAAAAGAAGCCTTGGAACAAATAGCCACCTATCCCATGAGAAACTACTATCTTAATTTATGGGATCAATACCAGTATTTTAAAAAGGCACACCAGACGCGCTTTACCCCACCTGTACAGGCTATGTACTCTCTGCGACAGGCAATTATTGAAACCAAGGTAGAAACAATAGCTAGTCGATATAAACGCTATTCAGAATGTTGGGAACTATTAGTAAAAGCAGTTGATGAACTTGGG
>DATFIA010000015.1:0-16544 GCA_035270545.1 Treponemataceae bacterium
ATATAAATCAAAAAAGGAATCTAAAAATAGCACAGAGAAATAGAGTTTTCCCTAAAAGGAAACTACTGTTATGCATGTATTTATGTGATATAATCAAATAATTATGCCAGATAAATACAAAAATATTGCAGTTTTAATTGATGCAGAGAATATTTCTCATAATTTCTTCGATGATATCTCCGAAAATATTGCTCTTTATGGCATTGTCTCGGTAAGACGAATTTATGCTGACTGGACTTCTGAAAAAATGAAAGGGTGGAAAACACTCTTGCTTGAATATGCTATTCAACCAATTCAACAATTCAGTAATACCGTTGGAAAAAACTCAACAGATAGTGCTTTAATTATTGATGCTATGGATCTTCTCTATCAACATCATTTTGATTGTTTTTGTATTGTTTCTAGCGATAGCGATTTTACGAGACTTGCAAACCGTATTAGAGAGCAGGGTAAATATGTTGTTGGAATTGGTGAGAAAAAAACACCAAGTGCGTTTGTAAATGCATGTAATGAATTTATACACATTGAACCTGCAAATAAACAGAGAAAAGAGCAAAAATTAAGCTCAGAAAAACTAAATAGAACAGAAATTCTTCTAGAAAGAGCAGTAGACCAACTCGCAGATTCTTCTGGCTGGGTCATGCTTTCTCAACTCATGCAGTATATTCGACAAGTAAAACCAGATTTTGACTTGAGAGAACTTGGTGTTAAAAAACCTTTAGATTATTTTACAACTCGAAAAGAAAAATATCGAGTTCAAAAAGAAAGAGATGATGCACCCAGCGCTGTTTTTATTTCTCGCATTAGGTAATTTAAATACTTTTTATTACCTAAAAAAGCTCAATATAAAAGGTAATGCCATATATAAAGAAAAACAAAGAAGGAGCAGATAACTTAGTAGTTCAACACTAGATGAAATGCGACCTAACGCTGCTTCTTTTTTCTTTAGTCCAAAAAATAACCCAGTACGTCCAAACCAAGCTAGATAACCAGAAAAGATTATTGGAATACTCATTCCGAGCGACATTGAAAAGACCGCAAAGACTCCAGTCCACATTCTGTTAAGTGTTAATGCGAGAATAAGGACAAGAATGGCGCCAGGACAGGGATATAACCCAGACAAAAACAACGCACCTATACCAATTTTTCGAGGTTTATCTGAAACTGAATTACTGGGAAAAAGATCTCTCAAGGAAAGAACACTTAAAAACAAAGCAACAATAATTAAAACAATATAGGAAAGTCCTTCCATGTAACGAGTTACAATATCTGTTTTACCAGAAATGGCTCCAGTTACACCACGAAAAATAAGCATAATAACAACAGATGAGCCTCCATGCAAAAAAGACAGAACCAGTCCTGTTCCTAGTGGTTCCCAAGCACGAGCTTTTTTTGCTAAAAAGAGAGAAAAAACAATCGTTTTCCTATGTCCAGGTCCCAACGCATGTACTAAGCCATACAAAAAAGCAATTCCTAGAATTCCAGAAAAGAAAATACCTGAACCATTGTTTTTGCTCTTAAAAAAAGCTCGTCCCAATTCCTCTCGAAGTTTTCCTTGTGCAGAAACTAATGTCGCATCTGTCTGTGAAGTTCTAATTGCTCCCGGTTCTGTTTCGCCAGAAGATGTAAAAGGATTCGCTGCAATAGGAATAGCACAAGCAATAAGTTGTAAGAATAAAAATCCTGCAAACAAAAACCCATACCCTTTATTTCCAGGCAACTACAATCTCCTTCGGATAATAAGTCTGGAGACCTTTTTTCCATTCGTAATAAATTGTAGTGTCGTCTATTGAACCAGAAGGATTGTAATAAACTGGGAAGTTTTTGTTCTCCACAATGTTGAAAGTAGGTTTTACGAAATCTTTGTCATAGGTACAAGTAACTGCATTTTTTACTGGATACGAAACATCACAGAAAAAAGTGTAATCATATATTGCCAATGCAAGGTTCCCACTTTGAAAAGCCGATAAATCTAAAAAGAACCTATATGAAACTTTTCCATTTTTTTGAGACACAGAAAAGCGGGTTACAGACCCCGGATTACTTCTTTGATTCTTTTCTCGTATAAAAGTAAAATAATAATAATTTTTTAAATTAATAAAGGCATTGTTATACACGGCTTTTATTTCTTGAGCATCAAAAGTTCCATTTCCGTCTACATCATAACCCCTGATAATATCTGCACTAAAGAACTGATCAAATTCCCATTCGAGCCAACAGCCCGAAAGATCTGTTTTCTCCCACACAAATTCTACAGAAGCAGAAAAAAACATATGCGGGTGAGCATGTAAGGGAAAAAGAAAGAAAACTATACAAAAGAGAGCGGCAAGAAACCTTAAAGAAGCGTTACATCGTGTGTTCATATCTTATAATACTACGTTCTTCTCAAAAACCCAACAAGTGACCTGCCTGAAAAACCAAGGCAGACATAGACCAGGCTACAAGCGTCTGAAATGCTACTGCTGCAACGGTCCACTGAAGAGAGCCCATCTCCCTTCTCGTAGCCGCAACGGCTGCCACACAAGGTGTATAGAGTAACGTAAAAACCAAAAATGACAAAGCAGAAAGAGGCGTAAAGTATGATGAAATTCCATCTGGCAAAACCACTGCAAGAGTACTAATTACAGCCTCTTTTGCGGTAAAACCACTAACTAAGGCAGCAACTGACTGCCAGTTCGCAAATCCATTTAATGTAAATACGGGAGCTATAATTGAGCCGAGAGAGGCTAAAATACTTGTAGCACTGTTTTCAATCATCGAAAAGGTCCAATCTAAATTGGTCATAAACCAAATAATTAAAGAACCAACAAAAATAATAGTAAAAGCTCGCAAAATGAAATCTTTAACTTTTTCCCACAAGTGCATTACTACTGCAGAAAAAGAAGGTAATCGATATACAGGTAATTCCATGACAAAAGGCACGGAGTTTCCTTTAAAAATAGTACTCTTAAACACAAGACCGCTTACTATTGCAACGAGAATTCCACCAAAATACAAACCAGTCATAACAAGTGCGCCATGTCTTGGAAAAAAGGCAGCACAAAAAACTGAATAAACGGGAACTTTTGCAGAACAAGACATAAAAGGAGTGAGCAAAATTGTCATCTTTCGGTCTCTGTCGCTAGAAAGAGTTCGGGTAGCCATTATTGCAGGCACTGTACAACCAAACCCTACCAACATAGGCACAAAAGATCGGCCAGACAGACCAATTTTACGTAATAAAGAATCTAAAACAAACGCTACTCGAGCCATATAGCCAGTATCTTCCAGTAAAGACAAAAAGAAAAATAAAATAACTATAATCGGTAAAAAAGAAATTACACTTCCAACCCCTGTAAGAGCTCCATTAATAATCAAAGATTGCATCCAAAGACTTACTGTTGTTAAAGAAAGACCTCTAGCCACGAGTGAAATAAAAGAGTCTACACCCATAGAAAAAAGATCCGCAACAAAAGAGCCAATTGGACCAAAGGTAATCCAAAAAACGAAACCCATAATGAGCACAAATAGAGGAAGAGCTAAATATTTATGAGTAAAAAATCTATCCAATTTGATAGAGCGAGCCTGTTGCTTCGACTCATGTTTTTTTACGATTGTACGATTTACTAATCCTTCAATATATGAGTAACGCATATCTGCAATAGCAGCTTCTCTGTCTGTTCCAAGATCACTTTCCATCTCTTTAATAATTCGTTTTATAATATCCTTGTCTGAAGCCGAAATTTTCAAAGCTTTCTCTAACAAGGGGTCCCCTTCTATTAAGTTTGTCGCAGCAAACCGAGGCTCGTACCCTGCACTTCGAGAATATTCTTCTACTAGATGGGTTATTGAATGGAGGGCTTTATGAACAGGACCCGAACAAAAATCTATCCTTCGAGGACAAAGATTCCCACCTGGGGTATTTCCGGTATGAGAATCAATAACCCTCTCCAGAAGTTCCCCTATACCTTCTCCCTTATTTGCCACTATCGGAACAATAAACATTCCTAATTCTTTTTCAAGTTCTTCAAAATCAATAACGCTCCCATTAGAGCGAACTTCATCCATCATATTAAAGGCGAGAACCATAGGGATACCTAAAGTTATGAGCTGAAGAGTTAAATACATATTTCTTTCTATATTAGTTGCATCGAGAATATTAATAATGACATCTGGTCTATCTTTTACCAAAAAATCTCGCGTAACAATTTCTTCTGCAGTATAGGGAGATAAAGAGTAAATGCCTGGTAGATCTACCACTGTCATATCTTTATTTTTCCGTACAATACCTTCTTTTTTTTCTACTGTAACACCGGGAAAATTTCCTACATGCTGGTTGCTTCCTGTAAGTTGATTAAATAAAGCAGTTTTTCCGCAATTTTGATTTCCAGCTAAAGCTATGTGAAGTTTCATATAATCTCTTTTCTTAGTTTAATAATTCTAGCATCTTCCCCACGTAAGGTTAGCTCATATCCTCGAAGACAGAGTTCAAGCGGATCTCCAAAGGGAGCAACCTTACGTACCAGTATTTTTGTTCCAGGCGTTAGTCCCATATCTAAAAGTCGGCGTCTTAACGAACCTGAGCCACCAACTGATTCTATTATTCCGGATTCTCCGGGTTTTAATGCACTTAAGTTGTTCATTTGTTAACCTCGTATTACAGAAACTAGCGAATTTTAGTTGTTTTGTCAAAGGTTTTAGGGTATGATAACCCTATGCCAGATTCATTAACTGCCTCAAAACAAGATTATCTTGAAACAATTCTCGACTTTACGGCCGAAGCAGGCCAAGTTCGCTCTGTAGATATAGCTAGAACTCTAGGAGTATCACGCGCAAGTGTAAACAAATCTCTTGGGTATCTAAAAGAATCTGGTCTCATTGAGCATGAACACTATGGAGATGTGAAACTTACTGAAAAAGGGCTTAAAGTAGCCCGACAAGTGAGGGCTCGTCATAATGTTTTAAAGCTTTTCTTAACCGATATACTTCAAGTTGACCCAGAAACAGCAGAAGAAGATGCCTGCCGAATGGAACATGCAATTAGTTCCGAAACAGCAGACAAACTTGCTTCCTATGTAAAAACTGTTCTATCAAAAAACAAAAAAGCTACTTAAAGCTCCTGTTTTATTATTTTGCACTCTCTACATATTTCTTTAGCTGAATACCCGCAACTTTCGGGTTAGTAATAACAGAAGGACCTGCAATACAGCCACCCGGACAAGCCATAACTTCCACAAGATTCGCTTCGGCTGGAGTTTTCGAAGCTGCCGCTTTTCCAAACGCAACAAGTTTTTTCATTCCAGCAATATCGAGCCCGTTAATGACAAAGGGTTTTAAGATCTCCGGATGTTTGAGGCGTATTTTTACTGCTTCGGCTACACCACCTGTTTGGGCAAAATTTCTACCACTTGCAGAGGGCTGTGTTTCGCACATAATGCTTTCGCACTCACCAATATCTATTTCTTTCGCAACAAACAAAGCACCTATTTCTTCTGCAGAAAGAACGTAGTCGACGTAAGGATCGTCGAGTCCTTCTTTACGTTTTGCAAGGCAGGGTCCAATAAAGACCGTCACATAATCAGGATCTTCCTTTTTTGCTATTTCTGCAGTGTAATGCATTGGAGATCTTGTATCTGAGACACAGGGAATTAATTCAGGAACGTGAATATTAACTGCTCGAACATAGGCTGGGCAGCATGAAGTCGTCATGAGGGTATCCCCTTTTTCCATACGCTCTTCAAATTCATGAGCTTCCTTATCTGCGGTTATATCAGCTCCTACTGCCACTTCGAATGTTTTATAAAAACCTGCTTTTTTAAACGCACCTTCAAGTTGTCCTGGAACTGCTCTAAATTGAGCTGCTATTGCTGGAGCATATAGAGCAACAACTTTTTTCCCTTCCATGACTTTTCTAATTACATCGACAAGTTGGCCTTTATCCATCATCGCGCCAAAAGGACACTCACGCATGCAAGCCCCACAAAAAGTACACTTGCTGTAATCTATTCGCTCTTTGCCGTTTTCATCCTTGCTTATCGCTCCAACAGGACATGCTTCTTCGCAAGGAACTGGTATTCTAATAATTGCATGGAAGGGGCAATTTTGCATACAAATGCCACAGTTTATACAAGCATCTTCATCTATTTTTGCTCTTCCACGAGTAATTTCAATGCATTTTTTAGGGCAATTCATAACACAGGGGCGCGCAACACAAGCCTGACATGCATTTGTTACCATGTAATGGGCCTTCACACAGGCATTACATGCGTCATCGAGAACGGTAAGCATGGGTTCAGTGGGCCTCTCTCTCTCTAAAGCTTCCTTCGCGTATTCTGCAAGCTTTTTTTCATCATCATAATCTTCAACACTATGCCCAAGACGAGCCATGACCCTAAGTCGAAGAACTTCTCTGTCATGGTAAATACAACATCTAAAAGACTCAGAATTTCGAGGAGCCATCTCGCGTGGAATATAGTGAACCCCATCCTCAAGGTTTCCCTCAAACTGAAGTTTGGCTATACGAATCAGAATTTCGCGTTTAATTTGCGAAGTTCCATTGTTTATATTAAGCATCAGCACACTCCTGAATTTTCATTAACACGTTTGGCAAGGTGGCCCCTGCAATCAATTCTCCGTTTACTAAGACAAAAGGGGCTTTACCGTTTTTCGAATCTTTACAAAACCCGAGACAAGTAGCACCTTCTATTTCCACACGAGATTTCAATTCTTCAGGAAGGCTTTCTTCTAAAAGCAAAATTTCTGAAGCACCCATTACATAACAAGCTGTTCCAGAACAAATAATAACCTTGATTTTTTCTGACATCGTACGCTCCTTTAACTATTTGCTACAGGTATCGAATCTGAACATCTTTCAGATAATGATCCACAAGTAGCGCTTGTATTTTTTTTACCACATTTCGTCTTATTTCTAACTCAACTGGCATATTTGGATCTTGATGGGCCTCATTAATTTTTGTTCCAACTACAAAGAAAATCCGGTCGCTATCCAACATCATTTCTACAATTCTTGTAGCACCATTATCTCTCTCGTTTTCTAAAATATTTACATCTCTTCGCGCTGCACCTTTTCCAAGAATCTCAGAAACCCGTCCAAGAGTAATTATTCCTTCTGTAACTAAATCAGCTCCATCCATCAAAGACATGGGTGGTATTTTTGGGTCAATATTTTTTAATAACAATTTAATAGGCGCTTTTAATAGTCTGGAAAGAATATTAGTCGTTGTCCCTCCAGATACTATTTTGCGTCCAGTAAAAGCGATAAAATCGCGAGCCATATCATCATCATGTTCAGGGTTTACAGGAGGTCCAGTCATAATAAGTAAATCTCGTGGATGGCGAAAATAAATCACAACACAGGTTATATCATCCTTTGCTTTAAACGAGTCATTTTGATGCGCATGTTGTACAACAGTTCTCGCAAGTTCACGTGCACTAATATCTGGATTGGCATATATTTTTTCCAAAATAAAATCTTGCACCATAGACGCACCCCACCCAAGAGGATGTGCTTTTGTGCCCATTCCAGACTGGGTAACACCGTCTGAAAAAAACACTAATCTATCTCCAGGACGAGCTTTATAATCAGAATAGTATAAAAGAGCCTCGCGCGAAGGGGCTGTTTTTTTGTTTTTTCTTTCAATTGTTGTACATTGCTTTATTGGTTCAACAACAGTACGTTGCCGTACCAATACATATCCTGGGTTATCATATTCCATAATACGCACAGAAGAATTGGGCTCAATATCTACCAAGGTAAAAGTTGCATAACTAATGCCCCTTTCTTTACACACAGGAAGCGTGTTCATTATTATATCGGCTGCGCGTTTTATTGGAATATCTGCGGCAATAAATTTCATAGCCATAGTTGCTGTTAAAGTAGAAAGAACCCCAGCCTTTATGCCAGAACCTAAACCATCGGATAGCACAGTAATAACCCTGCCATCATCTTCATGTTTTTGAGAAAGAAAGGAATCTCCTCCAGCACCCTGTCCAGCCTTAAATAGCTGATAGTTACCGACTTCAATAAAGGTTCCTCCGGGAATAATATCGCTCATTCAACACCTTCATCGTTTTCCGAAAAGGACTCGATTATAGAATTAAGAGTGGCTTCTGTTTCTGCAGCATTTTCTCCAAGGAGAAATGCTATTTTTTGCACCACCGCAAGATTTTTATTTATTACTTTGCGTGTTTGCTTTATCACTCTCTCTTTTTGAATTTGAGGAACAGTAACATCTTGTATGACACCACAAGCACTTTCACCTTTTTCAATAACAAATACTGTTGTTTGAAAAATTTTCTTTCCCTCTCTCAGTTCATGCTCTACAACATCTGGTCCGTCGACAGAAAGAACATCCTTAAAAAACCGTGAAATACCCGAAATTTTTTCTAAATCAGCACCTTCCATTCCAGGTTTTGCTTCGAACATGGCTAAAATATCTTCGCCCATAAGTCGGGCAAAATTTTCATTGCATTCTATAATTTTTAAATCCGAATCGGCAATTACAACTCCTGAAGGAATTGCTCGTATAAGTCCATTTGCTTTTTTTTGCGCGAGCTTTCGCATATATGAGACACACATTGTTTTTTCTGCATGATGATCAAGCAAGGCAGCGGCAAAAGCTCGACATGTATCATAACCACAGCTACCGCAATTTAACTCATCTTGAATATCGTATTTGCCAACTTGACGTAATGCCGATCGAATATCTTCATCAGTATGGTTGCTCTCAATAGCCGGTTCAATAGGCAAGGTACCTTTCATTTCTGGCCGTAGCTCATCTAGCGTGTCATTTGCACTTCGGGCATATTCTAACAATGCTATTCTTCGTAACGAAGTTGGAGTTTTGACAGAAGAAAGAGGTCCATTTATACAGCCACCAGGACAGGCGAGGAGTTCAATAAAAAGAGGTGTTTTTAACTTGGCAGGATCTAGTCCTCGCAGTGCATTTTCGATTTCATCGAGACCAGTAACGGCCATCATATGTACATTTTCAGTTCCCGGATATTTTTTCATAGCAGCAATCATTCCGCCATCTACCGGATACAAAGAGCCTTTTGCAGCCCTGTATGGAATAAAAGAGGCTCCTGGAGATTCCGTTACTGTTTGATTTCCTTCTATTTTTATACCAGCATTATCTAACCATTTTTTTAAATCTTTAAAAGAAATAGAACAATCAATGGTTTGCCAAGTATCAGATTCTCTTTTTTTCGCAATGCACGGTCCAACAAAAACGACGCCAATATCTTTTCCATATTGAGATCTAAGCATACGTGCATGTGCAAGTAAGGGAGAAGCCCTATCTGTTATATAGGGAGTAAATTCTTTCATATATAGTTTGATATATTCCACAGCAACAGGACAGGCTGAAGAAAGATATAATTTTCGATTTTTTTCTGTTTGAAAATCCTCAGCCAATTGAGCAGAAACTAAATCAGCTCCTATCGCCGTTTCTGAGACTCCAAAAAATCCAAGTTTTTTTATTCCTTGAATCAAGTCTTCTGTCCGTATACCCTCGAATTCAGATGCAAAAGAAGGCGCGAGGGAAACAATAACTTTCTCGCGCAATCGCAACAATTGTTGCGCTCGCGGAAGATCGTCGCGAACTCTTTTAGCCCCTGCAGGACATGCAGTAACACAATGACCACAAAGCACGCAAAGTTCAGAGACGACCATAGCATGGCCATTTTCGACTCGTATTGCCTTAACAGGGCATTCGCGTATACACTTGTAACAATCTTGGCATTGTGTTTTTTCTGTGTATATGGGGCTCAAATAACTCATGTCGCACCTCGGCACAGCTTATGTTCAAGCAGATCAGAAATCATTCCGGGGAGTACACCCTGGAGAAGTTCTCCATTAATTTTTATGTTCGGACCTTCTTTACAATGACCTTCGCACAAACAGCCCTGTATTTCGACTTCCGCAACTAAATTGTGTTCTCGAAGAAATCGTTCTATAATTTCAGCATTGATATTGTTACCACGGGAGAAGCAGGAACTTCCCATACAGATTGTTATGACAGTTGCGGGTTTTTCCATTTTAAGCTCCTAGGTACTAATGTATAAAAAAATATCGATTGAGTCAATCAGCAAAAAGTAGGAGAAAACCATGTTTTATAATGAACCAAAAGTAGAAAAAAAACAAATTTTACTCGAAAATATACAAGATTTTTACAGTGAAATTCTTGAGTATTATGATGAACTGTTTCCCTTAAACGAAAACGCTCTCAACTTTATCGAAGTCATTAACAAAGAAATATGCAAGAACTTTTCAACACAACCGGCACCCTTAAGTAGATATCTTGGAATTGGTTGTGCTACCGGAACATTTGAAAATAAATTAGATTCTATTCATCTTGATATTACAGGAATAGATAAAAATCCTCTTATGATAGAAACAGCAATGCGTAGAATGAAGCGAAGCGGAACAACAAGTCGCTTTTTCGAAATGTCTACAATTGATATTGGTCGATTTTTACAAAAAGACTCGTTTCACATAATTGCGTGTATTGACAACACCTTACCGTATATTTCCGACCCAACGCTTATGAAAAAGTTCTTTCATGATACAAAAAAATTACTTGCTCCAGGCGGCCGGCTTATAATTCAAACACATAACTTTGATTCATTTGACTACTCACGTCCAATAACTCTTCCAGAAAAAAGCTCGATACGCGTGCGATTAATGCGCTCTTATTCTCCAGGAGAAAACAACCAGACTTTTATGAAAGCGGAATTAGAACTGGGAAATGGTAATACCATTGGGCTCTCTCACCCAATAGTAATTCAGCCAACCCCTATCGCCTATTTAATTGAACTTGGCAAGGACGCAGGATTCTCTACACCGCAATTGTATGGTGACTTTAAACGGTCCCAGTGGACAATTAAATCACCAATGACAATTGCTGTTTTTTGAGCTTCTTTAAAGAAGCTCTTGGAGAATTTTAAAAAAATTCTCCACTTTCAATCTTTATTTTATGTTAGGAATTAAATAATACGCCATTTCCCATCAACACGTGTCATTCGAGAAGCTGGAATTTCTAAAGCCCTTCCGTCTTCACCCTGAAGTCGGATTCGTTGCGTTAAAGGATTTACTTCAGTTACACGAAAATTGACTTCGTCATAAAAAAGCTTAATGCCTTCATTTGGAAGTGTTTTTCTGGCTTCACAATACCAATCGTGCTCATAGGCTAGGCAACATAATAGTCTGCCACATTGTCCAGATATTTTTAAAGAATTTAATGAGAGATTTTGATCTTTAGCCATTCGTATAGAAACAGGCTTCAGTTTATCTGTAACAGAGTGGCAACAATAAGGTCGACCGCATACGCCGAGGCCCCCTGTTATTCGAGATTCATCTCGTACACCTATCTGTCTCAGTTCAATTCGCATTTTAAAAATTGTTACAAGATCTTTTACTAAACCACGGAAGTCTACCCTGTTTTCTGAAGTAAAGAAAAAAAGTATTTTTGGTTCATCAATAAGATAATGAGTTGCTACTAATTTCATCTCAAGGCCATGTTGTTCAACTTTTTCGCGAAAAACAGAAAAGGCATGAGCTTCTTTAATACGAAAATCTGCTGCCTTTGCAAGATCTTCTTCACTTGCCTTAGCTTCAATAACAACAACGTCGTCTGGTCGAATTCCAATTGGAACCAATACTTTTCCCATAACACGTGCAAGATCTCTACCATAACGTGTTGGAAGCATCACGTAATCGCCTGGTTCAACGTCGAGCGTTTCATGAGTCGCATATATACTTTCACTAGAATAATCTAACTTCAACTGATACAAGGGATCTGGAAAAACAAAATTTCCAGAAATAATTTCAACTGCTTCACCAGGGAGATCTTCCAACTTGGAAAGATCATCATTATGATTATCGTCAAATGATAAACTCATATCTTAACTCCACCTTCGAGATTGTCAGCTCATTAAATCTACCAACAATCCATTGATTTCTTCGATTCTTGCCAACAAATTAAGCTGTGCTTTTTGGTTGGAAAGAATTCCTGCAGCTATCTGCTCCAGTTTCTCGTCAATGACCTGAACTTGAAGAAATTTCTTTCTTTTGAGGATGTTACCCCCAGAAATGTGTTCGGTCACTGTATAACTCCGGTCAACTACATACGCAACAAAAGACCGGACTGCATTTTTATAAGCCAAAATTGTATTCGGCACTTGTTTTTCTTTTAACTCATCGCCTGCAGAATGTACTGAATCTAATAAGGCCTCAAGGATTTTTTCCTCTGGAAGACCAACAAGATGACTAGGTAGAGTTTCAATTTCTGGTGAGGATTCTTCTATACGATCACGCAAAAGGGAGTCAAACTTCCGAACCTCTTTTTTTTCTTTGCTTTTTGTCGAACGAGCAGTTCCACTTTGTAAAGCAGCATGTCCTGCTATTGAAGAAAAAAAAGGAGACGAAGAATCGATTGGTCCTGCTCCCGGCATTAAGAACTACCTTTGGCAGCGGATGCAAGAGAACCATCTACAGCTTTTCTATTATTATAATCGAGCAAGGCAGAATCAAAACGGGCCTGATCATTTACGGCAAAACAAGGACCGTGCAAAATTACAGATTCTTCCACATGTAGTTTCTTGGTTAAAACAGCGCCAATAACCATCCCTGAAGATAAAATAGTGACACCTTCCAAAGCAATTACATCACCTTGCACAACACCGCCAATTGTTACTATTCGGGATCGAACATCGCCCCTAATTCGAGCTTTTTCGCCAATAATTACTCGACCTGAAGTTTCAATGCTACCATCAATATCACCATCAACCCGAACAAATCCAGACACTCTTAATTCTCCGCGAATAAAAGATCCAGAACCAACAATGGTATTGATGGAAACATCATCTATTGTATTGAGGGACATTATATAGCTCCTATTTGGAGTCGGAAGCCTTGATATTAAGATACTTCATAGGATCTACAACATCAGAACCGATATGGACTTCATAATGAAGGTGCGGCCCAGTCGATACTCCAGTATTACCAATATAACCAATTACTTGGCCTTGTTGAACATATTGTCCTATGGTAACCCTCTGAGACTGCATATGCGCATATCGTGTATAAAATCCGTGCTTATGCTTAAGAATAGCGTAATTTCCAAAACCAGGATCATAATCGACTTGAACAACCTGTCCGTCGGCTGTAGCAAGAATTGCGTCGCCTGAACGATACGTTGAAAGATCAACACCCTTATGGATATACCATTGACCAGTAAATGGATGTCTGTTCTGACCAAACACCATTGAAACATGTCCAATTCCACCTTTGATAGGCCATAAACTTGGAATGTCGGAGAACAAAGTACTTTGTGAGTCAAGTAATTTCCCAATTTCTTCTATTGGTTGAACAGAGTTTTGTAAATACCCTGTTAGACGTTGTAGCTCAGAGACCTCGCGAAGAGAGCCTTGAACAGATTCTGTTATATTGAATAAAGAAGAAAGATCTCCATTTTGCAGACTGCTTTTTGCCACAGGAGCTGCAGAATCAAGACCGATAAGGGAAAGTGTTTCTGAAAATGCAGATTGAAAGTTTTGGGCAGCTTTTAAAAGACTTCCCGTTTCATCTTTCAACTTATCCAAACTTGCCCGTGTTTCTCGAGTTTCTTTTTGAAGTGCCGCTAAATTCTGATTAGCAGCGAGAGAATTTTGACTAAACCAGAAAAATGAACCTAAAATACCAACAATAAGCAATACAAAAAATATCAAAGAAAAAAACGAGGTTTGAAAATTTACTACTTTTTTTTGGGAATGAGGAACAACCATAATTGTTAGTTTTCGACTTCCACCTTGAAGAAAGGTTGAAATCCCCCGACCTAGAGCAGAGAAACACTTACTAATAAAACTGCCAAGCAGGCGTAATACATTGTTTTCTACTCGTTTATAGCCTCTAGTTCTAGGCACTATCCACTTCCTTTGCCAATCTAATTTACATAGTATACCATGAATCAAAAATTACTGTCAAATCTACAATGCTTTTATAGGCCTAATTTTTGGTTGACGTTGATCATTGGCTATGTTATTGTATATGTATTCAATGAACTGCCTATTCGGGCAGCAACTACTCTCGTATCGGATGTCAGCCATGCAATTTTTTGATACTCACGCCCACATAGGGCTTATATATGATGACCCTATTGAGCAACTTCGTGTTATTCAAGAAGCAAAACAAGAACAAGTAACACGTATAGTTAGCATTTGTAATAGCCTTCATGATTTTAGCCTTGTATATCCAACACTAAAATCGGCACCCTCTGTATATCACGCTATAGGAGTCTCTCCCTCGGAAGTAACTAACCCGGGAAAAGACTGGATTCATACTATAGAAGAGGGTCTTAAACTTCCCAATGTTGTCGCCTTAGGCGAAATTGGTCTTGATTATTTTCGAAAATATGGCGACAAGCGCTCACAGATCGAACTGTTTATTACTCAACTTGAATTAGCAAACAAGGCTGATGTTCCCGTTATTATACATAATCGGGATGCAGGTAAAGATGTATTAGACATTCTTGCCGAAAGGTTACCAGATGCAGGTGGAGTACTCCATTGCTACTCAGAAGACGGCGAATATGCCCGACTTGCACTCGATCTCAACCTCTATTTCTCTTTTGCCGGAAACTTGACATATAGAAATGCTCGAAATTTACACGAAACGGTCCTTACTCTTCCTGTAGACCGTATTCTCGTAGAATCTGAAAGTCCTTTTATGGTTCCTGCAGAGTATCGAGGCAAAAGAAACATGCCAAGTTATACTCCTTCAACTGTGAAATTTCTTGCAGAAATGCTTGAAATGGATCTTGAAGAACTCGCAGATCAACTATGGAAAAACAGTTGCAAGTTTTTCCGATTGCCTGAATGAAAAATTCCGATCTGTATCATCCGGTACACATCGGTTCTCTCGTTTTGCCCGGCAACATATTTCTCGCTCCTGTTGCCGGTTATACCGATCGTGCATTCCGATCCCTTTGTGTTGACTGTGGAGCTTCTTTTACCTATACAGAAATGGTTTCTGCCGAGGCGCTCACCAGAGGCTCCGGCAAAACTGAAAAAATTCTACTCAGAGCTTCTAACGAATACTCATATGCGGTTCAAATTTTTGGAAGCGACCCCAAACGCATGGCAGATGCGACTTCAATTGTGTTAGAAACAACCCATGCAGAATGTATTGATATAAACGCAGGCTGCCCAGTTCCAAAGATATGGAAAAATGGCGCCGGCTCCGCATTAACCCGCGACCCACAGCGCCTCGCAGAAATTACTTCGGCCGTTAAAAAAGCAGCGGGAGCAATTCCTGTAACTGTCAAGATTCGCTCTGGTTGGGATGAAAAAAACCTTACGTGGAAAGAGGCCGCTGAAGCTGCTATTCTCGCAGGAGCCTCTGCAATTACACTTCACCCCAGAACGCGCGCACAAGGGTATGAGGGATTCTCAAAATGGGAAATCCTTTCAGAACTAACATCTTTTGTGCACTCCACCTACCCAAATATTCCTGTTTTCGGTTCAGGCGATTTATTTTCACCGGAAGCAGCAAAAAAAATGTTAGAACAAACTAATTGTGACGCAGTTATGTTTGCTCGTGGTGCAACAGGAAATCCTTTTATTTTTACTCAAACAATTGATTTTCTAAAATCAGGACACTATTCAGAGATTATGCCTCAACATCGAATATCTGCTGGGTGGCGAGAGTTATTGCAACTTGTTCAAGATTCAGGTGAGATTTCTGCATGTAGAGAAATGCGCAAACGTTTTTGCGCGTATTCAAAAGGTATTGAAGGCGGAAACGCACTTCGCCTTGAACTTGTTAAAGCAGAAAAGATTGAAGACTATCGCCGAATTTTAACCCAGGCCGGCTTTGAAACAAGTGAAGAAGTATCTTCTCTTGCAAATTCAAGCCCTTATGACTAATATATGTTATGGAATTTTTGAATTCTTTACTTTCTTTCTTTCGTGATTTTTTCGAATCTCTTTTTTCCTCATCATCTATTGAATTCAAAAAAAAACAACAACTAAAACAAATCGCTGCTAATCTTAAAACTATTGAACCACAACTATATCGGCAAGACGGATTTCTCCTTCCAGCATTCCCTACTGCGCTCTACCAAATGTTTCAATTTATTGTACCAATATCTGAATTATTAAGCTCAACCATAGCCTGCACAGATAAACGAGTCGCAGAAAAAAACAGAGACTTTCTTATAGAAGTAGCACTAACAAACGAGCAAAAAGAATTGCGAAAAAGCTTTATATATTCTGAAAGAACTAAGGCTCTTATAGCAAATACAGTCTCGACAGAACATCTTATTGAAGAGCAAGGTAAGCACTTTGGCCAGTTTCTTAAAATACTTGAGTCTCCTACACTGAAAAATCAAGGAGTACTTATTGAAAAAATATTTTGCTTGAACGACTTTTGTCAATTTGATTTTAATGGTTTTTTTTCAAATTTCGATCCTGCTTTTAAAACTCACAGCGGACAAACGACAACTGTCGATAATCCAAGTTTCAAACCCTTAGAAGTTGCAGAAGTT
>DATFIA010000016.1:0-2422 GCA_035270545.1 Treponemataceae bacterium
GCGTTTTGGTTGTTTGCAAAAGTAATAAAATAAACTTAGATAAGTGTCGTAAACTTTTCTTAATTTCCTTGTTTTTTTTCTTGCTTCGATTTAATAATTTTAAAGACTGAGGCTCAAAAAAGGACGGGGCGCGCACTGGCCAATCTCACAGCCGTTCGAAGGGAGCGGAAGGATAGGCGAGAAGAAGTTGCAAACAAAACTGGACACGATCGTAAATTCTATCTTCTGCAATTCTTTGCAGTTCACCAGTAGCAGAAATAAAAGATACCGGTATAATTAAAAGCTCTTGACATTCAAAAATTGTATAATTATAATATAATTATGAAAGCAATTTCATTTGAATGGGATGCTTTAAAACAAAAGGCCAATAGTACGAAGCATGGCATCTCATTTGAGGAAGCAAAAACCGTGTTTTCTAATCCACATGCACGAATAATTCACGATCCAGATCATTCTTCTGAAGAAGACCGATTTATTCTTCTTGGAATGAGCCAGAAAATGAATATATTAGTTATCTGTCATTGTTACAAACAAACAGATGAAATTATCAGAATAATTTCTGCACGAAAAGCATCAAAGATTGAATCAAAATACTATGGAGGGTAAAAACCATGAGAAAAGAATATGATTTTAGCAATTCAAAAACTAACCCTTACTCTAATAAACTTAAAAAACAAATAACCATTCGAATCGATGTAGATACCATAACTTACTTTAAATCGCTCTCCAATGAAACAGGTATTTCGTATCAAAATTTAATCAACCTGTATCTTGAAGATTGCGCCAAAAATCAGAAAAAACTAGAATTTACTTTTCAATAATCAAGAAGGTGTGTAGTATCAATTTCTAGCTAGATCGCGTCCAGTCCTGTTCGCAAAGTAAAGTCAAAGGAAATTAATTATTAAGACTGAGCCAGAATTTGCAAGGATCAGCGAATGTCGTTCTGCGGAGTCCGTGGGCGGATGCCGTCCTGGCGAAAGAAAGAATAGGGGCTGGCGAGATCGTCTACGTAACTTCTAGTTTACCGGTTATCTCTTCTTCTCTTCAGCTTGGTACCATACCTGTTTGTCAAAAATTGCTGTAAGAGCAACATCCTTGAATACATATCCATTAAGAGCAAATAGGTAATTCCTGAGCAAGCGAAGATCTTCTTTACCAAGTTTCGCAAGTGTGGACTTTACATATTCGCCGTAACTATCGTCGGTGTGACCATTAATAGCCATTGCATACATGTCAGGTTCACCCTAGGTACGACGAATACGGAAAACTTCGTTGTATTCGTCGCCGGCAACGTAAAAGTAAATGTTGCCCCCAAAACCAACGTAGGAAGAGGAGGTGAAATCATTGTTGTTATTATGAGTTTCCAGAATTTTTGACGAATTATGTATAGCAATTACTGCCACATGCGTCCCTTGCGGTGAAACAATCGTTATATCGGAGCTAGTTCCAGTCGTATCAAAATGTGCCATGTATCCGTTACCTTGCAGGTCGTATTGAATCTGATAACCTAAATTGGGATACAGGTATTTCTCCGGTTTCCAGAATTCTTTCAGAATACGCGGCGTAGAATAATAAGTCTGGCCCCATACCAACACCTCAGCGCCATCAAAACCGTTGACAACACGTAGTTTTATTGCACGTAACCTGCTTTCTTCGTATTTCTTCGGGTCATATTCTTTCAAATACGCCATCGCTTCATGTTTGTTGTATATCTTACCTTCTGTGTCCGCCGCTCCCGGGATTCCATTCCTATCCACAAAATAAACGATATATCCTGCGCCTTTTTTTAATATGAAGCTGATACCGTTATTTACTTTGTTTGACCCTGCCTCTTTTCGCATTAGAAAGCGGAACAGCGCTCAAACTCACGGGAGAAGCCCGTGCCGAGCTCACCTATGGAATTATTGATCCCTTCGATCAGGACGACGCAGTAGCCCACCAAGGAGTATATGGAGGGGGGACATACCTCCACCTCGATGGGCTTGCCGGAGATCAGGATTTTGCAAAGGTTGGCTTTCTTCTGGTCGCTGGGTACCGCTACGCCGTACGAATTTTGGTGCCACTTGGAGCAGTATCGGGGATCGAGCTTCTCTCCACTATTGCAGAGAAACCAGAAAACGGGATAAGCGGGCTTCGATTATACAGTAACTATAGTGGCTGGGATTTTGCTGCTGCAGCCTACTACTCAGGGAAGAAACAAAACAATATATTCGTTCGACATAAAGGGCGGTAACCGGCACGTGCCTGCTTCCGCCCTTTTCAACTATTCAGCCTTACCGAGCTTCTTATCCTTCTTAGCCTGACGCTTTTCTTTAAGCGTGTGCTGGGGTTTTTTCTTATCCTCAGCCTTTCCCTTGTCTTTACCCTTCGCCATTGTAACACCTCCTTGATTGGTGCATATTAAACTATTATACATCTCGAA
>DATFIA010000017.1:0-7692 GCA_035270545.1 Treponemataceae bacterium
ATACAATAATATCCAAAAAAAATAAAGCAAAAATTGCTGATAATTTTATTGATAAAACAAACGGATTACGTTTGTTTGCTCTCCAAAAAGATAATTTTTTTGGAGAAAATGTGTTTCAATACGATTATGCTCTTTCTGAAAATACCGTTTCCTTACAGTCTACAAATTCTGAATCTTTGAAAAAAGGTTTTATTCCTATTATTAGTGAAGGAAATTTACAAGGTAACTTAATCGTTCATGATTTGACAACTCATTTGCTTATATATATTTTTACTCAAGCAAAATTCATAAATATACCTGGACTTGAAGGAAAATTAAATTCTTCCTTTTCAACTAGAGCAGAAGCATTGTATGATTGGTTCATAGGTGAATATGAAAATTGAAAAAAAAGGCTATATATTAGCCCTTGATCAAGGAACAACTTCTTCTCGTGCAATTATTTTTAATCATGCTGGAGAAATTGTTTCAAGTTCTCAAAAGGATTTTACACAATATTATCCCGAACCTGGTTGGGTCGAACATGATCCAATCGAAATATGGGAAACGCAACTGCGGGTAGCTCAAGAAGCAATAGAAAATGCAAAGATTAAACCCGAAGAAATTGTTTCAGTAGGTATTTCTAATCAACGTGAAACAGTTGTTGTTTGGGATAAAGACAGTGGAAAACCTGTTTACAAAGCAATAGTTTGGCAGTGCCGAAGATCTACTTCTATCTGTGAAGAATTGATAGAAACAGGTTTAGAAGAAGAGTTTCGAAAAAGAACAGGACTTCGTCTTGATCCTTATTTTTCCGGAACTAAATTATGTTGGCTCTTTCGCGAAGTTCCTGGTTTAAAAGCTTTAGCCGAAAATGGGGAAATTTTATTTGGTACAATAGATTGTTGGCTTTTATGGAAACTGACAGGAAGACATGTAACAGACATAACCAATGCATCTAGGACATTAATATATAATATTACAGAAGAGAAATGGGATCCAATTCTCTTATCCATTTTAGGAATACCGAAAGAAATACTTCCAGAAGTTCTTTGTAGTTCAGATGATTTTGGGGTGACCAAAAAAGAATTTTTTGGTTGTGAACTTCCTATTAATGGAGTTGCAGGCGATCAACAAGCCGCTTTATTTGGTCACACATGTTTTTATCCTGGAATGGCAAAAAACACCTATGGCACTGGCTGTTTTACCTTGTTAAATACCGGATCCGTACCAGTGTGGTCAAAAAATAATCTACTTACTACTATTGCATGGAAAATTGGAAATAAAACAATCTATGCCTTAGAAGGCTCCGTTTTTATAGCCGGTGCAGTAATTCAATGGTTACGAGATGAACTTGGTCTTATAAGCAGTGCAGCAGAATCTGATACTCTTGCCCTTTCTGTTGAAAGTACTAATGGGGTTTATCTTGTTCCCGGTTTCGTTGGCCTTGGAGCCCCTTATTGGGATCCAGATGCACGAGGTGCAATTGTTGGATTAAGTAGAGGCTCAAATAAAGCTCATATTGTCAGAGCGGCGTTAGAGAGTATTGCGTATCAATCCGAGGATTTACTTTCCGCGATGAGCGCCGACTGTGGTCAAAAAGTAGAAATGCTTAAAGCCGATGGTGGCGCTACAAAGAATAAATTTTTAATGCAATTTCAATCGGATATTTCTGGAATACCGGTATTACTTCCCGAAATATCGGAGATTACGGCTTTAGGCGCAGCGTATCTTGCTGGTCTTAAGTGCGGGTTCTGGGAAAATTTTGCAGATATTGAGAAAATTTGGCAAACAAAATGCAGGTATGACCCATCCATGAGTCAAACTAAAAGAGAAAAAAACCTAGCTTTTTGGCATAAGGCAGTTCACGCAACAAGGGAGTATACTAAATGACAAAAAAAATGAAAATTCTATTAATTGTGGTATTGTTATTGCTAGTAGTAGGAAGCGCAACAGCTGCAGCATGGATTATTAGTGAAAAAGCAATAAAAACAGGAGAAAAAGCACAGATGAGTGAAAATATTGAAACAACAGCGATAACAAAAGATGGATTATTTGCCATTATGGAAACAAGTAAAGGCACAATAGTCCTTGAACTTTTTTTTGATAAAACACCTATGACTGTTTGTAATTTTGTGGGCCTTGCAGAAGGAACCTTCGATGCAGCAAATGGAAAACCCTTTTATAACGGTTTAACATTTCATCGAGTCATAAAAGATTTTATGATTCAGGGTGGAGATCCCGCTGGAACAGGTTCAGGAAATCCTGGCTATCGCTTCCCTGATGAAATAGTACCATCTCTTACTCATGACGTTCCTGGTATTCTTTCAATGGCGAATGCTGGACCTGGAACAAACGGAAGTCAATTTTTTATAACTCACGTTCCAACTCCTTGGTTAGATGGAAAACACACTGTTTTCGGAAAGGTTCTTGAAGGTCAAAAAGTCGTAGATACAATAGCTACAGGTGACAAGATAGTCTCAGTTAAGATTGAGCGCAGAGGGGCTGCTGCAAAAGCCTTTACTGCCTCTCAAGCAGATTTTGATGCTTATGTTGCCGCTTCCGCAAAAAGAGAAAAAGCAAACATAGAAGCATCGAGAAAAGATATTCTAGAAGTAATACAAAAAAAATGGCCAAAAGCAGTACAATCAGCCTCTGGTGTCTATTATACAATAAATAAAGAAGGTTCAGGTGCAGCTTTGAAAACTGGCCAAACCTTAACTATGAAGTATAAAGGTTATTTACTTGATGGAACAGTTTTCGATGATTCTGATATGCATGCTCCTCTTAGTTTTCAAGTAGGGAGAGGGCAACTTATTCCAGGTTTTGATTCTCAAGCGCTAGAAATGAAAGTGGGAGAAAAACGAACTATTGTTATTCCTCCAGAGTTAGCATATGGTGCAAAAGGTGCTCCTGGAGCCATTCCAGGAAATAGTTTTATAGCATTTGATCTTGAATTACTTGGAGCGAAATAAGCACATAAAAAAAGCTGCCCGTATAACGGGCAGCTTTTTTTTAGTCTTGATCAAAGCCTAGATTAACAGAAAACAACTCTGTGGGTAAGTTGTTAATAACATCTGTATAACTTTTACGCGAAAAGTCAAAATTGTGGATAACCTGTGTATAAATTGTTAACTTCGTGTTTTTGTTTACAAAAACAAAGGAAATGTCTGAATCATTTATTTGTATATCAAGAAAATATAAGGAAGAATCAGATAAAATAAACCTTGAAGATTTTAGATATTTCTTAAAAATAGACATTTGTTTCTTTGTTTTCTTGTTTTGGGCTTGTGAAAAAGATAGAGTAACCGGAAATGAAATATTATGCGTAATAAAAGAAGAAGGACAAATAGTATAAAGAATAGAAATATATTTGTTATAAATTTCAATTTCATTCTTTTTTGTTAGTTTTAATCGTTCCGCGACGGCTTCTGCGAGGTATTTTTTCTCCCAAACAGGATTTAATGTCGAAATTGCTTGATCCAGCAAAGAAATATCATGGTTTGCGAGTCCCTCTTCAAATAAATATGAAGGTAATGAGGCTGGGATATGATCTGTTTCTATTTCTTTTGCGCGTAATAAATGTTGTTTAGAGATAATTCTAATAGAATTAAAAGCTTGATAATAATAACTATCTATAAATAATTGAATACCAGAATTACGAGGTTGTATTGAATTTGTGCTTTCATATTGCTGAGAAACATTTTTTGAGTGAATCCTAAAAAAACTATCCTCTTTCCATGCAAGGAAATGATACTTCCAAACATACATAGTTTTATTAATCATTGTGGAAAAGTTGTGTATAACTTTTCTCTTTTCCACGTTTATTAAGTATTTATAAATATCTCTTTCTAATTTATGTACATCTGCTTTGTATTGATCTGTTGTTGTTCCGTAATTCGCTATCCAAAACAAGTCTGGTCTAGAAAGAGCATGCTTCAAATATTGCAAGGCTTGGCTGGGATGGCCAGCAAGTAATAAAGTTTCGGCTACTCCAATTGTAGCTAGGGGACTTGAGTCTATATTCCAAGCCTTCATATACAAAGAAAAAGCAGCTTTAAAGGAAAGCTTTTTAAGTTCTAGTTCTCCTTGCATTAAATAGCCAGAGGCTCTTGGAAGTGAATTTAAAGATTTTATTGTGTCTTCGTAAGCTAGATCGAAATTATAAAAAATTTCTTCTAAAATAGAACGATTATAAAAATATATAGCAGAAAGATAGGTTTGATTTCTTTCTTCTGAAATTTCGATTGCACGAGTGTACTGTTTTTTTGCATCATCGTAATTGAAGGAAGCCGTATATAGGTTTGCAAGACTTGCACATAGATTAGCGTCTGGACCATATATATCTATAAGTCTATTGAGATTTACTATTCCCTCTTCTAGTCTATTCGTTTTATAACAAAGCCATCCAAAACTAGACCATCCATATAAATCTTCTGGATGTATTTCAAGATATTTTTTGATCCAAAAAAAAGCTTTTTCATCTTTATTAAGATATGTTGCTGTATCAGAAAGACGCAAATATAAATCGGAATAATTATAATTGGCAATTTCTGCTTTTGAAAAAGCGTTATATGCTGAATCATAAAGAGATGCATTAAAATAAATTGTTCCAAGAAGATATGATATTTCCCCTTCATTAGGAAATTTCTTTTCTCCATTTGAAAGAATTGTAAGTGCATTTTCCCAGTTTTCTGAATGTATAGCATTTTTTGCACTTGTAAGAATTTCTGATAGTTCAAGATCTTGAGAATGAACTTTTATAGATGTAAAAGTAGAAAATAGGATAAAGAATAATAAAATAAAAGATCTACCTTTTTGTGTTCCTTTGTTACATAAAATAAAAGAGATTTTCTCTGTCTCAATTAGGTCTTTTTCAGTGCATTCGTCAGAAAACTTAGCTTTTTGTGAAAGCTTAATCAGGTCTTTCAAATAGTGTTGTTCCTTTTCTGAAAGTATTTTGTTTCGGATAACTTTTTGTGTTTTGCTGTAAAGCAATAATATTTTTTTTCGTTTATTTTTAGTGCATAAAAGAAGAATTTCTGGGTAAACACGTAAAAAAAAGAAGATTATTAGCAATAATAGAAAAACCAATAAAAAAGTCATTAATAAAAAATTCTTTTTTATAAAGGTAAAAAATTGATTAATAGAATTAGTTTGTATTAAAGCTATATTTGCGCCCTCTTTTTCTGTAAGTAAATTTTTATTTTCAATAATCTCACCAAGAAGAGTTAAAAATTCATCTCCGCCGGCTGACATTTGTATTTCGAGGTCTTCCCCTTCCGCAAGTTCTGTAGAAGTTGGGTCGAAAGAAATCCAGCCGTATTTATCAAAAAAAACTTCAACCCACGCATGGGCCATGTTTGCCCGGATAGGAAAATAATTTAAAGTTGCTGAATCTGGTTGAAGAAAAAACCCAGCAGCAACTCGAGAAGGAATGCCAATTGATCGTAACATAAGAGCAAGTGAAAAAGCATAATAGGTACAATAGCCCTTTTTCGAAGTGAAAAGAAAGTGAGAAAGTTGATTTCCATCTGCTGCTATTCCAGGTTTTAACGAATACCGATATTCACCATCTTTTAAAAAAGAAGTTACAGCGAGAATTTTATCATAGTAACCAGGAATATTTTGAGTAAGTTCTTCTGTAAGGTCTATAAGTAGATCTTTTGTTTGTGAATCTATTTTTGTATAAAACGAAATTTCATTCTCGGAAAGACCAAGTTCTACATTTGGTTCTGGTTTCTGGCTTTCAAAAAGTTGAAAAGGAAAAAAATCTGTTGTATTGCTTTTTACTGAATAAGCACCAGAAAATGAAGAAGAATTCCAAATTTGATAAGGTTTAACAGATACTGGATAGTCAAAAGCAATGAGAGAATCTGGGTCAAAATTTACCACAAAAACATCTTGAGAAACAAGATTTCTAAGTTCAAATTGTTTTGTAGGAAATTCAGTAAAACGAGAAGGTACTTTTGTTTCTTGTGGAAGTTCATCTGGTGCAAGAGATTCATAAAAACCTTTTTTTGGATCCCAACCAGATAAATATATTCTTCTCATAAATGTTGAGCTGTATTCAATTGGTGCTTGTACAATAAAAACAAGAGAATCGTTCATTTTAATTTCATTTTGTAATGTAAGATACGGGGAAAAATCGAATCTAAACAGAGTTGGTTGCATAAGACCTCCATTTGTAGAAACGGAAGCTGCATTATAATTTCCTAATGCGAAAAAATATAGCAAAGCAAGAAAAGGTGTATATAAAATAAAAAAACTTAAGGGAGATGCTGTTTTTTCTGTAAAAAAAGTAAGCCTAATTATTTGTATTAATATAAAACAAAAAGAAAAAGCCGTTTTATGTAACGGATGCGTAAATAAATGGAGAGTATGAGAACCTTCAAACCAAAAAAGAATAATGACGACACAGATAACAAAGAAAGGTTCAATTTTTTTCCACTTTTGTGAGCAATAAAAAGAAATGCTCGTTATTAGAGAAAAAAGAACACTAATAATAATAATCCAAAATGATAATCGATAGTGTAAATATAATCGATTATAGGAAATGGATTGAATGCAATAAGGCAAACCAAAAGGGATAAACAATAATATAAATAAACTGCTAGATAGAATAAAAAGAGCTTTTATGAAATTCGTTTGTTTTTTTAATATAAAGAAGGTAAAGAAGCTTGTAGCAACAGCTAAAAAAGGAAGCACGGGGAAAGGAAGTATTTCTTTTGCCATTTGAGCTGGAATAAAAAAGAGTAAAAGAACTGAAATATAACGTAATAATGAAGAAAGTTTAAACTGTAGATACATGATAACCTTCTTTTTTTAATCGGAGGACGGTGTTTTCCAATTCAGATCTGTATCTTTCATTTATCAGCTTTTTATTTTTCTCATTCTGAAAAACAGGGCCAATACATATAAGAACATGGTCTTTTTTAAATACTTTTAAATGTTGCTCTGGAATTTCTCCTGGTAACATAAAGAATAAGCAAATAGATTGTTCGTGAGCATTTTTTTGAATTTTAAAAGACTCATCTGTAGTTTCTAATTGAGGAAAGGAAAAAAAAGACAAAACTGTATTTTTATCAAAAGTAGAAAAAAATACAGTTTTTTCAGAACCTATAGTAAAAGGAATCTTTCTATTTCCTAAAGATAAAGCAATACTTGTTGCGCGATTTACGAGAATATCAAAAAGATGTTTTTGGCTTTTAGGAAAAAACTTAGTATCTACAGTATTGAATATGAATGTGTATTCTGTTTTTGGTGGAGGTAAAAGCTCTCCTTCTCTAAGTGCTAAAACTCCTGTGTGTGAAAATATTTTCCAGTTGATTTTTCGAGGATCATCGCCTGGAACGTAGGTTCTGTTTTCATAAAGATCTTCTGATCGGTTAAAAGTGCTTTTTCCGTGATTCTGAATTGACTGTCCTAAAATTAAATTAAAAGAAACTGGTTCTTCAGGTTCAGGACAAATTACAAAAGGAAGAGGAAAAGAGTTTTTATCTTGCATAATATGAAAAATAAAAAAATTTGCAGGATCAATAATGCGGATTTCGCTTTTTTGAGGGGAATAGACTCCTCTTGCAAGAGATTCTCTCGTAAAATTGATATGAGCATCATTTTTAATAAGTAAGGGATTCGAAAAATAATACCATTTATTTGTTAGATTTCCTTTTTCTGTTAATGCATTATAAGCTACGAAAAAGATAACTTTTGTAA
>DATFIA010000018.1:0-4914 GCA_035270545.1 Treponemataceae bacterium
GACACTGGTCGTTTTCATAAAAAGGATTGCAGTCAAATTTGGGGAATTATTCGAGCGAAGTAAACTAGAATATTTGATGAAAAGGTAACAAATCGATAAATTAGGAAAATAATTGTATGAAAGATTGGGTTGATCAAATTAATTCCACTAGTAAAGATTCTTTTGAAATTGGATTAATTTGGAGTAAGAACAATAGCTTACAGCAAATTGCCAATGAAATTATTACTAAACTTATTGATTGTGAGTTTGATTATATTGCTAGTGTAGAAATGAAAGGAGTAATTTACAGCGCGGCTGTATCTGGATTACTTGGAAAACAGTTAATTATATTTCACTGCTGTCCAAGATAATTTCATGACCAGAACTCCTTTTGCAAATGACTGATTCCCGGATCGTGCACAGCAATCGGCGGAGACTGTCCTGAAAACCAATCAACTAGATCAATACGCTGGAATAGTGAAACAGAAATTTCGGAAATAAAATGAGTGAAACATTTTGTAATACATCCAGTTGTTTTTTTAAGTAGCATAAAAAGAAGATAGACAATCATTGCAATCCATATTTGAATTTTAACCGCGTTTTCCGTCGTTCCATAAAAACGTTTTATTTTCAGGTTTTGCTTTATCGTCTTGAAGAATAATTCTATACTCCATCGCTTCCGGTAAATTTCAGCAACTTCTTCCGCAGCACAGCTTCTCATATTCGTAAGCAGTACGATTGCCTTTCCTGTTTCACTATCAACGGCTCGAATACGCCTGAGTTCGTTTGGACATTTCTTTTCAGCTGTCTGTCCGGTAAACTGAATGATATGATCGCTTGTTATTTTTTTGGTATAGATTTTTCTTCTTTTTAGTACTTTGTAATCTGCATTATCTTTAAGCCTGGTAACGAAATAAATATCATTTTGACAGAATTCAGAGAACTGTGTGTAGTTATTGTATCCTCTATCAAAGGTAACAATATCGCCTTTCTTTAGATTCATTTTTCCGAGTGTATTGTTTTCATGCTCTTCTGCATTTGTAACAAACAAATATTCTGGCACTGATTCTCCGACATCATATTTTACGTGAATCTTCACTCCGCTTTTTGTAGACCTGAATTTAGCCCACGGAAAATCTTTCATATTAAGTCCGATTGTGGTTGCATCTACCGCATACAATTTCTTTTCTATTATTTTTCGTGTTCCCCGTTCAAGTCCAGAAAAAAGTTGGTAATACAAAGCCTCAAAAAAATCAGGACTATGGGTTTTATTTGCATAAGAGATTGTCGAACGCTTAATTTCTTTACTAAGACCCAAATGATAAAAAGAACTTATCTGTCCATTTAACGCATTTTCAATGCTACGCAGTCCATTTTGCCCAGTTATTTGCGCGAATGCCATAACGACAAATTGATCCCAGGTACCAAAATTTTTCCGGAATTTGTCAGAATTCATGCTATTACAGAGTTTATCGAATTCAGGTCTCTTAACTTGTGATAGCAGTTGCCCAAAAAGTGTGTTATATTTTTTCATACCCGATTTCCTTATGTGGTATTGATTTGTGTGGTAACAAAACTATATCACGGAAACCGGGGTTTTAAAAAGAGCTATTTATCTTGGACAGCAGTGAGAAAATTTGAAACAAACAGTAATTTATCGAAGAATGCTATTAATACAGATGAAATAATTTTAGCAAAAACAAATAATAGATCAATATTAGGATCACAGTAAGCGCTAATTTCACCCCATCTTTGAATAGATAAAATATCCGGTACACTCTCAATTGAGAGGTATAAGATGAAACACCATACGAAAGAAGAGCGGCTGAGATTTTTGAACGAATGGGAGTCAAGCGGTAAAACGGCAGAAGATTTTTCAGGAGAGCAGGGTTTTAGTGTTGTTACATTAAAGCGTTGGGCAAAAGAATCAAAAACATCGAACAAGCAAACGCATTCATTTCTGCCGGTTAAAATAGTGTCTGAAAAAAATACTGACACAGAAAATGATCCGTGTCTGATAAAAATTGGTGATATTTTTACCATTGAATGCAAAGCAGAGACCAGTAGACGAGCAATAGAAATCGCATTACAAGCGGTGGTGAAAACATGTGGCCAGATGTTAGCTCGCTAAAAATACATGTCCGCCCGGGCCGGACTGATATGAGAAAACAAATAAACGGATTAGCATATCTCGTAGAACAGGGTATGGGAAAGTCCCCATTCACCGGAGATCTTTTTTTATTTTGTGGACGAGATAAGAAAATGCTGAAAGTATTATACTGGGATAAAAATGGATTCTGTTTGTGGACAAAGAGGCTGGAAAAAGGTATTTTTCCTTGGCCTGCTTTAGATTCAGAACAAGTTATTTTTACTCAAGAAGAACTAGATATGCTTCTCGATGGTATTGATTTTAGAAACCGTTTTAAACCTGTTTTTTATGAACGATTTGGTTAAATACCTATTTTAAATAAATCAAACGTATGATAGAATTCATTCATGAGTAGTGATGCATTAGACATAGAAAAGGCACTCGAAGAAACCCGAACTCTTAATGCATCACTCAGTTCTGATCTTGAAAAATCGTTAGGACAGATCGCTGAATTAAAACTTGAACTCCAAAACGAACAAAGCAAATATCAAAATTTACTGCGAGAAGTATACGGAAAAAAAAGTGAAAAGATCGTCGAAGAAGACCCTACACAAATTAATATGTTCGATGAAGCCGAGAATGATTCTGTTGAAATACCAAAGCCAGCTCCTACCGTTATTCCGAGAAAAAAATCTGTTGATGGAAAAAAACGCGGACGCAAAAGTCTTCCAGCCGAACTTGAACACATTGAGTGTCTGCATGATCTCTCAGATAGTGAAAAGCAATGCCCTTGTTGCGGAAAAGATCGGCCAAAGATTGGTGAAGAGCGAAGTGAGGAAATTGAATTCGTTCCGGCACATGCCCACGTAACCGTTCATGTTAGGATGAAATATGGCCCATGCAAGTGTGACGATTTTGAAGAATCAGAAACTAAAACGATTGTCACTGCTCCAGCACCTGCGAAGATTGTTAGTGGCAGTGCGTTTTCTAATCAGACTATTGCTTTTTTCCTTGTTGCAAAATATGTTGATGCACTTCCATTTTATCGCCAAGAATCGATTATGGCACGATACGGACTCGATATAGGAAGAGGGACAATGGCTCATCTTGCAATACGTGCTGCAAGCCGCCTTGATCGAGTTATTACAGCCATGCAAAAGGATATCCGTGTCTCTCCGTTTATCGGAATGGATGAAACGGTTGTGCAGGTTCTCAAAGAACCGGGACGCTCTCCTACATCGGAATCGCGAATGTGGGTTGCACGTGGGTTTCGTGAAGAAAAACCAATCATTTTTTTTACCTACAATAAATCTCGCGGAGGTGTGGTTGCTAAAAGTATCCTCGGAGATTTTACTGGATTTTTACAAACAGATGGATTTTCCGGGTATCAGAGTATTGGGCAAAAACCGGGAATGACTCATATCGGTTGCTGGGCACATATACGGCGAAAATTTTATCATGTGTACGAAAATGAAAACAAAGATGCGCTTGCCTTTGAGATGATAGAGCTGATTAAAAAACTATATCAAAGCGAAACTCGATTAAGAAAAAAACTCGAAGATACAAGTATTTCTAAAACAGAATTTATGAAACTGCGAAAAGAAGAAACGGCTCCAGTATTTGATGCCATCCAAAAATGGCTTTTTATTAATGCAGCTCGCGTGCCACCAGGCAGTCCTTTAGGGAAAGCAATTTCGTATGCTATGGGGCAATATGATCGGGCGATTCGTTACGTTGAATATTACCTTGTCACCCCCGATAATAATGCCGTTGAGCGGGCAATAAAGCCGTTTGTGATCGGACGGAAAAACTGGATGTTTTATGATTCAAAGGACGGGGCATGGGCTGGTGCGACGTTATACAGTATTCTCGAAACTGCCAAAGCAAACGGGCACGAGCCATACAAGTACCTTTGTTATTTATTTGAAAAACTGCCTCTTGCCAAAAACGATGAAGACCTTACCCTTTTGCTTCCATACATCTTGTCCCCAGAAAATTACTAGATGGGGTGAAATTAGCGCTTACCATATAAAAGGGAGATAAGACTTCCAAATAGATTAGGACCCGCAAGTTGTTGATTTTGAAAATTATATGCGAATACAATAATTGCAGATAAAGATAATAACACCCCAAAAAATAGAGAAGATGTAATTACAAGGCTTACTGCCTCATGTGCATTTCTTAAGTCGAGCAATGAGTATCTTTTTATTTTTGCGGGTGTTACAAGTAAAGAGCGAAAGAAGTCTTTGCTAAGACCCGCAAGAAGCAGCAATGGAATACTGCTTAAAATAATTATTCCCAATGCCATAGGGTGAATAAGATTTGGCAATGTTGTGCCTGAGTAAAAAAGATGTACTTGTACAAGGATAATCACGCTGATACATGAAACTAAAAAGGTTTTGATCATAATGCCCCTCTCAAAAGAAAACTGTGTACTCAAAAGTGTACAAATACAGTATCTGTTCATTAAAAGCTCTTAACAAGGTTGTAAAAGTTGTATTTATGGATGTAATTCTATGACCTAATAAGTGTAGTTCTTTATTAACAAAGAAAATACATAAAACATTTGACTGATAGGAACTGTCATTTCTGGGATTTCGAGGTTTTTTGATTGGATTCGGTTTTTGACCCGAACTGCAACTAATTCCGCCGCCCGAAAATCTACTCATCCCAAATTTTTCGGCAACGCCGACATGTAGTATGATAACCATGCATGTAGCTGCCGTCAAACGATTTTCACCGAGATCACATAAGCGCAAGGCAAGAACTTCACCCATACGCATTCCTGTTGTCATAGCCAACAAACTTGCAACACGCGATCTCTCATCTCGCCATGTAACCTGAAA
>DATFIA010000019.1:0-6075 GCA_035270545.1 Treponemataceae bacterium
GCAGGATTTCACATCAGGCTTACCAAACCGCCTACATGCCCTTTACGCCCAATAATTCCGAACAACGCTTGCCCCCTACGTGTTACCGCGGCTGCTGGCACGTAGTTAGCCGGGGCTTATTCACCGACTAATGTCATCATATGGTCATTCCCTACCATACTTATTCTTCATCAATAAAAGGATTTTACAACCTTTCGGCCTTCTTCATCCACGCGGCGTCGCTCCGTCAGACTTTCGTCCATTGCGGAATATTCTTAGCTGCTGCCTCCCGTAGGAGTCTGGGCCGTATCTCAGTCCCAATGTGTCCGTTTACCCTCTTAGGCCGGATACCCATCATTGCCTTGGTAGGCCGTTACCTTACCAACTAGCTAATGGGCCGCGAGCCATTCCTTTGGCGGTGCCGTAGCACCTTTCCTTATACCTCTCTAACTGATATAAGCTTATTCGGTATTACCTACTATTTCTAGTAGCTGTCCCCATCCAAAGGGTATGTCACCCACGTGTTACTCACCAGTCTGCCATTCTAGAATCGGTGCAAGCACCAATCTTGCCATTCGACTTGCATGCTTAAGACGCGCCGCCAGCGTTCGTTCTGAGCCAGGATCAAACTCTCCATGATTTATTCTTTAAGACTCTTACGAGTCTAGAAGATCATTTTAAGCTCTCCCCTTTTAATTTATTTAAAAGGAATTGTAATCCTACTTTCACATAGAACTACGTTTGAAAATATATGTTTCCACATACCTTCGAGGCTTTAATTCTTTCGTTTTTGCGAACCTCACCATTTGAGTTTGTTCTACACGGTTTTGCAACTGTATATAACGCTTCAAATAGCGTCCTTCTTTCCCTTCCCTTTATTTTCAAAGACCATTGTTATCATGACTTCCAATTTAGAAAGTAATGATGATTTTTTAGCAAATATAAAAATTGCATAAAAAATGAGTTGTTTATCAGTGCTTTGGATTACTGTAATAAGAATCCGTTCCAACAGAATGCAGAACGACTATACCGTAAGTGACATCAAAGAACCGCGGGGTTTTCAGTGTTTTTCCTGAACCTGCGCAACGAGGATTACTATAGCACCCGAAAATAAAAGGGTCAATAGCTTTCGAAATTATTTTTCATCATTTTTATTAGAATACTTTTTAGCACTTTCTCTGTTCTCAATTTCAGCTTGAATTAAGGTTATTTCTTTGATAAGAACGCTTACCTTTGGAAGAGAAGAATCAATCACTTTTGACTCTATTATAGAAGAATAACAGAGAAACCCCAAATTTTGTAATAAGGCATCTTTTTTTTCTTAAGTTGCAGAATATCAATTTTTACTATTGTATCTTGGGTAAGATTATCGAGCGCCCTTCCCGTTCGAGAAGCTAAAGAAATAAAACGATTCATTCCCTCTTGTACATAATCTTTGAAATTGTCTGATTTTTTTTCCATTAGTTTACTTTACCTTTTTCTGTACACATAAAAGAGTTAGATCATCATATTGATCGTCTTCACGAATATGTGTGTAGTACATATATTCAGCATATTCTGCATGATCACGTTTATTTCCACAATAGAGACCATATTGTTTAAAACATTTATTCAAAAACTTATCGACTTTTCGGTCTACTTGAACTCGATCGAATTCTGTTGCTTTTGGATCACGATACATACGAAATATTTTTTCTACAGAAACAAGGGCTAAAATAACATCTTCGATTGTGCCCTCACAATTTGAAAAATCAAACTCGAACAATTCATTTTCTACCGCATTATGCCATTTGTATAAAAGATACGGTTTGCGATCTAGAACGGACTCTATAATTTCTTTAACACGTTCAGGTCCGAGTTCTTCATTATCTTGACCCACAGAGTGAGTACCATGAGGAGAATCTTTTGCGAGACCCGGCTCATCGCAAATGTACACATTCAAGTCTGGTGTTCTAAACAAACGTTTTGCTTCTTCAATACCGTCTGTATATAAGAAAAGAATATCTCCGGGGGCAAGAGAAAGGGTTGTTACAGGAAAGCCACCTTTCATATCTACCATAAATGTTGGAAACACTCCTGCCGCAGAACTTTCTGGAAGAGTAATAGTCTTCATCTTATGTGTTGCTTTTTCATAAATATGAACAATATTATCACCCGCATTACAAAAATGCACTTTTCCAGAGACGGTATCCATAATACATAAGGTAAAGGCAGCAAAACGCCCTTTAAATCCTCGAGATTCAATGAGATCATTAATACGCGATACAATATAGCTTAATTTGTATCCATTTTTTTCATATTTCCAGTCTTTAAAATAATCGAGGAAGAGCGTTGCAACTTCAACCATGATAAGAGCAGCCGGCACCCCTTTTCCTGCTACGTCGCATTTAATGATTGCATAGTGTCTTTCATCAAGTTTGATATAATCAAAATAGTCTCCAGAAACACCCTTAGCACCTTCGTAGTATCCAAAAAAATCGGCATGAGTGTCTTGAGTGCTACCGCTGGTGAGTTTTCTTCCATTGGAATCAGTGTCGAGCGGAATAAACATCTTTTGAACTTCCTTACCAACAGTAAGATCTTTCGATGCCGAGGCCGCCTTAATAAGACCGTGAGTCATATCATTTATGGTTTCACCTAGAAGTCCAATTTCATCGCGAGTGCGCAGCTTTATATCTTTTCCTTCTAGCTCTTCTTTATCTTCAGTGTCGCGAATCATCGCAACGTGTGCTGCGAGTTTTCGCACAGGAGAAATTATAATAGAAGCAAGCAACAAGGATCCTAAAATACCCATTAAAACCGCAAAAAGCGCTACATAGACAGTTGTTTGTACGAGAGCCTGCTGATCCAGACGAACAGTTTCTAATAAAGACGATGTAGAAACGGTAACACGTACTGTTCCATGCACAAAGTTTGGAGAACTACTTTTTCGATACATAACTGGTTTATAGAAAATATATTCAGTTATTTTGCGTGAAAGTTGTAATGGATTATATTCAGGCCAGGATCCTGATCCAGTTGCAGAAATACGAGATAATTCGCCATTAAGCTTTTCTTCGAGTTGACGCGTAATAGTTTGAATTTCTGATCGGCGTACAACAGATTCTGCGTCAGAGCGTAGAGCAAGAGAGATACCTTCTTGCGATAAAGAAGCTATTCCGTCTGCAAGTTCCCGCACAGAAGTATTTGCTTCTGTTTCGAGAATAAGCAATCGTTTAGAAATCTCTTCATTTTCGGGAAGAGTAAGCTGCGAGCCACCATATACGAGTGTCGAGGAATCAATTTTAGAAGCAATTTCAGGGTCATTCGTTGCCCAAACATAATCAACACCTGTTGCTGAACCGTCGCTACGACTTCCTGTAATAGTTGCGTGTAAAGCTTCGTCCAAAGCAGTTACCTGATCTGGTAAAAATCCAAGTTCAAGCAAGTTCTGACTTGGAAGATATGCACGAGCACCAGAAGCGAGACTTTCAAGCAAAACGTTAACCCGCGACTCCAATCCTCGAGCAAGGGTTCTTTCCTGATTTTCTGAAAACTGTATTCCTAAAGGAAGGGAGACAATGAGAACAACAGAAATAACAAGGGTAGTCGTAAATAATGTTAATTTAAATCTGAGACTAAACCCTTTTCTACGCAGGGCAACTGTTCTTTTTTTCTTTACTGAGGGCATAACATCTCCTGTAATAAGTGCACGAACTTCCTTCTGAACTCGAAGAGCATCCTGTGCTGAACCCGTAATTCCATACAAGGAAAAAATAAATACAAGACAAGCAAAAGCAAATAATGAATAAATGAGTAATTTATCGGGACTAAAGTACGTTTTTTTCACTGGAGCAGATATTGTCCAAGGAGGATTAAACAGATAATCGAAATTACCAAACTTAACGGTGCCAAAGGTACCAATAGAAAGAAGAGGTTTACTCATATATAAGCCACGAAGCGGATGAACCAAACCAACTCGATACTGGCCTTCTTCCATATCGGACAGAGTAATATCTGTAATGAGCCTATCGTTTACTACGCGATACCGTGAAGCTGAAAGGGGTAAGGTTAAATCCCAAGGAGTTTTACCATCCCGATCAATATACACCTCGCTGATATTTCCTCCATTATTGAACCCTCGTCCTACTAAAGAAAGGGTAATAACGCCTGTTTCATCAGTTTTGGAATCTATATAGGTAATATATGTGTATGGAATATACTTATTTAAAACGACGTACTTAACGGCAGGAAGCCCTATATTACCAACCGAGTCTATAGCAGACACTGAAAGAGCATAAATTCCGTTGTCTTTATTCGAAAAAGATACTGTTTTATTAGTTGTACGCAAAGAGGAAGCAGGCCGAGCTATTTGAAATTTTTCCGCAGCAATTTTTTCAAAGTCAAAAGATGCAGGAGTGATACGAGAAGAGGAACCTTTATTTTCAAAAGCTTGATCAGATTGTCGGTGCAAGACTGAAAGATAATCAAGCGATGCTATATATTCAAAGCTCCAGGTATAACCGGCAATATCATCTTCTTCTGCCCTATCCCAGGAAAGGTTAAATGTGTTTGAAGGAAGATATCCCTCATTATCAATTGTAATATCTGCAATGAGAGGAGCAATAGGTGGTGTTGTGTCTCGTATATATTCAAACCATGCAGGAGATGACCAATTTCCGGCATAATCATTTGCGCGAACACCAAAGAACCAACTTCCATCAACTGACGCTTCTCCCTGTATACGAGTATCTTCAGGAAGTTTTGAGATAGCCTGATTAACAGATGGTTTGGTAAATGCGCCCCAGTTCCAGTTATAGCCAGCTATACCCGAAGAATCTTCTGGCAGAACTACTTGAGCTGTTATGCGACTAGAGCGACCCTTACTTCCAGACGATAGACCAGAAACAGTAATACGAGGAGATTTAACCGTTTGGTCTGTTGCCAGACAAAGAAGACGATACGTCTTTGTACGTTGCAATTGCTGCCAATACACTTCGAGGCTTCCGTTCACAGAAACAACTCGCCCAAACATTGAATCTCGGGGTTCACGGGTTAATTCAGTTTCATCCCAAAGATATCCATCTTTAAGCGCTAAATAAATACGATTAGCGCCACGTCGATTATCAAACCACACAACAACAAGCTTACCATCAAGTTCAATGCTTTGAGGATCATAACACTGAGCTTCACCAGTTGATATTTTTTCAATAGTTGATGAGGGGCGGCCTGAGGAATCGAGAGAAACATAATGAATACCATATTTATCTGAACCTTGACGAGCACGCTCCCACACAAGAGAAATAGTATTTCCTGTTTTAATAACGTTTGGACGCTGATTTGTATAATTACCAAAAACAAGCGGTTCAGCTCCTGAAGAACTCATTGGCCCTGAAAAATTGGTAATTAGTACGGGAGCACTCCAAGAACCTCCGGCATCTCGCGAAACTGAAGAATACAACTGATATGTTGAGCGCGTTCCACCTTCAAACAAGGCTTGAAAAACAATGATGTCGGAAGAACCAGAAACCACATATGAGGGCAAAAAAGGTCGCTTTAAGCCCGCTGTGGGCAGAAAATCGGAAAAAGAAGTCCAATTTAGACCATCTTGTGAGCGCGACTGTACCAAAGTAAAGGAATCTTCATCTCCACGAGTCGCAAAAATAAAATAACCGCCATCTGAGCGTTGAAAAATTTTAGGGGCAAGAACAGAAGAAGCAGAACCAGTAAGTATTGACTTTTTAAAGCTATAACCCTCGTCTTCAGAAAGAAACACAGAAATAGAATTAATACCGGTAGCTGCAGATATAAGAATTCGATTTTTAGAATCGAGAGTAATTGATGCGACTGAAGGAACTTCACCGGAATAAAGAATGGGGCCGGCAAAGCGAGAATGATCTATCCATTTTGAACCGTCAAAATATCTCAGTGAAAGCCAAATTTTACCTTCTGTATCCGAAAGAGCTTCTATTTCTTGCCACATAAGAACAGAAACGTTCCCATTAGTTGCAGAAAGGGGGAACCGACTATCTTGTGTTGATAAGGTAAGAGGATCTTCCCAATAAAAATCTCGAGCATGAGATGGAAGTGAAAAAAGAGAAAGGAGTAAGACAGCGA
>DATFIA010000020.1:0-23163 GCA_035270545.1 Treponemataceae bacterium
GTGATAAATCATCGTTAGTAACGCGGTTCACGGGTAAATATCGTCCCGTTGCAATTATTTCAACAGCCATAAAATCTCCTATGTAAATCAAGCAAAGCTTGTCCATAACTTCAGTACATTTTTCATGCAACCTTTATTAGACTCATCGTGTCTGAAATAGTTGCATGCTAAAAATAGCATATTATCATTATTTGTCAATATGTCAAATTGACAAAAATGTAAAAAGTGTCATACATTGTTTAATAAGGAGATTACATAATGAAATTGGGAAGTGTCAGTATTGATATCGATCGATGTAAGGGCTGTGGTTTATGTGTTCGCGCATGCCCTTTCCAAGTTCTCTCTATAGATAAAAATATGAATTCTGACGGTGTGTATCCAGCCGTTCCGGTTAATCCGCAGAATTGTACCGCCTGTGCTTCTTGTTATCAGGTCTGTCCGGATGCTGCCATAACAGTTTTTAAAGATTAGGGGAGAAATATATGACTTTTCAAGAAAAAAAACTGATGAAGGGAAACGAAGCGATAGCAGAAGCTGCAATACGAAGTGGATGCCAAGCATATTTTGGATATCCTATTACACCTCAAAATGAGCTCATTGGTTATATGGCGGAAGCAATGCCGCGTCTTGGCCGTGTATTTATACAAGCTGAAAGTGAAATAGCTGCAATCAATATGGTCTATGGGGCTGCTTCTACTGGGGCCCGGTCTATGACTAGTTCTTCAAGTCCTGGTATCAGTTTAAAACAAGAGGGAATCTCGTATGCCGCCGGTGCAGATCTTCCTTTTGTGTATGTAAATATTGTACGAGGAGGACCAGGACTCGGCTCTATTGGTCCCGCTCAAAGTGATTATTTTCAGTCCACCCGTGGAGGTGGCCATGGTGACTATAGAGTAATAGTGTTAGCACCTGCGAGCGTGCAAGAATGTGCAGATTTGACTGTTCTTGCTTTTGATCTTGCAGAAAAATGGAGAATGCCTACATTGATCTTAGGTGATGGGGTTATTGGACAAATGATGGAGCCAGTCTTGCTTCCCGAAATACAGGAATCACATGCAGTTTCACCTGTAAATGAGTCTTGGGCTGTTGGCAATATGAATAAAACTTCACGATCAGCACGACACATTACATCTATTAATCTTATTCCAGAAGAATTAGAGAATTTAATTAAAGAGCGATTTAAAAGATATACCCAAGTAGAAGCTACAGAAGTACGGTTTGAACAGTTTCATTGCGATGATGCAGACCTTATTCTTGTGGCCTATGGCACTTCTGCCCGCGTATGCAGAGAAGCAGTAGAAAAAGCTCGAAACGAAGGCTTAAAAGCAGGTCTTTTTAGACCAATTACTCTATGGCCTTTTCCCTCAGAACAACTTTCTTATCATGCAAACCACGTTTCTTCTTTTTTGTCAGTTGAAATGAGCATGGGGCAAATGATTCAAGATATTCGTTTATCTATACATGATCGGGCTCCGGTTCATCTTCTTTCTCACTCAGGTGGAGTCGTGCCAACCGAAGAAGAAGTCTTTAAGAAAATTACTTTGATTTTGGAGGAAAAAAAATGAAGGAAATAGCTGGACATCCGAAATCTCTCGTTCCTATTCAAACAAAATATTGTGCAGGCTGTGGACATGGCGTTATTCATCGTATTATTTGTGAATTGATTGATGAAATGGGGCTTCGAGAAAAAGCAATTATTACCAATCCTGTTGGTTGTGCAATTTGGGCCGATTTGTATTTTGATTTTGACTCAGTTCAGCCGGCACATGGGCGCACCCCTGCAGCTGCGACAGGTATAAAACGAATGTTAAAAGATCATCTCGTTATTTGTTATCAAGGTGATGGTGATCTTGCAGCAATTGGAACGGCTGAAATTATACACGCTGCAAATCGTGGTGAAAAATTTACAACTATTTTTGTTAATAATGCTATATACGGCATGACAGGCGGGCAAATGGCACCAACTACTCTAGTTGGGCAAAAAGCTGCAACAGCTCCCCTTGGTCGAGACCCAGAAGGACAGGGAATGGGGTATCCTATACGTGTTTTAGAAATGCTAGCAACTTTAGGTGGAACTCGGTATCTTGCACGCGGTTCTGTAAATACTCCTGCAAATGTGAGAAAACTTAAAAAGTATATTAAAACTGCGTTTGAAGCTCAAATGGCGGGAGTTGGTTTTACGATGGTCGAAATTCTTTCGCCCTGTCCAACTAATTGGGGAATGGAACCTGTTGAGGCTGTAGAATGGCTCGAAAACACAATGATTCCCTTTTATCCTCTGGGTGAAATTAAAAATGAGTTAGGTGTACTATGAAAGAAAAAACATTTTTTGCAGGATTCGGAGGACAGGGAATAATTTCTCTTGGTCAAATATGGTGTTATTGTGGTATGAAAGAGGGAAAAGAGGTAAGCTTTATCCCTTTTTATGGAGCCGAAAAACGTGGTGGTATTGCTCGTGCTAACTGTATTATTTCCGATTCACCTATAACGAGTCCAGTTATAAGCAGGGCGAATTCTGTTGTTGTTATGAACCAAGACAGCCTTAATGAAGGTTTGTCTCTTCTTAGCGAAGGCGGCCTTTTGCTCGTAAATGACTCGTTAGTAGATATAAAAAATAATGGCGCATTAAAAGATAGATTTAGAGTTGTTTCTATCTCAGCAACGAATATTGCTGAGACCTTAGGAAATACTAAAATAGCAAATATGGTCATGCTTGGAGCTTTAGCACGCGAAACTGGTGCTTTGTCTCTTAAAACAGTTGAAAAAATTCTAGAAAGTTTTTTTCCTCCGAATAAACAATTTTTAGTTCCTCTTAATGTTCAAGCAATTCAAGAAGGCATGAATAAAACGCACGCTTGAGTTTTATTCTGTTTTCAGCATACAGTACTCAACTGTATGTACATAAAAAGAATATTCCGTTGGTTTGTTAGTATATTTTTGTTTGTTTTAACTATGCATTTTGTTTTTATGATGGCAACCAGTTCTATCATTTCATATTATCGAGTAAAAAACCCTAGGGTAACGAGCATTATGCTCTACCGTAGGGTTTTTTGGAATTGGCCAGAAAATAAGATCCAATATCTACCTTTAAAAAAAATACCTGCAAGAACACGCCAAATGATTATCAGGGTAGAAGATGGAACCTTTTATACTCACCATGGCGTTGTTCCCTCAGCTATTAAAAATGCATGGAAAGTAAACCAGGCACTTGGAAAAACCCTCTATGGGGGTAGTACAATAACTATGCAGACGGCACGCACTCTTTTTTTAATTCCCGAAAAATGGTACATACGAAAATATCTTGAAGTAATAATTGCCTTGGAAATGGATGTCCTATTAGAAAAAGATCGCATTTTAGAGTTGTATATAAATTATGCAGAATGGGGAAGAGGTGTCTACGGTATAGAAGCGGCTGCACAACATCACTATAAAAAGGGAGTTGCAAATCTTTCAAAAGATCAAGCAATACGCCTTGTTACGCTTCTCTCTTCTCCCATTAAATATGAGCCTTATACGCTACATAAAAGCGCTATTTTACAAAGCAGATATACATATCTTACCCGACGTTTTGAGTAGTATCAATTTGTAGTTTGCGAACCTGTTCGGTATTTTCTCTTCCTGTTTGAGCTATAAGATCAGATGCTTTACGAATTATAGTAACCGAATGAGCTAGGTTTTCTATGTCGGATGCAAGTTCTTGTGAAACCGATTCAATACGGGTAAATCCTTCTTTTTGTAGATCTACTTCATTCGCTACGCTTTTAATTTTGTCTGCTGAATCTTGCGTTGTATCTACAATGTTTTGCATTGCCTTCGTAACTTCTCGAGTTCCTGTATCCATTTCTGTAATGCCGCGAAGAATTTCATCTATGGCCAAAAGCAACTGCTGGAGTTCCTCGGTACTTTTTGTTATAAAAACAGAAAAATCCTGCATAGTGCGATCTGTTTCGGCAATTGTTTTTTTATTCTGTTCCAGAATATCTCTAATTGTAATTGCTGTTTTATCTGTTTCTAGCGATAAGGTTCTAATTTCCTGGGCAATAACTGCAAACCCTTTACCTGAAGAACCCGCGCGAGCTGCTTCTATAGATGCATTCATAGAAAGAAGTTGGGTTTGACTTGCCACATCTTGAACAGTATTTACGAAAACAGAACTTCCTTCTGAGGACGACCTAACGCTGTCAAAGGCCAATACGAGTTTTTTTAGTAAATCTAATTGTGAGGCTCCTGTAGTATCCATAGAATTTAACATTTCGCGACGTTTTTGAGCTATGCCGCTTATGTTCTCAAGATTTGCAGAGATTTGTGTAATAGCGGCCGATGTTTCTGTAACTGCAGCGTTTTGCTCATTAAAATTACTCTTAACACTCTGTGTTCCATCAATTACCCGAGAGCTGGTTTTAGAAAAAGAATCAGATTCTTGTAAAAGTATTTTAATTGTTTTTTTTATGGTGTTTCCAATTTCTTCTACCTGTAAAACAGAATGTTGCATTTCTTGTGAGGCACTAAGGAGTCTTTCACCTATAGCCATTCCTTCTCGTGCTTCGTTCATGAGGTTTGTAATATTTCCAAGAGCATTGTGAGCAATTGCTGTTTCTGACTCTGCAGTGGCTAGGAGATCTTTTGAAAGTTTATTGACAAAAAGCAATACAATATTAGAAAAGAGTATTCCGAGTACTCCGGTAATCATGACCGCAATCGTAAGAGTAAGATCTGTTACAAAGTAAGATGAATATATTACAGCAAAGGCTGTAAACCATCCGGTGAGACTGCCAAGGAACATTAAAATAATCTGTTTTTTATCAAGAGACACGAGAACATTTGCTATTGACATAATAGCTATAAAAGCAAGTGGACGATATGCTTCATATATGAGTTTACCAGTTGCCATAAAAAAGAGAACACAAACACCGCTCACTAATATACTTAATGTATTTAACCATGCAGCTGAAAGGAATTTTTCTGTTCGAATGAGAATTAATGCAACCAGTTGAATAATAGACAAAGCAAAAAATATATACGTTATGGTAGCAATTTTCCCATTTTCATTAATCATACTAACTGGTATAAGAAGCAAAAAAACAATACATAATACAAGAGTAATAACTAAAATATACGGAAGTTGTTTTTTAATTTGAAAATTCAAATTAGATGTTTCAAGATGTGGAATAAAAAATTTGATAATTGTATTCATTTAAACTTCCTTACAGAAAAAATCAAAGAGACTTTATTATCTTATATCGGTAGTATTGTGTCAAACTAGTATATTCAATCGTGTTTCATGCGGTTTAAGCTGTATTTTATTACCTTGAGAGTCCTTTATTGCCAGCTTTTTTGATCTCCAGCTAAAATTAGTCCACATTTCATACCGAGAACCTCCTTGCGTATACTGTACAAAGAGAATAGGACCTTTCCAGGTTGTTTGTATAATATGGGAGCGCTCAAAAGGAAAAAGAGTTTTATATAGTTGTAGTTCTTCCTTCGAATATTCATTTAGGTTGTCTGAAGTAAAAAGAAGACTACCAAAAACCTTGTTTATTTGAAATACCGTTTTTTTTTCATAGGAATTCAGAGAAATATTGGTATGTCGTAAGAGAAAAACATCTGGATCATTAAGAAAGGCTCGCCCATCTATAGGGCGTCTATATATAGAGTTTTTCAGAGTCTTTCTCGTAGAGGGGTATTCTCTGTGTATCATGGCATGATACGGCCAGTTTTCCCATGCAAGGTCTACATCTGTTCCTATTCTGCAATAATCAACTTTCCCAAAAGCTGGCCATAGAGGAACACCGCAGCCAAGAATTTCTTTCTCCCCAGCACAATCTCTTAAAAAATCCATAGCCTCACACATCAATTGACCTCGGGTTTTTCCATTTCGTGGTCGTATGCATGTTCCATAAAGAAAATCTAATTTTACAATATCAAAACCCCAATCGTTTAGAACAACATCAAATACATTTCTCACATAGGCTTTAACTTCGTCTAGTTCGAGATCTAAGGAGTAAAAGCCCGACCAGTTACCACCAGTTTTATAGGGCTTTCCATCTTCGCCACAAATAAACCAGTCTTGATGTTCTTTAAATAAAACAGAATTTGTTTCTGCAGCAAAGGGAGCAAGCCAAATTCCAGGTTTCCATCCTTTGGAGCGAATTTTTTCTGCGATAAATTTCATTCCATTTGGAAAGGACTCCTTAATTGAAAACCAGTCTCCAATTGCAGTTTGATATCCGTCATCAATTTGAAAAATGCCTGCAGGAATTTTTGCTTTTACTTGAGCGTCAAGATTTTCAAGAATGCATTTTTCACTTATGTTCTGATAATAATTATACCAACTCGTCCAACCTGTTGTGGGTTTTGAGCGGGGTTTTGGAGTTCCTAAAATTTTGAACCAGGATTCATACAGAGTATCTTCGTCCCCTTTGGCAAACCAAAGATCAAAAATGATAGTTGTGTCTACGAATTTCATTCCTTCGAGTTCTTTGCGAACATAAAACTTTTTTTTTGGAAGATTAATGCGGAAAAACGTAAAACCACTTCTCTCATTAAGAGATGAAAAAAAAGTGATACTACTTTCTTGTGGACTTCTAAGATGACCCCAAGAGCAGCCGTGAACCTGACCTTTTTTATTTGCATAGGGAAAAAATTCATAGTCGGAATATCTGTTTAATGCATTTTTTACTCCAATAGAGCCAAGAAGAGGATTTGGTTTTTTCATTCGGTCTTTTTTAGAATATTCTCTGGAATCAGTCCATGATTGATATCCATTCAAAAAAACGACTTGTTTACTCGATTCAACCAAATCAAGCTCTATTTCTACTGCGTCAAAGGCTTGCAGATTTTCGAAGTTTTTTGAGCTTAATTCGATCGTACATCTCCAACCACCTTCACATTCAGAGAAATTAGTTTTTGTTTCTACATTGAGCTTAGTCTGGCTTAGTGTTTTCCCTTTGTATTCAAATCGGGGTAATCCTAAAATAGATGGTTTTTTCATGTGTAATGTCTGCTCCCTTTATTCTGTTAGATTAAAAGAAGTATAAAAGGGCCTTTTCCATTTCCGCAACAGGTAATTTTTACCTTTTAGCGGGGTAAAACTACCTTAAGAGAGACGAGGAATTAATTCTTGCACCCACTGAGAAATTTTATCTACACTGACAAGATTTAGTGGACTATCTTTTTTTATACCAAACATTATTCTCATAGGGAAGGGTAAGGGCTCTTCAACACGACCACCAAAAATGGCCGTTTCAATTGCTCTCGATTTTTCAGCAAATGGTTTAAGTGTTTTTGCAATTACATTTTGCCAGAGTGAAGATCCAGTAAGATAAATATAAGAAAGACAAAACAAAACAGTTGTTTTTTGTGATAAAACTGTTGCATGTGTTTCTATGAAATCAGAAGCTTCTTGTACCCATTTCATCCCATTTATTGGAGCGCCTATAATACAAATATCAAAATCTGATAGATCAGGGCAAGAGGAAATAGGAGAAACGACAACATCAAAGTTATTAACTATCAGAATGTTACCAATAGTATCGGCTGTTTCCTTTGTTGAACCTGTTTTGGTCCAATACGCTATAAGAACCTTTTTCATAATAGCTCCCTGTTAACCTAACAAAATTATAGTCAAAAATATGAATTATTTCAAATTGTCGAAAAATATGTTATAGTTGTTTAATGGCCGTTACTTTAAAAAACAAGGTTTTATTGATAGAAAATTCCAAAACCGGCAAACAAAAAACAGTGCTTTTAATACTAGAAGCAGATGGTACCCTTGTTATTGCAGATTCAGAATCTGATGAAACAGAAATCCTAGCTCGTATTAAACTTAAAAAGTTTCCTACTCAGAATGTCATTTTAACTGCAATTTCAAAGGCATTGGGAAGCCCTCATACTCTTATTCAGTTCCTTGATCCCTCTGTAGTGCTCGATTCATCTGCCTTATCTGGCTTACACAAAATGCCCGTAGATATTTTTAATAATGTGTATCTCGATGAAGTCAAAAATGATGCTTTGATACTTTGTGTTGATATTCGCAATTTTAGCAGTTTTCTTTGTAAAAATAAAGAAGAAGAAGTATTCTCTTTAATTAAAGACTTTACATCTAATCTTCTTTCTTGTGTAAATCAGTTTGCCTTTGGTTGCTCATGGTACAAACTTCTTGGAGACGGTGCTTTAATTATTTGGGATAAAACGGATGAAAAATCTGTATCAGAAGCCATTGCTGTTTTTACCACGTATACCGATTTTGCAAACGAAGAATTATTTATTAAATATGAAGGTCTTGGCCTTGCAGGGTCTTTGGTAACCGAAAAAGTATTCAAATATGAAATTTCTGCAGAAGCGAGCCAACTCATGTACCGCGATTATGTTGGATATGGCATAAATCTTTGTTGCCGCCTACAAGGACTTGCAAAAAAAGATGAACTTATAATTAACAGAGGTCTAGCTTCTACAGGTTTAATTCCCTATACCGCTGTATCTTCAAGTGATTATGTTCAAAGCTTGCATCTACTAAAAGGTCTTAAAGAAGAAGACTGCTCCGGAATCCTTTTTTACGATCCGGATTCAGCCTCTTCTTAATTCCTATATGACTTTCTTTTTTTCGTCGCTCCAGCATTCTCCCGTTACTTCTTTTTCACAACTTACGCCTTTTCCTGTATCAAGGCATTTGTAGCAAATTTCATTTACTGCATATTTTCCTTCTTTCCACAGTCTAATGTTATCGAGGGTAACACGTGCTATTTCTCCTAAAGCTTCTTCTGTTAAAAAAGCTTGATGAGAAGTCATAAGTACATTTGGAAATTGAATGAGGCGTGCAAGGACATCATCTTGGATAGGCGCTAAAGACCAGTCTTCAAAGAAATATTTATCTTCTTCTTCATACACGTCGAGACCAGCCCCTCTAATGCTACCGTCTTTAAGAGCTTCTACAAGAGCTTTTGCATCTATGAGCCCACCTCTACCAGTATTGAGAATAATAACATCTTTTTTCATGAGGGCGAGAGTATTCTCGTTTATCATATGATGATTTTCCGGTGTAAGGGGACAATGAAGGCTTATAACGTCGGAGTTTTTATAGAGTTCGTCGCGCGAAACATAGGAAGCTCCAATGCTTTTTGCAAACTCATTGTCTGGATATATATCGTCTAGTAATATTTTCATTCCAAACCCGTGCAAAATCGTTGCAAGAACTTTTCCAATTTTCCCGGTACCTATTATTCCAGCTGTTTGACCAAACAAGTCCTTTCCTACCAGACCGTTTAATGCGAAATTTCCATCTCTAATTCTGTTATAGGCTGTATGTATGCGCCTGTTTAATGTTTGTAGTAATGCAACAGCGTGTTCTGCCACCGCATGAGGCGAATAGGAGGGAACTCTCACTACATGAATTTTCCCCCATACAGCTTCAAGATCCACATTATTGTATCCAGCACATCTCATAGCTAATACAGAAACGCCACCTGCTGCGAGCTTATCTACAACTTCTTTATCTAAATGATCGTTTACAAATGCGCATACTACTTCGTGGTCTTTTGCGAGTGCTGCAGTTGCGGCTGTCAGCTTTGCCTCAAAAAAGTCAAAAGAAAAAGTTATATGGGAAAATTCAGGCAATTGTGTTGTTTGCTCGAAATATTTTCTGTCGTAGGGCTTTGTATCAAAAAACGCAATACGTACGTTGTTTTTCATATCGGTCTCCTTGTCTGTGACAAATATACCGCTATCATAATGGAAAAGGAAAGTAAACGACTAAAATGATTCGCCCCTGCAAGGACTTTCGTACGCGGGAGAACGGTACCCCGTTCTCATGGCTCCGCGCTTAAAGATTTCGCCGAGCAAAGTTAGTCTGCCTCAATATAAATTCCCTTGACCGAGAATGCATGGAAGTTTACACTTTTAATTATTAGCTTTTAACTAGGAGATGAAATGAGAATTTCAACACGTGGAAGATATTCACTCGAAACCCTCCTTTATTTGGCCGCTCTACCACAAGGAGAGACTGCCAGTATTCGCACTATTTCACAGGCAACGGGAATTTCTGCAGGGTATCTTGAGCAACTCTGCATTCCCTTAAGAAATGCAGGCTTACTTCGAAGCATTAGAGGCCATAAAGGTGGGTATTTCCCTGGAAAACCCCTTGAAGAGATTTCTGTGGGAGATATTTTACGTATAGCTGAGGGGTCTTTAGAGCCAGTTTCTTGCGTACAGAGCACAGAATGTCCTTCTTCAGCAATCTGTCTTTCTCGAAATACATGGGTAGACTTATTTGAGGAAATAAATTCTTGTGTGAATGGGATCACATTAAAAGATTTAGCGCTTACATGCTTACCTAATTCGATTTCCGATGGAGGTGCAACATGAAAATTTCAACTCGGGGACGATATGGAATTCGAATGTTGTTAGATCTTGCCGATCGAAAAACGGAAACGCCAACAATACTTGCAGATATTGCTAAAAACCAAAATATTTCTGTGAGTTATCTTGAGCAGATTGCTGTTTTACTTTCAAAGGCTGGTTTTATTCGCTCAATTGTTGGTGCTTCTGGTGGTTTTGAACTTGTTCGAGATAGTTCAACTATTACTGTTGGAGAAGTATTGCGTGTATTAGAAGGGGACCTTTCTGTTATAGATGAGCTCCAGCCAGGAGAAACTGAAACGGCCCTGCAGTCTTGCATTAGAAAAAAAGTGTATGAGCCACTCAATGACCGAATTGCACAACTGCTCGATTCAAGAACGCTCGATTCTATGAAAAATACCGTAGATTCACAAAATTGTTGGACATATATAATTTAAAAGTATTGACATCCTGCAATCTGGTTATTATGATAAATACCATGAGTTTAGTAGGATATGATTAGTGAGGTATTTAGTATTCTACGTTATAAAAGGAGATGTCTATGGCAAAGGTAGAACGAATTACAGATCTTATTGGTAATACTCCTCTGGTAAAAATAAATCGGCTTTCGCAAGGCTGTGTTGCAGAGGTCTATGTGAAGCTTGAAAGCTTTAATCCCGGCGGTTGTGTTAAAGAGCGAATAGGTCTTTCTATGCTCGATGCTGCGGAAAAAGCAGGTCTTATTCAAGCGGATTCCGTAATAATTGAACCTACAAGTGGCAACACGGGAATTGGACTTGCCCTCGTTTGTGCTGTTCGTGGGTATCGTCTTGTTCTTACCATGCCAGACACTATGAGTATAGAGAGGAGAAAAATTCTTTCAGCCTATGGTGCAGAAATTGTTCTAACCGAAGGTGCGAAGGGAATGAAGGGTGCTATAGCAAAAGCTGAAGAATTAGCTGCTACATATCCGAATTCCTATATACCTCAACAGTTTGATAATCCTGCTAATACCGAGGCGCATCGTAATACGACTGGGCCAGAAATTTGGAATGATACTCAAGGCAAAATCGATATTTTTGTAAGTGGAGTAGGGACGGGAGGTACTATAACTGGAGCGGGTGAATATCTTAAATCTAAAAATCCACACGTGCAGGTTGTAGCAGTAGAGCCTTCTGGTTCTCCAGTTCTTTCTGGTGGAAATCCGGGGCCACATAAATTGCAAGGTCTTGGAGCCGGTTTTATTCCTTCTATACTAAACCGTGACGTTATAGATGAAGTGTATCTTTCAGATGAATTGAAATCTGGTAGTACTGCACGTCGTCTTGCCAGGGAAGAAGGTATTTTGGCTGGAATTTCTTCTGGCGCAGCGCTCGAAGCTGCATTAACAATAGCAAAGCGAACTGAAAATACAGGCAAAGTTATAGTCGCTCTTTTACCAGATACTGGGGAGCGTTATTTATCTACTTGGTTATGGGAGGAATAGAAATGAAAAAGTATACACATATTGAAACAATTGCAGTTCATGGTGGGCAAATACCAGACCCTGTGACGCGAGCTCGAGGTATACCGGTGTGGAGAACAACGGCATACAATTTTAACTCATCTGAGCAAGGTGCAAATTTATTTGCTCTAAAAGAACTCGGGTTTATTTATACCCGGTTAGGAGATCCAACCTCGGATGTTCTAGAAAAAAGACTCGCAGAATTAGAGGGTGGAGCCGCTGCAGTCGTAACGGCTTCGGGCATGGCCGCAATTCATTATACAGCCCTGAGTCTTGCTCGCGCAGGCGATGAAATTGTAGCATCCAGATCCCTTTACGGTGGAACGTTCACCTTATTTGCTACTCTTCTAAAAGATCAAGGAATAACAGTTCATTTTGTAGACTCAAGTAAACCTGAGAATTTTCGCAAGGCAATTACCTCTAAAACGAGATTTCTCTATACAGAAACAATTGGAAACCCCGCTTTAGATGTTGCCGATATTGCTGCAATTGCAAAAATAGCGCATGAAAATAAAGTTCCACTCGTTGTAGACTCAACTTTTACACCTCCTGTAAATTACCGTCCAATGGAGGATGGGGCAGACATTGTTATTCATTCTCTTAGTAAATGGATAGGCGGGCATGGTTCAGCAATGGGGGGCGTAGCTATAGATTCAGGAATATTTAATTGGAGAACGTCGAATGTTCCTCTCATGAAAGAGCCCGACCCTTCGTATCACGGCTTAAAATGGGCTTTCGATCTCCCAGAATCCCTTGCTCCAATAGCCTTTGCACTGCGTTACAGAACTGGACCTTTGCGAAATTTAGGTGCCTGTCTTTCTCCAGATAATTCGTGGATTTTCTTGCAAGGGCTTGAATCTTTACCCGTGAGAATGAGACGGCATAATGACAATGCCCTTGCGGTTGCTCTATGGCTTAAATCTCACTCTCAAGTTGCATGGGTTCGGTATCCGGGGCTTCAAAATGATAGTGGTTATTCACTTGCTCAGGCAAAATTTCCCCTCAATTTTGGTGGCATGGTAGTTTTTGGCATAAAAGGAGATAAAACTGATTCTGGAAGGGTAAAAGGCCAGAAGTTTTTAGATAATCTGACTCTCTTTTCAAATTTAGCGAATGTTGGAGATACCAAAAGTCTCGCTATTCATCCGGCAAGTACCACCCATTCTCAGCTTTCGCAAGAAGAGCAAAATGCAGCTGGCCTGCCTTCAGACTTGATTCGTCTTTCAATTGGTCTTGAGCATATAGATGATATTATTGCTGACTTAGAAACCTCATTAAAATCATTGTAAGAATTAAAACTGAGGCAGAAAAAGTAGGACGGGAGAATGAATCACTCGCGGAGCCGCCGCGAACGAAAAAATAAGGACAAGGGTGAGAAAAAGAATGGTTTTTACTAAATTTTTAGTTACCACTTTTTCAAAATGGTTGTATTATAATAAAGTTGCACAAAAAAAGAAGGAGAATAAAGTATGAAAAAAACATTACTTGTCGTAGCGGCTTGTATTGTAGCTACTACCATGGTGTTAGGCTGTAACCGAACAGATTCGGCAAAGGCACCAGCAAAATCCAGCAAATTCCACATTGGAATTGTAACTGGTACTGTTTCTCAGTCCGAAGATGATCTTCGTGGAGCTGAGGAACTCATTAAAAGATATGGAAATGTGAAAGATGGTGGAATGATTCAGCATATCACATATCCTGATGACTTTATGTCACAGCAAGAAACTACTATTTCTCAAATAGTAGCCCTTTCTGATGATCCTTTAATGAAGGCTATCGTTGTAAACCAGGCAGTTCCTGGAACAGCAGAAGCTTTCAAACGTGTTAAAGAAAAACGTTCTGATATTATCTGTTTAGCTGGAGAGGCTCATGAAGACCCTCTTGTTATTGAGGCCTCAGCAGATCTTGCTGTAAACTCAGATTTTATCTCTCGTGGATATACAATTATTTGGGCTGCTAAACAAATGGGAGCCAAAACTTTTGTACATATTTCTTTCCCTCGCCATATGTCCTATGAATCTCTCGGGCTGAGACGACAGATTATGGAAGAAGCTTGTAAAGATCTTGGTTTAACCTTTGCCTTTGAAACTGCTCCAGACCCAACTAGTGACGTTGGTGTTGCTGGTGCTCAGCAGTTTATTTTGGAAAAAGTTCCACAATGGGTACAAAAATACGGAAAAGAAACAGCCTTTTTCTGTACCAATGATGCTCACACCGAGCCTCTTCTTAAACAAATAGCTGCTTATGGCGGAATGTTTGTTGAAGCCGATTTACCTTCTCCATTAATGGGTTACCCTGGAGCATTTGGTATCGATCTTTCCGCAGAAGCCGGCGATTTTGCCGCGATTCTTAAGAAAGTTGAATCCACTGTAGTTGAAAAAGCAGGGAAAGGAAGATTCGGAACCTGGGCGTATTCTTATGGCTTTACCGCAAGCGCTGGCCTTGGTGAATATGCGAAACGTATAATTGAAGGTACTGCAACACTTGGTAGTATGAGCGACCTTTACAAAGCATTAGGAGAATACACTCCAGGTGCTAAGTGGAATGGTGGTAGTTATATTGATGCTAATACGGGAGTGAGAGCAAAAAATCATACCCTAATATATATGGACACCTATATATTTGGTACTGGTTATCTTGGAACAACCGCATTGACTGTACCTGAGAAATATTACAATATAAAATTCAACAAATAAATTATTGATTTATTCTAGTAGCCCTGTGTACAGGGCTACTAATTTTTCAAGCAGGATATTATGGCTAACGAAACCCCCTTATTACGCCTTGAAAGCGTAACTAAAGATTTTTCCGGAACAGTTGTACTTCAAGACGTTTCTTTTGATCTTAAACGAGGAGAAATTCTCGGTCTTGTTGGTGAAAATGGTGCCGGTAAAACAACTCTTATGAGTATTTTATTTGGTATGCCTGTTATCAGTGAAACTGGTGGATACGGTGGCCGAATTTTTGTTAATGGAAAAGAAGTTCATTTTTCGAGTCCTTTTGATGCCTTAGATGCAGGATTTGGTATGGTTCATCAGGAATTTTCTCTTATTCCTGGCTTTTCTGCTACAGAAAATATAATGCTTAATCGTGAAATTACTAAACCTGGTATTATTTCAGATATTTTTGGGCATCGCTTATCCTTATTGGATAGACCAACCATGAAATCTCGCTCTGTAACAGCAATCTCAAAACTGGGAATAGAAATTGATCCAGAAATGAAAGTTGCAGAAATGCCTATAGGACACAAACAATTTATAGAAATTGCACGGGAAATTGACAGAGAAAAGGTAAGTATCCTCGTACTTGATGAGCCAACAGCAGTACTTACCGAATCTGAAGCCGATATATTACTTAATTCAATAAAAAAACTCGCTGCAACAGGAATAGGTGTCATTTTTATCTCTCACCGGTTACAAGAAATTGTACAAGTTTGCGATAGGGTAGTAACCTTACGCGATGGAAAAACGGTACGAGATATAAATACGAAAGATACCTCTATAGAAGATATTGCAGTCTCAATGGTTGGTCGAGAAATTGATACTTCTGCAAAACACGATTCAGAAAGAATTTTTGGAGAGCCAATTCTCGAAGTAAACAAACTTTGGGTAGACATGCCTGGAGAAATTGTTCGAAATGTTTCTTTTTCCGTTCGAAAGGGAGAAATCTTTGGTATTGGTGGTTTAGCTGGTCAGGGTAAACTCGGAATTCCTAATGGTATTATGAGTTTGTATCCTTCTGGAGGGGAAGTTTTATTTCATGGGAAATCTATTCTAAGTGGAGATCCTATGACTCCTCTTCGCGAAGGACTCGCCTTTGTTTCGGAAGATCGAAGAGGAGTGGGCCTTTTGCTCGATGAATCTCTTGAATGGAACATTGCTTTTACTGCAATGCAAACTAAAAATAGGTATTTACGATCATTTCTTGGTGGCTTAGTGCGTCTGCGCAATGAAAAGGCCATGAAAGAACTTGCAAAAAAATATATTGATATGCTTGAAATTAAATGTACTGGCTCCTCTCAGGCAGCAAAAGAACTTTCTGGAGGAAACCAGCAAAAGATTTGTCTTGCAAAAGCTTTTTGTTTAGAACCAGAAGTATTATTTGTATCTGAACCTACTCGTGGTATAGATGTTGGGGCAAAATCTATTGTATTAGACGTGTTGCGTAAATATAACAAGGAACTTGGTATAACCATAATTATGGTTTCAAGTGAATTGGAAGAGTTACGCTCCGTTTGTGACAGAATTGCTATCGTTTCTCATGGTGAAATTGCTGGAATTCTTTCTCCAGAAACAAGTCAATCTGATTTTGCTCTTTACATGGCAGGACTTAAAAACACAGCGAATTCTCAGAACTCGGAGGCACAATGACTTTCTATGATATGCGATTTCGCATTAAAAATACACTTTTAGATTTTGGATGGCCCCGAATTATTATTGCACTTTTTTTGGTCGTCCTATTTATTCTGGCGCCTTTTGTAAAGGTGAGTATGGCAGCATCTCTTTCCGATATTTTTAATCGCTTTGGCATGAATGCTTTGTTAGTTCTTGCTATGGTCCCCATGATTCAGTCTGGCTGTGGCTTGAATTTTGGTTTATCCCTTGGCGTCATTGCGGGTCTTCTTGGTTCTACCTTGGCAGTTCAATGTGGCCTCACCGGCTGGATTGGATTATTTGGAGCAATAGGCTTTTCTATTCCTTTTGCAATAATCCTCGGTTGGCTTTATAGCATACTTCTAAATAAAGTAAAGGGCGAGGAAATGACCATTGCCATGTATGTTGGTTTTGCAATGGTTATGTTTATGTCTATTATGTGGCTTATACTGCCGTATACAAATAAAAACATGGTATGGGGATACGAAGGTAAAGGCCTGCGAACGACAATAACCTTAGATGGATACTGGAATAAGCAACTTAATGATTTTCTTGCAATTCGAATAGGAGAAAATTTTATATTTCCAACCGGTTCAATTTTATTTGTTACTTTTTGTTGTTTCCTTATGTGGCTTTTCCTAAAAAGCAAGACAGGAACAGCAATGACAGCGGTGGGTTCAAACCCTGACTTCGCTCGGGCAAGTGGAATACATATTAACAAAATGAGAACAATCAGTATTATCATGTCCACTGTTTTTGGTGCATTAGGAATACTTTTGTATCAACAAAGTTTTGGTTTTATCCAATTATATACGGCGCCATTATACATGGCCTTCCCAGCTGTGGCAGCAATATTGATTGGAGGTGCTTCAATTAATAAAGCTTCTATAATTCAAGTTATTATTGGGACTATCTTGTTTCAAGGTATTCTTACAATGACTCCTTCGGTAATTAACAGTTTGTTGCAAACTGATATGTCTGAAGTTATTAGAATAGTTCTTTCAAATGGAATGATTTTGTATGCGTTAACACGAAAGTCGAAGGTAACACGATGAAGCGAAAATTTTCACTCAAAAGTTTTATTGCGGATAATCTTGTAGCGGTAATATTTTTGGTTATTACAATTATTTCCATACCGCTTTCAGGGCTCTCCGCCTCTCATATTGTCGACGATATTATGACCCGAATAGGACGAAATGCCTTTTTAGTTTTTGCTCTTTTGCTACCAATTATGGCTGGAATGGGTATTAATTTTGGTATGGTTCTTGGAGCAATGGCTGGACAAATTGGATTAATTTTTGCAATGGATTGGGCCGTATCCGGCATTCAAGGCTTAATTTTTGCAGCCTTACTTGGACTTCCTTTGTCTATTTTCTTGGGCTGGCTAGCTGGAAGTATTTTAAATAGAGCTCGCGGACGAGAAATGGTAACAAGCTATATACTTGGTTTTTTCTTTAATGGCATTTATCAATTTGTAGTTTTGTATCTCTTTGGTTCTATTATTCCCTTACACAACAAGGCAATTTCACTCTCCCGAGGATTCGGAGTTCGAAATACACTTAATCTTGAACCAGTTAGACAGGTTCTCGATAATGCAGTTATGATACGTGTTTTTGGTATTAAACTTCCTCTTCTTTCATATGCGCTTATTATTGTTTTATGCTTTTTTATTGTGTGGTTCAAGAAAACAAAACTTGGGCAAGATATGCGAGCAGTAGGACAAAATCAAGCTGTATCTCATTCGGCTGGAATACCTGTAGAAAAAACTCGAATTCTTTCTATTGTTATTTCAACAGTCCTTGCCTGTTTTGGACAGATTATATTTCTACAAAATATGGGAAATATGAATACATACAATGCACACGATCAAACTGGTTTTTTTGCTGCTGCTGCAATACTGGTAGGAGGAGCTTCTTTATCTAAGGCCTCAATACCTAACGTATTTGTTGGTGTTGTATTATTGCATCTTATGTACATAGTTGTTCCTATGGCGGGTCAAAATCTTTTTGGTTCAGCAAATATTGGCGAATATTTTAGGCAGTTTATTGGCTATGGAGTAATAGCTCTTTCTCTTGTTATTCATGCCTGGAGATCTCGCCGAGATTCAGAGCGTAAACGCGAACTTCTGCGAACAGGATCGGAGTTAGAAGTATGAAAAATAAAACAATTATTTACCGAAGTATTTTAAGCTTTGCATATATTTTTTTGTTTGTTTTTGTTTTCTTAACAGGTAGGACTCATACTCTTTTAATAGACAATAAAACGACCTCCGATGGCGTTTTTCAAGCTGTTAATGGAATGAAGATTTCTGTAAATAAAGGCACTCCTGTTGAATATTTAAAGGGAGATAGAGACTTGGTTCTTGTTAAGGGCCAAAAAGTCCACATGAATATAGAGTTTTTTGACGGTAGAGAGTCGCTTAATTCTGTTTTTAGTATTCCTTTATCTAATGATATGGTTATTTTATCTATTCCAAAACTTATAGGTGGATATCCTCATCCTCTTGAAATATTTGACTCGTATAAAGAAAATAAAGCGAAAACAGACTCAGAAGTGGGTGAGCGCTTTGGCCAGTGATGTATACTTTCAAGTATGATCATTGATATTCTCTGCAGTGTTGTAGATAACTTAGGTGATATTGGTTTTGTATACAGACTAACCAGAGCCTTGGTTATCTCTTCTCAGAGCTTTGAGTCAATCGTACCTCTAGAAATACGCCTTATTGTAGATGATCTTAATTCCTTTGCCTCTATATGTCCCGAAGTTAATTCCTCTCTTTTTGTTCAACAACTGAGCTGTTGTACTGTAATACAGTGGAATAATCCCAGTGAGGAAGGGCTGTATCTTTTTCAAAAAGATACACCTTACATTGTTATAGAAGCTTATTCTTGCGGTAGACCTTCATGGTTTGAAACATTCTTATTCGACAATAAGAATTCGAAACCTCGTCACATAATAAATCTTGAATATCTCACAGCTGAAGGCTGGGCAACAGAGTATCACCTGTTACCTTCTCTTACACAGTCTTCTAAGGTGAGTAAAATTTTTTTTATGCCAGGATTTGTTCAGGGAACTGGAGGTTTATTGCATGATAGAGAGAGCTTTGCTTTACGAGAACGGTCTTTGAAATTTGGTGGTACCTTAGAGATTCGCCAAGAGGCTTTTAATTCTTTGGTTTCTTTTTTAGGACCCCAGGTTTTATCAGAACCAATTAAAATTGATTCTTTTTGGGTATTTGTTTTTAGTTATGAACACGATTTTATTCCAATAATTCAAGACCTTCTATCTTTCCATTCAGAGAAATCCCTTACTATAATTCTTGCTGCAGGTAGAAGTTCTGAACCTTTTTTACGTGCTTGGCGAGCTTTTGGAAGTCCTTTTCCTGTTCTTTCTCTTCCTTCTTTGCCTCAGAATATCTGGGATGCTTTTCTATATAGTGTAGATTTTGCTATTGTAAGAGGGGAAGAAAGTTTTGCTCAAGTTGTATTATCTGGAAAACCTTTTGTTTGGGAATGCTATCCATTTTCTGAAAAGGATAGTGTCAATTTTCATTTGGAAAGTAAAAGCGTTGGTCATTGGCCTAAAATTGAAGCCTTTCTTACTCTTTTATCACCTTACATGAAACCAGAGTTATTTCTTTTATATAAAAATCTTATCAATGCTTTTAACGGTATTCTCCCCTTAACGCAAGGAGATCTTCTTTCTGTGTTAAAACTCCTTGTTTCTAATGATGAAAATGTAGAAATACAAAAGGTGTTTCAAAAATTTTCAAATTCTGTTTTAAAAGTCGGAAACCTTAGCTTTAACCTACTGGAATATATACGCAAATTAGAGTAGTATGTATTTTGTCGGTTTATCCGGCAGAAAATTCCTTTTTTTGAGAGATGATACCATGTTAGCAACATCCCAGCTCCGTACCGGAGTAGTTTTCATGAATGGCAATGACCCAATGATCGTCCAGCGTATGCTTGGCAATAAAACTGGTCGTGGTTCTATGGTGTACCGCCTGAGAATAAAAAATATTGTTTCTGGCCAGACCATGGACGTTGGATTTGATTCAACTGAAAAATTTCAGGAAGTCGATCTCGACATTCATAAGGTAAAACTTTCCTATATAGATGGTGATACCTACGTTTTTATGGATGAAGTTTCCTTTGAGCAGTTTGAAATATCAAAGGAAGATCTTGGCGATAATGTAAATTATCTTACCGATGGAGATGAGTTTACTGTTGAACTTACTTTTTACGAAGGTAAACCCGTTGGTGTAAGCCTTCCTATTCAAATAGTTCGTACTATTACCTATTGCGAACCAGGCGTACGTGGCGATACTTCAGGAAAAGCAACAAAACCTGCTACTCTTGATACTGGTTTCGAAGTACAGGTTCCTCTATTTTGCGAAAATGATGCTCGTATTATGATTGATACACGCGATGGTTCTTTTATAGAACGCGCAAAATAAATGAATAAAAAAACCGCCCAGATTTTTCTGGCCGGTTTTTTTTATTTTAAACAATCCAGCTTTATTTTTTAGCTTTTCCTGATATTTTTGTAATATCAATTCGATATATCTTCGTGTATTCTAACATCTTTACTGAATATTCTGTTTCTCCTTGAAAACCATATTGCTTCATGATGCAATCAAGGCCGTGTTTTTTTTCTTCAATATCAATTATCTCATGCACAATACCTTCTGCAATAATACTTTTAAATTTCATTCCCCAATCACAGGCAAGGTCTCCGGTTATAAGTTCATGGCCGCAATCTATTTCCACTCCTATATCGGGTGAGCTTTGAAGCAATGTTACTTTACGTCCTTCTGGTGCGCTATGAAAATAAATATACAGAGAATTATTCCACTCCCATCCATAATTGAGGGGTACTATATACGGCACTTTACCAGTCGAAATTGCGATTCTCATTGTACTGGCTTCTTGTAATATTTGAGCTAATTCATTTTTTTCGGATATTTCTCTTTCTTTTCTACGCATTTTTACCTCTATATACAATTATATAATCGAATTTGAAGAAGCCCCCAGAAATAAAAAATTTCAGAGGGCTTCTTCTATTGAAATAATAGACTAATTTTACTAGCTAGATCAAGGTTTGCGTGCAGCTGAGCGACGATCTATAAAGGTGAGAATAGTCTTTCGAAGACGTATATAGCGGGGAGTTACCTCGACCATTTCGTCTTCTTGGAGCATTAATATTGCTCGCTCAAGAGTCATTGGTTGTATAGGTGTTAAGGTTAAGGCTTCGTCTTTAAGCACTGAGCGCATATTAGAGAGTTTCTTTTCTTTACAAGGGTTTACTTCGAGATCAGTTTCGAGGTTATGCTCTCCAACTATCATGCCTTCATATACTTCATCTCCGGGAACAATATACAGGCGGCCGCGAGGTTCTAAATGGAAAAGGCCATAGGTAACAGCCTTTCCTGCTCGGTCTGAAATAATTGAACCAGTAAAGCGCTCTTTATAGTCTCCGCGGTATTCTTCATAGCCAGAAAGAAGGGAATTCATAATTCCCGTTCCTTTTGTGTCTGTGAGAAATATATCTCGGTATCCAATAAGCGCGCGGGAGGGAACAGAGAATTGTAAATGAACTCGGCCACCTTCATGACAGGTGTAGGAAAGCATTCTTCCTTTTCTAGCAGAAAGTTTTTCTGTAACTACTCCAGCAAAGGCTTCGTTACAGTCTACAAAAAGTTGCTCAACTGGCTCCATTTTGACGCCATTTTCAAATTTAAAAATTACTTCTGGGCGGCTCACACAAATTTCAAAATCTTCTCTTCTGAGCATTTCTATTAAAATGACCATCTGAAATTCGCCACGACCTCGTACAATAAAACCACCACCAACTTTTGACTCTTCTACCTGAATAGACACATTATTCAATGTTTCTTTTTTCAGGCGTTCAAAAAGTTTCATGGATTGCACATTCTTTCCGTCTTGACCACATAAGGGTGAAGTGTTTACAAAAAAGCGCATAGAAACGGTTGGTTCGTCTACAATAAGTCGTTTAAGAGCTTTTGGTGCATCTCGTGTACAAATGGTGTCTCCAATATGTACATTTTCTATACCAGAAAGAACGATAATATCTCCGCTGTCTGCAGTAGCTGTTTCTACAAGTTTTATTCCGCTATAAGTGTGGAGTTTTGAAATACTTAGGTTTTGGCGTACATCGCCCTCACCAATACAGACCATTGAATCTTTTGAATGAGCTTTACCGTTAATAACCTTACCAATCGCTTGTCTACCAAAATAATCTGAATATGAAAGATCAGAAACGAGCATTTGGAATGGTTCAGTCGAGCTAAATGCAGGGGCTGGTATACTCTCTATTATAGAATCGAGAAGAGGATGAAGGTTTACACCTAGTATATCTACATCGGTACTTGCAAGACCTTGTTTGCCAATTGCATATAACAAGGGAAAATCTAGTTGCTCATCATTGGCTCCAAGGTCTATGAATAAATCATATACTTCGCTGATTACTTCAGATATTCGAGCATCTGGCCTATCTATTTTATTAATGACAACAATTATAGTCATTTTTTTCTCTAAAGCTTTATTGAGTACAAAACGAGTTTGAGGAAGAGGTCCTTCTGATGCATCCACAAGGAGGATCGCTCCGTCTACCATAGAAAGGGCTCGCTCAACTTCTCCACTAAAGTCTGAGTGACCGGGAGTATCTAGTATATTTACTTTAACGCCTTTCCAAATAATTGAGCAGTTTTTGGCAGATATGGTAATACCACGTTCACGTTCAAGATCCATACTATCCATGAGACGTTCTGTGGTTTCTTGACCTTCTCTGAAAACACCAGACTGTTTAAACATGGCGTCTACCATTGTTGTTTTACCATGGTCAACATGGGCGATAATAGCAATATTACGTATTCCGGGATTGCGAGAGTCTGTCTGAGCCATTAAATATTCCTGTGATGCTTTCTTAAGG
>DATFIA010000021.1:0-4620 GCA_035270545.1 Treponemataceae bacterium
CCCGCATCGTTAACCCAGGGTACCCGAAACATAAGAACTCGCTCGGGTTCCACCATTCGCTCCAAAATAGAATTCTTTTGAAGTTCAGGCATTTGAGTAATTACTGGCTCAAGGGTTTCTAGGACCTCGGCAACAGCCTGTATAAATTCAGTTTCATGACTATTCTTTGCTCGCATTTGAGCAAGAACGTCTTCTATGTATGCATGAGACATACTTTGACTCCTCTCAGAGCAAGTGGTTTAATACCACCAACGCCCTTCATGCATAAATATACTGCTTTTATGTATATTTAGTATATATCTGGAGGAAAAAAAGTTTCGAATTTACATTTATGAATTATAAGTCTCGATTAATCTTCATCTTCTATGAGTTTTACCAATTCTTTAAGGCGCGTTTTTATAAGGGAGAGGTCCTCTTTGTGAATAGAATTAAGCATTTCTTTCATCATATCTTCTATTGCTACTAGATATGGTTGCATTTCTGGCTGATTCGCATACTCTTTTTTTTGTTCGTTCATGGTATCAACGCTATAAAGAACCGAAACACCCATGGTAATAACCATAAATTTTTCAAACCCCTTATCTCCCATGCCATTTTTTTTAAACACAGACTCAATTTCTGCAGGTACGTTTAAAAAACGTAGTTGTGTTAATGCAAGGGTGGGGTTTTCTGTGTCATCTAATTCTGAGTCGAAAAAATCATCATACTTGTCCCCAAGGGCATCTAAATCTCTTTGAATACTTGCATAATTAGAAACGAATGCAGAAACATCTTTTGCTGAAAGTATCTTTTCTGGTGCCTTTTGAGCAAAAATTACAGCGCTACACACAAAAACACAGATTAACGCACAGAACTTTTTTAACATAGGAAACTCCTTAGGGCAAAAATAAACCCGGCAAAAGCCGGGTTAAGGTACATTCTTATTTTACTACAACTTTCTTCAGTTTCCAAATATCTCGCACATAATCTTCTATAGTACGGTCTGAACTAAACTTTCCTGAGCGCGCTACGTTGAGCAAGGTCATTTTTGCCCATTTTTGTTTATCTGCATAAGTAGAAGCAAGGCGCTGATGAGCTTCTGCATAAGCGGCAAAGTCGGCGAGCACGTAATACACGTCTGGGCGCTGACCGTCAACACCATATACAAGAGAATCATAGAGTTCACGGAACAGAGCATCGCTACCATTTCCATAGGTGCCATCTATTAATTGGTCGAGTACTTGTTTAAGTTCTGGATTACTGTCGAGTACATCTTGCGGATTATACGAGTGAGCTGCTTCCATTTTCTGAATTTCTTCTGTTGTTAACCCGAAAATAAAGGCATTCTCTGCACCTGCTTCTTCCACAATCTCAATATTAGCACCGTCGAGAGTTCCAATAGTAAGAGCTCCATTTATCATGAACTTCATATTACCTGTTCCTGAAGCTTCTTTACCTGCTGTAGAAATTTGCTCAGAAACGTCTGATGCGGGGAATATTTTTTCTGCAACAGAAACTCGATAGTTTTCTACAAATACAACTCTGAGTTTACCCTTTACCCGGTGATCGTTATTTACCCTGTCTCCAATGGTATTTATCAATTTGATAATACTCTTAGCACGACGATATCCAGAGGCTGCTTTAGCACCAAAAATAAAGGTTCGAGCAATAGGCTCGCTAGAAGGGTCTGCTAAGATTCGATTATACAAATACATGATATGTAAAATATTCAAAAGCTGTCGCTTATATTCATGCAATCTCTTTATTTGTACGTCGAAAATAGAGTCGGGATCAATAAAGATATTTTGTGTTTCTTTAAGATACCGAGCAAGTTCAACCTTGTTGTTATTCTTAATAGAAATAAACTCATCTAAAACAGCTGGATCGTCTACGAATTTCTCAAGCTTTTTAAGCTGAGATAAATCTTTTTCCCAGCCGTGACCAATTTTTTTGGTTATAAAATTGGCAAGGGTGGGGTTTGAGGACAGAAGCCAACGACGCTGAGTTACACCGTTTGTTTTGTTGTTAAATTTTTGTGGGTACTGTGCATACCAGTCGGCAAGTTCAACCGTTTTCAAAAGCTCGGTGTGGAGTGCCGCTACACCATTTACAGAAAAACACGAAACAATAGCAAGACGAGCCATGTGGATCATTCCCTCGCTAATAATTGCCATTCTATTGTGTTTTTTCCAGTCACCTTGGCAGACTTCTCGTAGCTCAAGCAAAAATCTCTGGTTAATTTCTTCAACAATTTGATACACACGAGGCAAGAGACCCTGAAATATATCCAAAGGCCATTTTTCAAGTGCTTCTGCGAGAATGGTATGATTTGTATAGGCAAAGGTTTTCGATACAATTTCCCAAGATTCGTCCCATCCAAGGCCTTCTTCATCAATTAAAAGACGCATAAGCTCTGGAATAGCGACAACAGGATGTGTATCGTTTAACTGAATTACGTTATATAAGGGGAATTCTTTAAAATTCGTGCCGTGATCTCGTTTGAATTTTGCTAAAATGTCTTGAAGACTTGCAGAAGAGAAAAAGTACTGCTGCTTAAGACGCAGTGTTTTGCCCGAAGGACCTGCGTCGTTAGGATACAATACGCGAGAAATATTTTCTGCATTGGTTTGTCTTTCAACTGCACGGTGATAGTGCATGTCGTTAAACAATTGAAGGTCAAAACCATTTTGAGAGCTCGCTTCCCACAGGCGCAAACGGTTTACTGTTTTTGTATCAAAACCGACTATTGGTACGTCATAGGGTGTTGCAGTAACTTCTTCGGCTCCTATAATTTTGAAGCTCACATGGCCATTTACTCGTTTTTCTATAACGGGAGTTCCGCCAAATCTCACTGTAACAGCCAAATCTGAACGCTTTACTTGCCATGGATCTCGGTGCTTGAGCCAGTTATCTGGATATTCAACTTGATGTCCATTTTCAATATGTTGTTCAAACATGCCATATCGGTATCGAATACCATAACCATGTCCAGGATAATCAAGGGTTGCAAGAGAATCTAAGAAGCAAGCAGCAAGGCGTCCTAAACCGCCATTTCCCAGTCCTGCATCTGCTTCTTCATCTTCTATAGAAGTATAGTTAAAATTCAGTTCGTCTAGAGCTTCCTTTACGCTTTCCATGATTCCGTAATTTATGAGGTTATTGCTTAAAGCACGGCCCATGAGAAATTCAGCGGAAAGATAGTACATTTGTCTCACCTTTCCATCTTGGTAGGCATCGCGTGTTGCCATCCAATGAGTCTGAATATGGTCCATAATTGTGGTAGAAACTGCATTGTAAATATCGTGAGCACTCGCTTCTTCGAGTTTTTTTCCGTAGTTTCTTTTAAGCCGGGTCCGAATTGAGTTCTTGAATAATTCTTTATTGAATTCCATAACGTTAATTTCTCCTTTAACTAAACCGGTTTATATATTTGGATACTACACATTTCTAGACATGAGTACAACACCACTTCGGGAAAGAATGACATATTTTTGCTGGTTTTGCAGCAATTCTTCCATTCCCGGCTCAAGAATATCTTGAGGTGAGTCGTAGGACGTATCTATAACGCGAAACCAAGACTTGCCCGGTAAGGGAGGAGCAATGCGAGCGGTAAAATCTTTTCCTGAGGCATTAAACATTATATAGAAGTCGTTACTGTCGCAATCAGACATTACTTCTGCCTGACTTCCAATTAGCCGGTAGGCTATAAAATGCTCATGAGAGACCCAATCCGCTGGTTTTCCATCTGGACCAAACCATTGAATATCTGGTATCGAGTGTACGTCTTCATGTCTTCCGGTAAAAAATTCAGGTCGTAAAAAGGCCGGATGTGTTAAGCGAAAGTGTATCGCAACCCGAACAAACCTAAAAATATCGTTATGCATGGTTTTAAAATCCCAGTTCATCCAAGAAATTGCATTGTCTTGGCAATAGGCATTGTTATTGCCTCCCTGGGTTCGCCGTATTTCATCGCCCATTAAGAGCATGGGTGTTCCCAAAGATACCAACAAAGACAAGATCATGTTTTTAATTTGTCTATTTCTAATTGCGTCTATCTTAGGATTTACGGTTGGGCCTTCAAAGCCGTAATTATAACTAATATTGTGATTTCCACCGTCTCTGTTGGACTCTCCATTTTCGTCATTATGTTTTCCGTTATAGGAAACAAGGTCATTCATCGTAAAGCCGTCATGACTCGTAATAAAGTTTATAGAATGAAAAGGTTTTCGCCCATCTCGTAAATAAAGATCTGAGGAACCTGTAATACGTGTTGCAAAACTTTGAACTAAGCCAGGATCTCCACGCCAAAAAGCTCTCACATCGTCGCGGTAACGGTCGTTCCACTCGGCCCATCTTCCACCGGGGAACCAGCCAACCTGATACGCTCCACCTGCATCCCAGGCTTCTGCAATTATTTTTGTATGACGTAAAATAGGATCTTCGGCAATACGTTCGAGCATAGGAGGATTTTCCAACATACGTCCGTTTTGGTCTCGGCCCAAAATAGAGCCAAGGTCAAAGCGAAAACCGTCCACATGCATCTCTGTTACCCAATATCTCAGACAATCAATAATGAGGGTCCGCACCACAGGATGATTGCAATTTACCGTGTTTCCACAGCCCGAATAATTGCGGTAATAG
>DATFIA010000022.1:0-12763 GCA_035270545.1 Treponemataceae bacterium
CGAGTCGCTGGATAGAGCTCTCTTGTTTGTTATGCACAATCATCTCCTGATAAAAAAAACCGCCCTCAGGCGGTTTTTTTATCTTTTCAGTAACTATTTTCTACCAATTATCATACATATCATCTGAATCACGGGCTTCCATCTCATAAAGATCAGAAACTACGCGCATATCATCAAGATAGATAAAATAACTTCCATATGCATCTTCAGGATCACAGTCGACTTTAAAACCAACTATTTTCAGTCCCATTTTAGAACTAAAATGATAATCCTTTTGAATAATTCCAGATTTTCCATCTGGATTTTGAGGTGGAATAGCTACTGTCATTTGTTTCCATCCGGAATGATTCAAACGACCCATATATAATTCAAATTGATTTCCTCTGTAATCTTCTAGAATAAGACTCAAGACATGTCGATAATTTCTTCCAACAACCCATACACTCAATGTTTTTGAAATACCCTCTACTGGCAAGGGTTTTACAGCCTTTATTGTAAAGGAATTATAGCCTCTTTTAAAGTATTCTACCTTAACGCCATATACTTTTGAATCTGGAATTTCACGATCTTTTTCTGCTTCTATAGGTTTTTTCCCTGCGGGAGAACCATCAAAAAGCCTACCTTGAATAAGGCCCTCATCTGCTGACATTGAAACAATCCAGGTTCCCTCATTTTCAAATTTATCTATTGAAATTTCTTTGAGTTTTTGTTGGGCTGAATCAGAGCCAATAAGAGTAGGATCTGCTGAATCTAAGTTCAAATCATCAGATCTTACTTGTGCCGAAACAGTACATGCAAGAATACAAAAAAGCGCTCCTACTAAGACTTTTTTCATCGACCGCTCTCCTTGTTCTGATCTTCAGAGAATTGTGTACCAACAAGTTCAAATCCGTCATAAGATTCCATGAACGTATCGGTAAGTGCCTTGAACTGGTCAAAGAAAATATAAAAATTATCTACCCGTTCAGTTGGACTTGTTCTCAAGCGAAATGCTATAAAAGACATCTGTTGTACACCACTAAGATAGGGTGATTTTTGTTGAATGTTAGCCGGAATAGAAACCGACATATTTTTCCAACCTTCGTGATGCACGGGCCCAAATGCAAGTGTATGAACACGTCCATTACAATCTCGAAGTAAAATTTCAAGATCATAGGAATAATTTGCACCCCATACCCATAAATCAAGTCGTGAAATACGACCCTTAAATGGGATTTCCATTAGTTCAGGACTTTCTTTATCTGATCCAGGTTTAGTAGGTACAATATCTACCCAGTTATCCCCTTTTCGATCAAATTTTACTTCCATTCCGAGAAACTTGTATTCCCCGTCAGCATTGGACTGAGTTACCCGAATAGCATTCGGCATACCGTCAAAATACTTAAGTACTGGATATCCCTCTGTAACGAACTTGCTCCCTGCAGCAATCCATGTCCATTCCGTATCAGGTGAATCAAAATTATCCACTATATACGTTTCATAGTTCACGTGTTGTTTTTCGGCCATAACCGGCGTCATCACAAAAGCGAACAGAAGAACAAGAATTGCGATGATTAAACCGCCTTGTTTCATCCCAAACTCCTTTTTGCTACTATATCATCGGAGAAAATACAGCCAGTTAGTATTATATGTTGTCAGAATAGCTTTGTCAAACCGTTTAATTGTTGTATTGACCAAAAGAGAGCTTCTCTACTACAATTAATTTATATTTTATCGATAAAGGAGTGTCGTATGACCAGCTATAAAGATATCGGTCTCGTAAACACCAAAAAACTGTTCGAAAAGGCAATGAAAGAAGGTTATGCAATTCCTGCTTATAACTTCAACAACATGGAACAAATGCAGGCAATTATACAAGCTTGTGTTGAAACAAAATCTCCAGTAATTCTTCAAGTTTCTTCTGGTGCACGTAAATATGCCAACGCAACACTTTTGCGAAATATGGCTAGAGGTGCAGTAGAATATGCTCATGAACTTGGATATGACATTCCAATTGTACTTCACCTAGATCATGGTGATAGTTTTGAGCTTTGCAAAGATTGTATTGAAAGTGGATTTTCTTCCATTATGATAGACGGTTCACATCTTCCTTATGAAGAAAACGTTGCACTTACAAAAAAAGTATGCGATTTTGCTCATTCACAAAAGGATTACGTTACCGTAGAAGGTGAACTTGGTATTCTCGCTGGTGTTGAAGATGATGTTTCATCTGAACACAGTCATTACACTCAACCAGAAGAAGTTGAAGACTTCGTTAAAAAAACTGGTGTAGACTCTCTAGCGATTTCTATTGGAACAAGCCATGGTGCGACAAAATTCAAACCAGCTCAATGCACAAAAAATGCAGATGGAGTTTTAATTCCTCCTCCCCTTCGCTTCGACATTCTCACCGAGATTGAAAAGCGAATACCAGGATTTCCTATCGTTCTTCATGGTTCTTCTTCTGTTCCAGTACAATATACAAAAATGATCGAAGAATTCGGTGGTGTAATGAAAGACACCGTTGGAATTCCTGAAGAACAACTTCGCAAAGCTGCAAAAAGTGCTGTTTGCAAAATAAATATTGACTCTGACGGAAGACTTGCAATGACCGCAATGATTCGAAAAGTATTTGCAGAAAAACCTTCTGAATTTGATCCTCGTAAATATCTTGGACCTGCACGTGATGAACTTAAAGTTCTTTATATGCACAAAAATAAAGAAGTTCTCGGTTCTGCTGGTAGAGCATAATAAAAAAAACTTGGGAGCTTCAGAAAATTACTGAGCTCCCAAGTTTAATATTGTATTTAAAAAACTTACATTAAACATTAGAACGCATTGCGGTTTATAAATACAAAATAATTAAAACCAATCATTACATCATACGAGTGAAAACATGGATCTGGTTCTTTGTGGAGCCTGAAATTAAACAACAAACATGAATGTAAAAAATTAAAAACTATCAAAATACCAAAAACAAAGGTATTATATTGTTTCATTGGGTTACAAGCATTTGATAACCTTGACAGAAAATAAGAAAATTTGATATATTTTTGTTTGTAACTTTACGTGAGAACGTATAAACAAATGTTTATACACAAGGGGGATCGTTGGCGGACAATAAAGGTTTACGAATTAATGAACAAATTCGTGTACGCGAGGTAAGACTAATTGATGAAAAAGGCGAACAAAAGGGTATAGTCCCTACTCTTGAAGCGCTCAAAATGGCTCGGGAACTCAGTCTTGACCTAGTAGAAGTTGCACCGCAGGCTAACCCGCCCGCTTGCAAGATACTTGACTACGGCAAATATCGTTTCGAAATGGAAAAGAAGCTCCGTGAATCCAAAAAGAAACAAAAACTGCAGGAACTCAAGGAAATTCGCATGCAACCTAAAATTGATGATCATGATCTCAGTTTTAAGTCAAAACATGTGAAAGAATTTCTTGCCGGAGGGGACAAGGTAAAGGTAACGATACGGTTTCGTGGACGCGAACTGGCTCATACCGAACTTGGTCTTGTAGTTCTCAAAGATGTATTAAGTAAGCTTGGTGACGACTTTGTTATTGAAAAGCATCCTGCAATGGAAGGTCGCTTTATGTCGATGACACTGGCTCCCAAAGCAAAAAAATGATGAGGTAGTGGTTTATGCCAAAAATGAAAAGCAAAAGATGCGCCGCAAAGCGCTTTTCCTTCACTGCTAGCGGTAAGGTAAAGTATAAGAAAATGAACCTGCGCCATATTCTGACGAAAAAATCGTCAAAGCGCAAAAGAAATCTTCGACAATCCGGTATTGTTTCAGATGCAGATTCCGCTAAAATACGGAAGCAGCTCTTACCGTACGGTTAATTTTTTTCCAGGAGAAGCAAAATGCCAAGAGCAATAGATGGTAGCAAAAGAAAAGATCACCGCAAGAAAATTTTGAAGCTTGCAAAAGGTTTTCGTGGTAGACGCGGAACCAGTTTTAAAGCTGCAAAAGACGCGGTTGTTAAATCACTCACTCATGCATACGTATCACGTCGTGACAGAAAAGGCGACATGCGAGCCCTTTGGATCTCACGTATCAATGCTGCAACGAGAGAAGAAGGAATGTCTTATTCACGTTTTATCGAAGGGCTTAATAAGGCCGGTGTTATAATTAACCGTAAAGCTCTCTCTAATATGGCTATTGAAGATCCAGCTGCTTTTAAAACAGTTGTTGCAACCTCAAAGAAAGCTTTAGGGGTATAAGATGTTAAGTCTCGATCAAGTTCGTCTTCTAGAAAATCGTGTTGAAAAAGCAGTGGAAAGAATTCAATCTCTTACTTCTGAGAATACACATTTACGCACTCAACTAACCCCACTTCAATCTCGTGTAAATGAGCTTGAAGGATTAGTTCGTGCTTTCAAAGATGATCAGGGTCGAATAGAAGAAGGAATACTCAATGCACTCGATCGTTTGAGTGCATTTGAGGATTCTGTTTACACCAGTACAATTCCCTCAAATGAAGAAACAGAATTAATGACTGAGACAGAAAATGAGGAAATAGAAACAATAGATGAAGAAATTGAAATACTTTCTGAAGCTATTGAAGAAGAAACCGAAATAAATGAAAATATTCCTGAAATTGATTCCATAGAAATAGAAAACACAGAAAAAGAATCTACTATGGATTTAGATGGTCAGATGGATATTTTCTGATAGGCCAGAATATGCCAAAAGGAACCTTGCAAATAGATTTACTTGGATCCTCCTTTTCAATTCAAGCAGAAGAAAAATCTGAATATCTTGATTCATTATATTTACATTTCAAAAAAACAAGCTCTCAAGTTGAACAAAATTCAGGACTTGAAGATCCCATTAAAATAGCTATTATTTCCGGGATACTTATTGCTGATGAATTATTTAAAGAAAAAATGAAACGAATTGAACAATCATCTACTGTTAAAATTGATCTTGCAGAAGCAGAAAAACTTGCCTTAAGAATGATTTCGAGCATTGATCAAGTATTACCACATTAATATGAAAACAATATATACACTAATAAATAAAATTCAGCCCTATGAGTGGGGCTCAACGGATGGAATTTCTAACCTTATTGGAATACCAAATGAAAACAATTCACCTATGGCTGAATTATGGATGGGAAGCCATCCTGCATGCCCAAGTACTGTAGTACTTGAAAATAATACAAAGCTTATTACACTCGAAGAGTTAATACAATCAAACCCAAAGAAGTTTTTAGGGCAATGCACCGTACAAAATTTCGGTACTTCACTACCTTTTTTGTTTAAGATCCTTTCTGCAGCCCACCCTCTTTCTTTACAAGTTCACCCAACAAAAATTCAAGCAGAGCAAGGATTTATTCGTGAAAATGCAAAAAATATTTCCATAACTGCTCCACATAGAAACTATCGCGATAGTAATCATAAGCCAGAAATAATGCTCGCGTTAACCCCTTTTACTGCAATGTGTGGCTTTAGACCTATTAAAGAAACAATCGACCTACTTTCCCTTATCAATACACCGTTAATAATTGAATTATGTACTATTTTAAAAACAAGAAATAATTACACCGATTTTTTAATTTTTATAACTAACGCTTCTGAATTTGAGAAAAATAGTTGTATAAAAGCAACTCGTAATTTTATTGAAAAACAACAATTATCGATTAACACAAGCCTTGTGAAAAACGATCAATTAAAAAATTTCCAAGTAGTCCTTAACTTGTTGAATGAATATCCAACAGATATAGGCATCCTATCTCCTTTATATCTCAACGTATTGAATCTTAAACCAGGTGAAGCTCTTTATCTTGATGCAGGAATAATGCATGCATATATTCATGGTACAGGCCTTGAGCTTATGGCAAGTTCGGATAATGTACTTCGAGGGGGATTAACTCAAAAACATATTGATACCGTAGAGTTGCTTTCTATTCTCAATGTAGATCCCTATTCACCTAATATTATTAGAATGAGTCAAAATTCTGTTTTTACTACATATAAAACACCTTGTTTAGATTTTGAACTTTCTGTTATTAATGTTAAAAATTCTGAAAAGCAATTAAAATTAAAACGACCTGCAATAATACTATGCACCGAAGGAACCATCACATTAATAAGCAATTCATCTGAAAAATATACTCTTACAAAAGGTACATCTGTTTTTATTTCTGCAGAAGCGAACATACTAGAATTTAAGGGTCAGGGAACAGCTTTTATGGCTTCCCTACCTGATAATACTGATATTACACAATGATTATTTGGATAGATGCGGATTCATGTCCCCGCCAAGTAAGAGAAATTATTTGCAGAACAAGCATTAGACTTTCTATACCAATTAATTTTGTTGCGAATAGAACAATACCCTTCCCAGAGAATAGTTTATTTAAAATGATTATTGCTGATTCTACACCAGATGCAGCAGATGACTATATTGTTGAGCACGCAATTCCCGTAGATATGGTTATTACTCGAGACATACCCCTTGCAAAACGTTTAGTTGATAACAACATACTTGTATTAAATGACAGGGGAACTGTATACACAGAAAATAATATTAATGAACGATTATCCATCAGAAATTTAATGCTAGATCTGTACCAAATGGGAATCTCTCCTGAAAAAACAGGCCAATTTGGAAAAAAAGAACTTCAAGATTTTTCTAATGCACTTGATAGAGAGATTACACGTATGAGAAAAAAAGTAAAATAACTTATTCTTCAACATCTGGAAAACGCTCTTTAATCGCTTGTATAGATGGTAATATTTCAAAAAATGCATCTACTACTTCAGGATCAAATTTTGTTCCTTTTAATTTTCTAATTTCATCGAGGACATTTTCTTCAGTCCAAGCTTCTTTATATACACGTTTACAAGATAGTGCATCAAAAACATCGGCTAAAGCTACTATGCGTCCGGAAATTGGTATCTCTCGTCCTTTTAATCCAAGAGCTTTTCCTGTATCAGGATTCAATTTTAAAACAGTACCCGTTTCTACAGAAACATGACCTGGATAACCAGTACCATCCCAGTTTTCATGATGAGTTAACGCAACTTCACGGGCAATTCTGTCGACGGGAGATTCTATTTCATTAAAAAGCTTGGCACCTAACCAAGTATGGCCTTGCATAATAATATATTCATCTGGTGTAAACTTTGCAGGTTTCTTTAGTATTAAATCGGAAATAGCAACTTTTCCCACATCATGTAACATAGATGCAATTTTTAAAGTATCTCGAAATTTTCTACTTTCGTTTTCCTCTATTGAATGATTAAAGGCCCACCTGTCATAGACTTCAACGGCATAGCTTGAAACCCTATTTACATGAGGGCCTGTTTCTTTTGGATCTCGAAGTTCCGCCATGCGTATCATTCTAAGAACCATAGAACGAGTGAGGTGTGCATGCTCAAGTGCAACTGTAGCATTTGAAGCAAAATGACTAATATACAATTCATCGTCTTTATCAAAATATGAGTCATTATTAGCCTCATCGAGCGCATTTAATACTTGAAGAACACCAAGAATGGCACCACTAGAGGTTGTTAGAGGAATAGTTAAATTTGAACGGGTGCGATACCCTGATACAGAATCACTTTGTCTTCCAAATTTATATGGTTTTTCAGGACTAATCTCATAAACATCGGGTTCATTTACCAGTTTTTTAGTTAAAGCGCTATAACCTGCAATTGTTTTTTCATTAATAGGAAAAGAAAAATAAGAGTGTACTATTTTTTGTCCAGGCGGTAGTTGTTTTTGCAAGGTATCATTTTGTGCATAATGTATGGCGAGACGCTCTCCATCTCGCACATAGATAGATCCAGCATCTGCATGAACAACTTTTCTAGCTTCAGTAAGAATCTGCTCCATAAGAACATCAACGTCCTGAATTTTATTTAAAGATGTCTCAGTAGCTATTATTCCGGATAATATGTCTTCTTTAGACTGTTTAATATAATTCATTTTGTAGAATCTCCTGAAGTTTAGATACTATCTTAGTCTACATCAATTTTTTTTCCCCGTCCAGATGATTTCTCATGTTATAATAGTATTATTATGATATGCAATGTATCTCCAATTGAAAAAGATTTCTTGTTAAAAACTGTTTTTCAAAACGAACAAGCCTTACGTCTTCATGGCGTAAGTACTGCAGGAACAGGTAAAATTACCACTATTGAGCGATCGAGTATGTCTATCACATTGCTTGAAACAATTGATAATTCATGTTTTTCTATGTTTGAAAGAATAACCGGTTATTTTGATTGTCATGGAAATACCTATGCATTTGAATCAATAGTCAGGAATACACAAGATCGCGAAATAAATATCGATTCACCATTAAAGCTCCTTAAAAGCTTACAGCGAAAATATGTTCGTGTTAAAAAACCCAGAAATATTAAAGTTTCATTCAATCTTTCAAATGAAGAGATTCAAATGGATTATCCTATCTGTCCTGAGTACATTAGTATTGAAGATAAAACTAATAATCCAGATTTTGCAGGAAAAAAAATTGTAGAAATTATTAAATATTTTCATTTTCAAATGGAAGAAAAGAACTCATCATCTACTATTATAATGTTCAGAAATAAAAAGCCGGAATCATTTGAAGAAAAACTTATAAGTAATACAGGAAAAGTTCTATTTGTTCCTTCTACTAAATCAAATTTACCAAAAAATGACCCCTACCCCGAAGGTAGAATTATTACACAAGAAATCGAAGAACAATTTGAAGATCCGAATCATTTTATAGAAGGAACTCATTTTTCTAAACTATTAAGTGAAAAAGTCGAAAAAGGAATTAGTTCAGAAATATGGTGTCCTATTGTCTATTATCAATATGTTGTTGGATACATACATTCAACCAAAAAGGGTTCTGATTCTTTTGATATTAGTATGGTTGATTATATTTGGGATTTTTCTCGTATTCTGGCTCATCAATTAAAAGAAACGGGATATTTCTTAAAAGATTCAAAAGCAAAACAAGTAGTTCAACATGCGGCGGATATTATAGACATGAGCCCTGGAGGCATGCTGATATCTTTACCTAGTACAGATATTAGAACACCAATACAGGAAGGTTCCGTTTTTTCTGTTTCTATACAAACAAAAAAGAATACCGTAAATTGTACAGCTCGTGTTGCTCGCCGTTTCATAGAATCTAATAGAGTTGTGTATGGTACTTTATTTCTTGATCTTTCACCTATTGATTTAATGCACCTCTATGAGACCTTATATAGAAAACCTTTTAGTGACAATGATCCAACGGCTTATGAACAAGCGAGAAAATTAGTTATTGACCAATTTTCTAAATAATACATAATAAATGGGTCCAGCCCCAGGATTTGTGTCTGGTAGAATATGACGTCCATATTTAGTTTTTTCCCCGAGAGGTAATTCTTCATATCCGGTTATTTCATTCGTATTACATTCTATTACTTCAACATCAGAATATTTTTTAATTAATTTGTGTGCAACCTCATCGTTTTCGCGAGGAGATAAGGCACAAGTTGAGTATAAAAGATATCCATTTTCTTTAAGGACAAGCCAAGCCCCAGAAAGCAAGGCCCACTGGCGTTGGGCTAAATTTTTAATTCTTGAGGGTGTCCATTGAGAGAGATATTGCGGACTCGATAAGACATGTCGTTCCGAGGAGCAAGGAGCATCGAGTAAAATACTGTCAAAAGAACCTTTTTCGTAGCGTGACCAACGACTTGCATCGTATCCAGTTACAGTAATTTGCGATCTTAAAATCGGATCTAAATGACTATCTAAAACATTTAATAAACGTTGCCGTCTTTCTCGTGAATATTCATTAGATACTAATCGCGATTCTGAAGTAAGCTTTGAAGCAAGTACAAGGGTTTTCCCACCTGGTGCAGCACACATATCTAGAACAGTGCCTTTAGGAGTAATGGGAAGAGATAGGGCAGCTCTAACGCTTGCAGGGTCAAGAAAATAGGCTTGCTGTAAGTGAGTATGCAAAGAATAATGAGTCACTGGTAATTTTAATGCTTCTCGTAAAAGAGGCCACCTTTCACCAAAATAGTCACTATAATATTCTTCAAATAAAAACTCTCCATCAGCTTTTTTTTTGGTCATCTTCTACTCCAGGAAATGCTTTCCAAAGTGAATCTGGATTAACTATAGGAGCTTGTACGACAATCAACTCGCCTGTATCAGGGTGATAAAACTGAATAGCATATGAGTGAAGACGAATTCCACCCAAAGGATCACTTCTTTTTGCTCCGTATTTAAGATCACCCTTGATTGGAAGCCCTAATGCAGAAAGCTGTGCTCTAATTTGATGTGTACGCCCTGTTAATGGGCGTATTTCAAGAAAAATATAACGCTCCCCTTCTCCAACTTTCTTAAACTCTAAGAGAGATTTTTTCCAGTCAGGACCCGGTTTCAGTATTTTATCTTGTGTAAGAGCTGTTGCCTTATGATGTTTTGCGTCGTAACGAATCATATGTTCTATACGCTGTAAGTCTTCAGAGACGATAACAGGAGATTTTTCGACAATAGCCCAATATTTTTTTCGTATTTTACCATCTGCAAAATCTTTAGACAAAGAACTTCGTTCTTTTTTATTTAAAGACAATAAAACACAACCAGAAACAGGCTGATCTATACGATGCACCGCTTCCAAATCTGGTAAAGAAGCACCAACTATTGCTTCAATTTCCTTTTTAACATTTTCTACGAGACATAACGATGGTTCTTTACCATTTCTTTCACATATTTCTCCAATATTTTTATTTACAACTGCAATATGTGAATCTAGATATAATATTCGCGAATTTATTCGGTTATCTATTTCTGCCATACATTTCCTCCACTAATAATTGTCCTGCATCATATAAATCTTTGTATTCTTCTGAATTAAATTGAGAAATATTCTCTCTTTGAATATAACGACTTTTACTATACCTTTGAAGAGAGGTGGTGATAATTCCAGCTTTATATTTTGCAGTTAAAATAGAAAAAACTGCTGAATTGAGTCTTTTAGAAAACTCAGTACTTGTTTCAGCTTCTAGTTTAATTGCATTGATAATCTCATGTATATCGGTTGCTGAAGTCATAATCATGTCACAACCTGCGTTAAGAGCCATAATGGCAGCTTGTGACGAAGAATAACCAGAATTAGTTAAGGCTGGCATTGATATATCATCGGTTAAAATTAAGCCTGAAAATCCTAATTTATTACGAAGATAATCTGTAACACATAGAGATGAAAGACAAAAGGGAAGTTCAGAATCTATAGCAGGTACAACTATGTGAGAAACTAAAACTGCATCCACAGCTACGGATGAAAAAAGTAATTTAAACGAAGGAATAAATTCAGTTTCGAACTTTTCTTTTGAAATATTTAAGACTGGAAGTTGCAGGTGGGGGTCTTTACTTGAGTTTCCGGGAAAGTGTTTAACTACAGATATAATTTTTGATTCACGATATCCTAAAATAGATGATTTAGAATACATAACGACAGTTTCTGTTTCTTTTCCGAAAGTTCGAGTGCCAAGAAAGAGAGTATTGTCAGCATTTTGAATTTCAGAAACAGGAGCTAAGTTCATTGTTATTCCCAAAGCCTTTAATTGCTGGCCTTGAATACGGTATAAGTTATGAGATTCAAGAGGGGAAAAGAATTCGGCAACTTTTTTTGATGAAGGAAGAATTGAAGTCAATCCAGAAGTTCGAAATACACTTCCACCTTCATTATCAATTGCAAAAAAAACGGGTATTGAACTTCCAAGTTGGGAAAAAGCGGTTGTACATGATTGAAGATATTTTTTTACTTCTAAAGGGGAATCTGCTAAATTGTAACGAAATAATAAAATAGCACCAGGAACTGAATCTGCAAAATGTGTATATGAATGTTGGAGAAAAGTTTTCTTACCATCTATACCAGTCATTAGTACTTGAGAAGCTTTTTCTTGAAGAGACATATTGGAAAGTATGAGTGAAATCTCTCGTTCTCTCCACTCTATTTGAGAATATTTAATTGTATCTATTTTTGAATTTTTACTATTATTGTTACAAGATAGGAAAAGAAAAACCATACCAATTAATAGAGCTGGTAATGAATGTATTTTTTTTTGTTTCATAATCCCTAACATTATACAAAAAAAAACGCTGTCCTTCCAGAAGGACAGCGTTTTTAATTTCAGTAATTATTAGCTTATTTAATAACCATTGCCATTGATTTAGCTGCGGCTTCACCATAAGTTGCAATGAACACACCAGCTGCTATTGCAGTACCAATTACACCTGCAACATTTGGCCCCATAGCATGCATGAGAAGGAAGTTAGACGGGTCATATTCAAGACCAACCTTGTTCGATACACGAGCTGCCATAGGAACAGCAGAAACTCCAGCAGAACCAATAAGGGGATTAATCTTGTCTTTAAGGAAAAGGTTTAAGAACTTCGCCATAAGAACACCACCACCAGTTGCTACACAGAATGCTAAAAGACCGAGAACAATAATTCCAACAGCATTTGGGTTCATGATTTTCTCTGGAGTCATTTGAGAACCAACGCCAAGAGAGAGAAGAATAGAAACAATATTAAGTAGTTCATTTTCCATGGTTTTGGAAATTCTCTCTACAACTCCAATTTCTTTAACAAAGTTTCCAAATGCAAGCATACCAATAAGAGGAGCTGCAGTTGGAATAAGAAGAATAGCAAGAACTAACAAAGAAAGAGGAAAAAGAATTCGCTCAGCCTTGGAAACTTGGCGAAGTTGCTTCATCTTTATATGACGCTCTTTTTTCGTAGTTAAAGCCTTCATAATGGGAGGTTGA
>DATFIA010000023.1:0-5938 GCA_035270545.1 Treponemataceae bacterium
ACTTTCTCTTATTCGAAGTGCACTAAATACACTAGATACTTCTATTCCAGCTCTTGTGTTAGATTTTCACTATGACTCCGCCGATGGTTATGGTCTTAAGAGTCCTGGTTCTGGTTATTTTGACCGTTCCGTTCAACTTGCCGGTATGTTAGCCAGCGGCGACAGATCAAACATAGGAAAATTTTCTTGGTTTGCCGGTTTAGATTTACGAGAACGAACAGACGGATTTCAAGGCTTAAATACTCTCTATTACAGCCTTAATACACGCTCTGTATACTGGGATTCAGGTTTATCAAACAGTATTTTGGCCGCTGACCTTTTAACCTGGGGCCTTTCCTTTTCGGGTTCTTCTCTTTCCGTTTTTGCAGATAGTCCTGGGGGCAACTCAATTCCGCCGGACCCACAAGCGCTAACATTTATTCCTAATGCTAATAGGTATCAGGTTTTACCAACACTGTATTTAAATTTTAATAAAGAACTCTCGGGTAAAACTATTCCAGGCTTTATTGCAGCTTCTTTAACCGGTAATTATGCATTTACAGGTATGGCAGATAGGGGAGAATTTCATAAGGGTGGCGGTGACTTATCTTTTGCCTACCGATACAAAAGAGTAGAAACAGCACTCTTTGGCGGCGTTCATTACGATTCCAATAACGGTGTTTTATTTCCCTTTTCGCTTCGCTTCCTCTATGATAATTTAGGTTCAGTTTTTTCTCATCTCAGTGTCGAAGGTGGTCTGTCTTCTGAAGTCTCAGATCCTGCAGAAATACACAAAGACGAGCCTTTTGCGCGAGCAGATATTTTGCCACTTGTTTTCTCTGACTGGTTTGGAACCCTTGGTGTGAATGTTTCTCCTTTTGAAACTATTTCTATAGCATCAAGTCTTTCGTATAAAACAACTGCATTTTCTCGCGAAGGATGGTATCTTTCGTCTGACGCACAGGAAAATGGTCTTCTCAATATAGAAATGTTACCCAGAGATAGTCTCCATTTGTCTTCGAAGGCAGTTTGGACTCCTTCTTTTTTTAGCCTTTCTTTTGGATATTCAGGAGAGTATCTTGATCCTCTGTATCAAACAAATCTTCACCTACTTTCTTTTGGTGCAGATGTTTTTGACACAGGAGAATTTTCAAAGTGGAAAGCAGGATTTAGTTCAGTGTTTAGTCTTGATACCTCTGATATTCCCTTATTCGATATATATGGGACATTTAAACCTGCGAAAAATATTTCTATATTAGTTACAGTAAAAGATGCAATTCCACCCGTATATGGTAAAAACAGGGAAAGAAGTGGTGGATATATTGCACGAAGCGGAGAATTTTTATTATCCGCACGTTTAGATTTTTAAGAGAACAGACAAATACAACTGGAGGTTTACATGTTTTCGATTTTAGTAAGTGGCGGTCCTGTTATGATCCCAATAGCCATTTGTGCTATCATAGCGACGGTCATTATTCTGGAGAAGCTCATGTTTTTTGCGGCCATAAAAAAAGGCCAAAGAGATCTTCTCCCTCGCATACGAGCAAGTATAGATAAGGGTCATTACGATGAAGCTGCCGCAATTTGCGACACAGTTGACGGCCCAGTTTCAAGACTATTAAAAACGGGTATTTCTTACCGAGGTTATTCAGAGTCAGATATTAAAGAAGCTGTAATTAATCAGTCGAGCAGGGAAATCCCTCGACTGGAGCGCTTTCTTTCTTCCTTAGGAACTATTGCTAATATTTCAACATTGCTCGGTTTGTTAGGGACCGTTACTGGTAACATTCAGGCCTTTGGTGTGCTTGGAGGTATGGGTGCAATGGGGAACCCTTCTGTGCTTGCTGGAGCCATTTCTGAGGCTCTCGTTACTACTGCAGCAGGCTTGATTGTGTCAATTCCCGCCATTATCTTTTACAATTATTTTATTGCTGAAGTTAACCGTTTAGTTACCGAGATGGAAGCTTCGGTAAGTGACTTGGTTCTCCTATTAGTTTCGGAGAAAAAAAAGCATGAAGTTTAAGCGGAAACTAGAAACGAGAGCAGTAGTCGATTTAGTTCCCATGATTGATGTCGTATTCCAGCTCATTTTATTTTTTCTGGTTTCTACTACTTTTGCTGTGCTTCCCGGTATCAATCTTGATCTGCCTCAATCTTCCACGGCAGAAGGAATTCGTACAAATGGTATTACTATAACAGCTTCTGCCAAGGGCGAGCTGTATGTAAATCGTGAGCCTGCTCTCTTGGAAAATCTTGATATAATTCTTGAAAGTCTCGCTGTTGAACTTCCACGAGATTCTGTGCCAGTGAGCCTTGAAGCCGATGATATGGTACCAAACGGTACAATTGTTAAAATACTCGATTCTCTTAGACGAACCGGTTTTGTCGGTGTCAATTTGCGAACGCGTGAATAAGGTAGGTTGTAGTGCATGAATTGAATGAAGCAGAAAAAAAAAGACTCACCTCTAGTATTCTTATCTCTCTTTGTATGTATTCTTTATTTTTTGTCGTCTTAATTTTAGCTCCTCTACCTGCTAAAAAAGCAAAAGAGCCAGTTTATAAAGCTGTTTCTATTAGATTAACGCCACCAAAAGAAGTTCCATATAAGGCTGAAGCTGTAGTTGCACCTGTGCCAGCCGTATCAGAACCAGTAGCAGAAGTTGTACAAGCTAAACCGGCTCCAGCAAAAACAGTGAGTACTCCGGCAAAGGTATCTCCTGCCAAGGTAGCACAGGCAAAACCGCTTCAGGCTCAAGCTAAAACTCCGTCTCAAAAACCTGCAACTCCACCTTCTCAATCGCAGGGGCTTGGAATTCCAAATTTTGATAAGCCTATTGTTTCATCCCGTGAAAATAGTAGCGAGGCTGAATTTATTGACTTTTCAAGTAAAACACCAACTACTTCTCCAAAGCGTGAAAGCCTTCCTCAGGGAGGAAAACCTGAAAACGAACTCGAGGGTTCCCTTGCAAGAGTTGAAAATGCATCGGCTCATTCACAAGCTGTTGTTGTAACGTCAAAGACTAATAAAACAGCGTCTTCTTCGTCTGCAACTGCAGAAACGTCGAGTAGTCTTGAAAAGATAACAGAATCGTCAATAAGACCTTCTTCCGAATCAGCTGCATCTGCCTCCCGCTCAGATGTATCAAAAACGTCCTCAGTTTACTCTTCAATTCCTGAACTTACCTTTGACGGATCTCCTCGCCGTCTTATCTTTCCGGCAAAGCCAGAAATAAATTTGCCTGATTCCCTTGCTGCTCTTATAGATTCTGATCGTACCGTTACCATTCAATTTACAGTACGAGCTGACGGAACAGTTCCTTCCGGCTTGGTAATTTTTACTCCTTCGGCCATTATTCCAGTATCAATTCGAGACTATTTGCGAGGAGAATTCTCCAAGTGGCGTTTTGAAAGTGGAGCAAGCGATGGACAAGCCTTGTTTCAGTATAGTATAAAAGTAAAATGAGATCTGAAATTGATGCTATCGCTTTTGATATTGATGGAACTCTATATGCCGATTTTGAACTGCAAAGACGCTTACTCCCTTTTCTCATAAAAAAGGGAAATATTGGTTTTCTCATCAATTTTGGCAGAGTTCGACATCAAATACGTCTGTGGCAAGAAGAAAATCCAGGAAAAAAACATAATGATTTTTTCACCTGGCAAGCTTCTCTCATGGCCCCATTGCTTTCTCTTAATATAGAAGAAACTCGCAAACTTATTGACGATAAAATTTACAAAGGCTGGAAACCTCTTTTTGCTGAAATTCAGCCATTTCCCTATACAACAGAAGCTTTTGAGGCCTTTCGTGCATCGGGGTTAAAACTCGCTCTGTTATCAGATTTTCTTCCAGAACAAAAAGCTGATGTATGGGGGCTTGCTCCCTTGTGCGATGTTGTTATGGGCTCTGAAAATACTGGAGCTCTTAAACCCTCTCCAGTTCCTTTTTTAGATCTTGCCTCTGCCTTAGAAACAGAACCACAGCGCATTCTCTATGTAGGCAACTCTATTCGCTCCGATGTTCAAGGCGCATCTGGTGTTGGCATGAAAACTGCTTGTATTACGAACCCTGTAACCCTTGCTTTAGGAAGAAAGGTGCCAGGCGCAGATATTTCCTTTTCTTCCTATCGCCAATTGACCCGTATTGTGCTAAAATAATGTAACTAATTACAGAAAAAAGGGCAGGCCGGTCATGATTTTTACTCCAGGAAACATTATAACCTTTGTTATTTGCCTTTTTTTGCTTATTCTTTTTCGGCATTTTGACAAAAATAACCGCTCAATAGAAAAAGTAAAAAAATTTGGGGATAAACTTAAAGATGATCTTGACGTATTTATAAAAGAACGTACTCTGCATCTCGAAGAATCGTCTCTTTCTCTCGATGTAGAGCAACAGCGTGCAATAGCCGCTGTAAAACGTCTTGAATCTATTCGTGAAGATCTTGTAAAGAGAGAAGAAGAATTATCGGGTCGAACGAGCACTGTAAATGATATGGGCTCGCAGCTTCAAACATACGAAGCAACTATGAAACAGCTCTTAAATATGACAGCCATTGCTGAAACCAATTTGTCTAGAATTACTTCTGAATCAGATTTCGCCGATTCGTTAGGAAAAAAGATTTTAGCTACAAGAAAACAGATAGAAGAAATTTCGGTAGCAATTCCATTATTACGTGAAGATTTTGCAAGATCGAATCGTGAAACTCTTGAAGCTATTCATGCAGATTCTATTGCCACTATTGGTGAAAGTATTTCTAAGCTAGAACAAAAAGTTTCTCTGGCTCAAAAAGAAAGTAATGAAACCTTAAGTACTGCTGCAGAAAAAATAAAAGATCTGTATCAAAAAGCTTTTTCAGAATCTGCTAAACGGGCCGATTCTCTTGAAGAATCTTCTTTTCAAAAACTTAAAGAACAGGCAATGGAACGTTTTTCTCGTTATAAAACTAATATTGAAGAAAAATCTGCATCATTAAATGATATGGCAAAAGAAAAAATTCAAGAAACTCAACAACTTTTGAAAACGTTTAAAACGGAGTGGAAAACTGAAGCTTCTGATTTTCTTGAAGCTACTCGCGCAGAAATACGAGACCTTTCGGCTCATGCAGACACAAATATCGCTGCAATAGAAGAGAGAATTCGTTCTGCAGAAGCGCTATCAGAATCTCGTGCAGATAAAATTCTTGCAGAAATACATCAGTACAATTCTAATTTCGAATCAGAACTCGCAGCCCTTTGCGAAAAATCTTCAATGAGTATTGCAGAACTAGATTCGAATATAACTGGCCGCATTTCAGAAATTACTGAAACTTCTCAAAAGAGTGCGGAACATATTACAGAGGAAATCTCTCTCCTTGATTCTTCACTCAATGCCAATGTTTTACGCTTAGAATCTGCATTTAAGAACTCTCTTACTATGACAGTAGAAGGTCTTAAAAAAGATCTCTCAGCTCTTTCTGAGAAATCTACAGCAAGTCTCGCTGAGTTTGATTCCATTGTCGAAAAACGCCTTATGGAGTCTAACGAGAACTCGAAGAAAACAGCAGATACTATATCTGCAGAAATAGTTCGTTTAGACTCATTGCTTGAGTCCAGTGTGGCAAATTTGGATTCTACATTTAAGACAAATCTTGCACATACAGTAGAATTGCTAAATAAAGAATTAGCACTTATTTCTGAAAAATCTTTAACAAGTCTTGAGGGTCTCGATTCGAGTATTTCTAATCGTATTTCTGAAACAAAAGAACGAACCCAAAAAACTGCAGAAGAAATTGCTTCTGAAATTTTCCGCTTAGATTCAACTTTCAAAGCCAATATTGCTCGAACGGTTGAAACTGTTGATTCAGAAATAGAGAAAGAGATGAATAGGGTTGAAGGCAAATTTATTGCGGCAACCCAAGGTGTAGAAGATAAAATAACATTTTTAGGATCAGATATTCATTCTCGCCTCGACCAGTACTCTAAA
>DATFIA010000024.1:0-4812 GCA_035270545.1 Treponemataceae bacterium
TGGTGTATCGAGTTGGAGCAACTCTTGTCTATCCAAACGATGGAAAAAGCTTTCTTTCTTGTGCAGATATTGCATTAAAAAAAGCTGAGAATACTTTTTCTGTACTGAGAATGTTCGATGGTGATTATGCTGAAAAAACGACTGCCTATGAAAGTGTTATAAAATTTACAGAGTTAATTACGAATCGAAAAATAAAAGTTTGAGAGCTGTTTTTCAACCTGTTTTTAATGATACGGGAAAAGAAATTGTCTGGTATGAAGCCTTGCTTAGAATACAACGACAGGACGGCCAATATGTTTCGATTTATCCATATCTTACAGTTGCACGCTCTACAGGTTTGTATCCCTTTTTAACTGAATTTATTATGAGAGAATCTGCACGTGTAATTTGTGAACAAGATGTTGACGTTTCTGTGAATATAGCAATTCATGATATTTCTAGACCAGAATTTATTTCATTGGTCGATGAATTGTATGAGCAGATACATCTGAAAAAAGGCCGTTTTATTTTTGAAATTCTCGAAAGTGATGAGTTGGTAGAACTCGAAAAATGCGTCTGGTTTATTGAGTACATAGCTCGGTATGGTTTTAAAATTGCGATAGATGATTTTGGTACAGGCTATTCTAATTATTGTTCCCTCATAAATCTTCCCATTGATATTATTAAAATTGATGGTTCCCTTATAAAACGAATTCGTCACGATGAAAATGCTAAAACCTTGGTTGAGGGAATCATTCTTTTTTGTAAAAAATCAAATAAAAAGACTGTTGCTGAATTTATAGAAGATATTCATGTTTTTGAATCAATTAAATCTATGAGTATCGATTATTTACAAGGCTATTATTTGGGCGAGCCCGCTGCTATAGTTGATTTTCAAGAATCTTCTAAATAAGATAATCTTGATTTGTTATTATAGGAGAAACAATTCTAATGACAGTTATAGAAATAGCTAAGCGAGCAGGTGTTTCAATTGGAACAGTTGATCGAGTGCTTCATAATCGAGGGAGAGTCTCCACTGAAACTCGAGAAAAAATACAGAAAATAATAGATGAAGAAGGGTATCAACCAAATCCTCTTGCGAGGCATTTAAAACGAAATCGTGATTATAAAATAGGTGTTATCATTCCGGAACTGAGAAAAGAAAGTTCTTATTGGCAACTCCTTTATAATGGAATTTTAAAAGCGGTAGAAGAACTTTCTCCCTTTTCTTTTTCAATTCAACTTTTTGAATTTAATCGACCTATTGTTGATTCTTTTTTAGCTGCTTTCAATGAAATGCTTGAAGCGAGATGCAATGCCTGGATAATAGCGCCGGTAATGCAAGAAGAGACTCTTGGTGTTTTAACAAATCTAGAAAAACCAGTTCCATATGTTTTTATTGATTCGCCCCTTCCCTTAGCAAAACCTGTTACAACGGTTGCTCAAAATCCTTTTCAGGGCGGTTACGCTGCAGGGCGTGTAATGGATTTAATCTCTCATTCTTCAGGTCCCTTTGCTGTTATTCGACCTTTTACTGAAGCCTTTAATTTGAATGAGAGGGCTCGTGGTTTTATAAAGTGGTTTTCAAATCGTAAAGAGATTAAAATTATTGATGTTGTCTGTCCTGAACATCAAATGCAGGAGACATTGCTTATTTTAGAAAAAACAATGAAAGAAAATCCTGATTTAAAAGGAGTCTTTGTTGTTTCTGCAATGGTTCACAAAATTGCAGAGTTTTTTGAAACACACTATGTGGGTTCTAAAATAACTGTAATAGGCTATGATTTGGTGCCTCTTAATTGTGCAATGCTAAAAGAAGATAAGATAGATTGTCTTATTTCACAACGTCCAGAAGAGCAAGGAAGATTAGTTTTGCAACAACTCTACAAAACCCTGGTTCTAGAAGAAGAGACAGACAAACAGATTGAAATGCCTATAGATATTTATTTTAAGGAAAATCTACAGTTATAGAGGTAATTGCAAAACTTCCTGAGTTTTGCAAGATCCTCTATAAGCAAAGGTTTTTTAATGCTTCTTCGAATTCAATTGGGATTTTCATACAAAAAAAAGTTAAAGACCGTTCTTCATTGTTTTTTTCCCAAACAAGATCGAAGACAATGTCATTAACAGGATTAAGAAAATCACAAATTCGTGAAAACCAAGAAGATGATTTACTTGGTTTTCTTATTTCAGCTTTTTTAATTACACTTGAGTTTATTGAGAAATGAATATCATTCAATTCCGTTCCACTTGCAGCACTACGAAATACTGCGGACATTTGAGATTCTGAAGCATGAACAAAAAAACCAAGTTCTGAATCTCTAATGTATAAAAGACCCCAAGTTGGGCGTGTATTGTTCTTTAACGGAAATAGCTGAGGAGAATTTCCTTTGCTGATTTTTTCCATAGTCTCTCGATCGTAGAAGAGCTGAGCAAGTATGAAAGCAGATACAGGTTTTCCATCTGGCAAAAAATCTAGGTTTTCCATAAAGGTATGATATGAGGGATTTTTTACCATGTCAATCCAATAGAACTATCAGTTAGATTGACTTCCTTTTTCGTATAAGTTACAGTCGGTGTAGGTTAACGCTAAAAATTACTATTTCGACTTTTTTGGAGGATATCATGGCTGAATTACGGTACAACCCTCTTCTTGGAACGTGGACCATGGTTGCGTCACACCGTCAAAACCGACCACAAATGCCAAAGAATTGGTGCCCCTTTTGTCCGGGTTCGGGAAAAGTTCCAGATCATTATGATGTTCATAAATATAATAATGATTTTCCGGCTTTAAGCCAGACTCCGCCAACTCCCGATGATGTTGGTTCTGATTTTTATAAAGTTGAACCGGCCTATGGTGCGTGTGAAGTTATTTTATATTCACCGGAACATACAACAACCTTACATGAATTACCTGTTCCGCACATTAGAAAATTAGTGGATCTATGGTCTGAACGATGCGATGTTCTTTCTCAAACACCAGGGAATAAATATATAATGCCTTTTGAAAATAAAGGTGAAGAAAATGGTGTAACCATGCCTCATCCCCATGGTCAAATTTATGCCTATTCTTGGGTACCTCAAAAGATAGAGGTAGAGCTTAAAAATGCGCGCGCTCACTACTCAAGCCATGGTGAATGCCTATTGTGCAGGATGAATGAAGAAGAAAAGAAATTCGGGGATCGTATCGTTTTCGAAAATAAATCTTTTTATGCGTATATCCCTTTTTTCACGGATTATCCCTATGGTGTTTTTATTACTGCGAAGGAACATAGAAATTATCTTTCAGATTTGACTTCTGACGAGCGAAATGACCTCGCAGAAATACTGAAATTGGTTACAGGATCTTTTGATAATATTTTTGACAGGCCTTTTCCATATATGATGGTTATTCATCAGAATCCGGTAAATAGTCCTGAGTATGATGATGTAAAAAAAGCCTATCATTTACACATTGAATTCTATACTCCTCTAAGATCAAAAAACCTGATAAAATTTTATGCTTCTTCTGAGTCTGGTGCTTGGGCAGCTGCTAACGTTGCTGCAGTTGAAAATACAGCTGCGGAAGTTAGGCGAGCTAAACTTGCATACCTTGCTGGTAGTGAAGATCCTTCTTTTTCTGATCGTTTATTAAAAAAAGAACTCCTTGTAGAATTTACTCGTCGTTTTGGGGAATCCTCAAAAGAAATCTCTCTTTTTGCTTCTCCTGCACGTATAAATATTATTGGAGAACACATTGATTATAATGGTGGGAAAGTATTTCCTGCTGCGATAGACAAGTATTTGTACATGATGATTCGAAAAAGAGAGGACGATCTCATTATATATGATGATCTTCGATTTCCGGGAAATTTTAGTTTTTCAATAAATGATTCTTTTTCCTATAAAAAAGAAAATGATTATGCGAACTATCTCAACGGTATATTAAAAATAATGAAAGACCAAGGCTACTCCTTCGATAGTGGCTTTGAAGTTCTTATGTTTAGTACAATTCCTGCCGGTGGTGGTGTTTCTTCTTCAGCTGCGTTGGAAGTTGGTTTCGCCTGGGCTGTTTCTGAGATTTATGGGTTTGGTATAGATAGAGTTTCTATTGCTAAAATGGGACAACAATCTGAACACGAATTTATGAACGTTAAGTGCGGAATTATGGATCAGTTTATTATTGCAACAGGAAAAAAAGATAATGCAATAGTTCTCGATACAGATAGTCTTGAGTACCGGTATGTTCCTCTTATTATGGGAGATTATCGTTTTGTGGTTATGAATACCAATAAAAAACGTCAACTCGCCGATTCTAAATATAATGAACGCCGAGAAGAATGTATGTCGGCTCTGGCAATTTTGAAGAATTCCGTTAAGATTGAGAATCTTTGTGATCTAACAGTATCTGAGTTTGAAAAGAAGTCCGAATTATTAACAGATAAGGTGATGCTCCGTCGTGTACGACACTGTGTATATGAAAATGAGCGAGTAAAAGAAGCTGTTGCAGCTCTTGAATCTGGAGATCTTGTTACCCTTGGGTCTCTTCTTGGAGAATCTCATAAATCATTACGTGATGATTATGAAGTAACAGGAATTGAACTCGATACGTTATATGAAGAAGCAATAAAGATTTCTGGTTGTTTGGGTGCTCGAATGACAGGAGCCGGTTTTGGTGGCTGTGCTATTGCTATAGTTCATAAAGATTCACTAAAATCCTTTATTTCTTCTGTTGGTTCTGCATACCGCGAAAAAATAGGAGTAGAGGCAACTTTTTTTGCCTGCACCCCTGGCGATGGTGTTAGTAGACTAATATAAAAAAGCACTGTACGAAATTGTTCATTCCTTCATACG
>DATFIA010000025.1:0-3434 GCA_035270545.1 Treponemataceae bacterium
TTTCCTCACTATGCATGCCTACTTAGGAACTATTCTAGAAGGAAACATGACTCTATCTGAACACCTCGATTCTCGTTGGCTCACAAAAGAAGAACTTTCAAGCGTAGACTGGGCCCCTGCAGATTTACCAATTGTTGACCAGGTTAGAGAGTTGCTGGGATGAATGAATTCAATCTTAGACTAACAGAAAGTTTGCGCACAAGCTGTGTCGATTACTCAATTCAATCGAATCAAGCATTCCGTCCGCAACTAATTAAAAACGATTATAAAAATCACGAAAAAGTTTTAACGTCACTTCTTTCGGAACTACATACGTGTAAAGAATTTTATTTTTCTGTTGCCTTTATTACGTCGAGTGGACTGGCTACCTTACTCAACACCTTTAAGGAATTAAGAGACCATAATATAAAAGGAAAAATTCTTACTACAAATTATTTAACCTTTACGGATCCAAAGGCACTCGAAAAACTGTTGCTTTTTCCGAACATAGAAGTTAGAGCCTTTACCGAAAGTAGCTTCCATCCTAAAGGGTATATTTTTAAACAATCAAATTATTGGTCAGTTATAATAGGAAGTTCCAACTTAACTCAGAATGCTCTTTCGAAAAATATGGAATGGAATTTAAAAGTCATTTCCGCAGTAGATGGTGAACTCGTTCGAAATACTCGAGCTGAATTTGAAAAAGTATGGGCAAATGCAGTTGAAGTAACACCAGAGTGGATACGAGAATATGCGGCAATTTTCCAAGATGGGAAAAGCTTACGAACTCGCAATGCCCAAGAACTACCGGAATCGTTAGATGATGAAAGAGAAATAATACCAAATCTTATGCAAAAGGAAGCTATGCTTTCTCTTGCTTCAATTCGAAATAAAAACAAAAAACGGGCTCTTTTAATTTCTGCAACAGGAACTGGAAAAACGTATCTTGCTGCCTTTGACGTAAAACAATTTGGTGCAAAGAAGTTTCTTTTTTTAGTCCATCGCGAAACTATTGCACGAAAAACTGAAGCAAGCTTCAAAGAAATTATGGGGTCGTCTATTAGTACAGGTTTTCTAATTGGAAGTCAAAAGAATTTTGATGCGCAATATGTTTTTGGTATGATTCAGACCATTTCTCGCGATGACGTTCTCTCAAACATACCTCCGGATACCTTTGATTACATAGTGGTAGATGAAGTGCATCGATCAGGAGCCCCTAGTTACTTAAAAGTTATTAATTATTTTAAACCGCAATTTCTTTTAGGACTTACTGCCACACCTGAGCGTACAGATTCGTTTGATATTTATTCTCTTTTTAACCATACAATTGCCTACGAAATTAGACTTCAACGTGCTCTCGAAATGGAGATGTTGTGTCCATTCCATTATTATGGCGTGAGCGAAATTACAGTTGAAGGAATGGAAATAGACGAGTTTTCTGAGTTTTCAAATCTAGTAAGTTTAGAAAGAATTAACCATATAGTTGAGAACATTGAACTCTACAAAAACAATACTGAAAAAACGAAGGGCCTTATTTTCTGCAGTAGAAATGAAGAAGCTGCAGAAATTTCGATGCAGCTGAATATCCGTGGTTATAAAACTATTGCGCTTTCAGGAAAAAACAATGAAACTGAGCGCGAAAATGCAATAAAAGAACTAGAAGCAGAACATATTGAATACATTATAACTGTTGATATTTTTAATGAAGGAATAGATATTCCACGAGTAAACCAAGTAGTAATGCTTCGGCCCACTCAGTCTGCAATAGTTTTTGTACAACAACTTGGGAGAGGTTTACGAAAAGTTCACAATAAAAGTTACCTAACTGTAATTGATTTTATTGGAAATTATGCAAATAACTATATGATTCCAATAGCTCTATTCGGAGATACCTCGTATAACAGAGATTCATTGCGGAAACTTATAAATTCCGGGAGCGCCTCTATACCCGGTGCATCTACTATAGATTTTGATTTTATTGCTCGAGAGCGTATTTTTAAGGCAATCGACAAAGCGTCTTTTAATCAACAGAAATTTCTTATAAATGAGTATCTTGAAGTCAAAAAAAAGTTAGGACGGACTCCACGTCTTTCAGAATTTTTAGAAAATGATTCTATAGACCCAAGGCTTATTTTAGAAAAATATGGTTCATATCCTGTTTTTCTTATGAAAGCTGAAAAAGATCTTCTTATACCTCTTTCACCTTTACACTTGAGGTCGCTTCTTTTTATCTCTAATGAAATAGCTACAGGTATTAGGCCTCATGAACTCACCATTTTAGACCTTTTAATGAAAACTAAAACTTTTACACGAGATGATTTAGAACAAAACTTACGTAGAAATTACAACCTTGACCTAAAAGAGACAACATTAAAATCTGCAACACGTATTTTGGGTGACAAATTTTTTACAACAAATGATAAAAAGAAATTTGGAAATATTACATATTTTGAGACCGATGAGACAATGAGTAGCTTTAAGATAAGTGAATCATTTGAAACATTACTTAAGTCCAACGATTTTTATGATCAACTCACACAAGCAATTGAACTCGGGTTTTCTAAATATGAAACACTTATGAAGTCAGGAACTAATATTAATGGTTTTATTCTCTATGGTAAATATTCCCGTAGAGATACATGTAAGCTACTTAACTGGGAAAAAGAAGAGGCTTCCATAATATATGGATATAAAATCCAATATAAAACATCTCCATGGACCTGCCCAATTTTTGTGACCTATAATAAAAGTGAAGACATTAAAGATAGTACCAATTATGAAGACCTTTTCATTGATAATACAACTTTTAGTTGGATGACACGAAATAGCGTTAGACTAGATTCCAAGGAACCTGTTGCTATTATGGATTGGAAGAACAATCATATTCACATTCCATTATTTGTTAAAAAAAGTGACGGCGAAGGGAGAGACTTTTACTACATGGGAGATATGATTCCACTCAAGGCAGAACAGCAGACAATTAAATCTGGAGCTAAAACCGTACCAATAGTTAATATACTCTTCCGTCTAAAAAACACTGTACGGCAAGATATTTTTGGTTATTTTGAAAATATTCGAATTTGATTATCTTCTCTCCCCTTTTAAAATAAGAATTGCCTCATCGCCTCGATCATTCATGTCCAACACATTTAATAGGGCATGGGAAAAACAAGGGAGAGAACCGGTAAATGCAAATAGTGCAACTTTCATATAATCCTCCTACGGGTAGTAATTTTATTATAATAAAAGCGTAACATAAGAGTGTGGCTGAATCTATAAAATATTTTTCTTACTACCTTTTGAAGCAAAAAAAACTTCCAAAAAGGAAGGGTTTAATTGAAACTATCAAATAAAAAAAAGACCTATCCGATATGGATAGGTCTGAAAGGACATTTGTCCAATTTGCTCCCCCGAGGTGATTCGAACACCTGACCCAGTGGTTAACAGCCACTTGC
>DATFIA010000026.1:0-30708 GCA_035270545.1 Treponemataceae bacterium
GCCACTGAAGAAGCCGTTTTTAACACAGAACGAAGCACGGTTTTTAAATAAATGAGGGCCGCTTTTTGCTTAAAGGTTTCTACGGCAACCGCACCCATATCTTCTATAAGTTCAAGATCAAACGATTCTCCTGTATCGAAAACCACTCGAGAAGATGCGACTACTGAAGGCCTCTCGACTATTACTGGAAGAGCTATTTTAATCCAATTATCACTTCCAAAGGGAATTCGAAGGATCGATTCTGTTTTTATGGGAGAAAGGCCAGTAAAACTTATTACATTTAGTCGCGCTTTTCCTTGAGGGATTGATAATTCATACTCTAATGAAGAAGGGAGAGGAAATTGATACAATTTTTTTTGATTTGCAAAAGAAAGCTTTACTTGGTCTCGATCTATACGAGCATCATCAAATTTTCCCTCACTGCGGTAGAATAACATTCCCAGATATCGTGCTAAAGCTGAATTAGAAAATTGTACAGTCGCAGATTCTGGATCATAGGGAATGGTGAGATCCTCATTCATAACAGCTTTTTGAGCGTTAGTAATAGCTCCACCATATTTAGTAGACAGATATTTAATTTTATTATCGATTCTGCGTATTTCAACGAGTGCGCCTTCGGTAGAACCTGAATAATAATAATTAAGTGCATTAAAAACATTTAAATAAATATCTTCATAGTCTTCACCGGCGTATTCAAGCGTCGTGTCGTTAACAAGATAGGAGGAAGCTCCTAAAGATATACTCTTAGTAACGGCTTGTTCAATAGCACGCTCAGCTAATCCGAGGCTTTGAGAAGCCTCGGTATATTGTTGAGCATAATGAGCGAGAAGACCTTCGTCTAAGTAGTATAGTACAGCATCTTTTGGTCGATAAGCATCTGACTTTACTTTACGAATTTGATCAAGCGATCCCTGAAAATCTCCCTGAGCAACAGATTCATCAATGATCTGATAATGGGAGATGGATGCACAAGAAGCAAAAAGTAAAAAAGAAGATAGAAATACGAAAAAAAGATGCGGTCTTACCATAATTAGAACTTAGCTCCAGCTGTCTTTATAACTTTTTTAATACCACTATTTTCGCCTATCCAAATTTTCTTATTTGTTTCTAGATCGGTAAGTTCTCCGTATACAAAGTATGTGCGAACTGCTGTTTTACCTGCCTTATCGACAATTGTTTTAACAGAACCAGTTAAAATAAAATCTGCACCGGTTTCGTTAGCAAGAGCTTTTGCAGTTTCTTCGCTAGCCCAGCCCTGCTGTTCAGTTCTTTCGTCGCGAATTTCTGCTCTTTCAAATTTACTGGCAACGAAGTCGGCTTTTCCGCTATTAAGAATAGCGCTTTCCATTCGTTTAGTAATAATTGATGTATCAATATGTTCATCGCTGTCGTTTCGGAAAGAGCCTACTATAATAACAGGCAAGTCACGTTTTTTAGCAGATGCCTGTTCAACACGAGGAGAGGTAAGACAGTCGTTTATGAGCGTTTCACAAACGAGTTTTAGATCTGTATCGTTCCAATATCCGCTTAAGTCGATTTGCTTAGAAGAATCAACCCTCGAAACTGATTGAGTTGCGCAAGAGGCAAAAACCAACGTTATGGCAAAAACAACAAGTAATAAACGTGTTTTCATGATTTACTCCTTAAAAATAATACTAAAACTATAACACCAAGATTGTTCGAAAACAACTTCAAGAAAAAAATCTTTACAGGCCGTTACTCTTCAATGAAATCGAGTTCAACTCCGTTGGGATCAACAGCTGTCATTATTTTCTTTCCATCTTTTATTGTTTTTGGAGAAGAAATAATTCTAACATTTTTTGATATAAGATATTTTTCGGCAGGTCCTATTTGTTCAACAACAAATGTAAGGGAAACACTCCCAGGTGCAATTTCTTTATTGTTCTCATTATATAGCAATTCTATGCTCGTACAGCTTTCAGGATCAGACAAAAAAGCAATCTGCTTTCCTGGGGCAGCCGAAATCATCGAATCGAAACTAAAACCCATAACCTGTTCGTAAAACGCGATTGACTTGGTAATATCCCGTGTCCTGATTACAACGCTTTTCATTTTCACAACAATACACTCCTTACGTTTTCATTAACTTACTACTGAGGTAATTGCAAAAGTCGGTTACTTTTGCAATTACCTCTTGGAGAATTCCGGCAAGTCTTTGCACTACAAAGACTTGCCGGAATTCTCCACCTACATTATTGGTAGATCTTGCAAAACTTCCTGAGTTTTGCAAGATCCTCTACTTTAAAGACAATACCTCAGGGACTTATTAATTGCAAATGAATCCAGCCCCTACTCCATTTAACGTTTCATAAAAATTTGGAAAAGAAACAGCACAACATTCTGCCCCTTTAACAATAACACCCTCGCCTTCTATTGCGAGTCCAGCCACAGAAAGAGCCATTGCAATACGATGATCGTCATAACTCTCGACTGTACCGCCATGTAAACCTTTACCACCAGTTCCGCGAATCAAAAGCCAATCAGGGCCTTCTTCAAGGCTTGCACCAAGTTTTTCCAATTCTCTTTTCATAAGGGTAATGCGGTCAGTTTCTTTAAGCCGGCACACGCCGATATCTACTAAACGAGTATCTCCTTCTGCAAAACAGGCTGCAACTGCCAAAGAAGGCAGGGCATCTGGAAAATCGGCACAAGCAAATTCACCGCCTTTAAGGAGAACAGGAGCATTTCCGCTAGAAGAGCCGTTTACAATTAAGGTTTCTCGTTCTGTATCGAGCACGATATCTCCACCCATTGCCCGTAAAACATCAACAATAGCTTCATCTCCTTGGCTCCCAGAGCAATCTATATTCCTAATTTCAAGGCGAGAGCCAGTGATAACAGCTGCGACTAAAGGAAAAGCAACACCTTCCCAATCCGAAGGTATAGTCCGATCAAAGCTATTGAATGTCTGAGGACCAGTAATTTCGAAATAATCTAAAGAAGATTCATTATATGTAACACCTATACCCACCGACTTAAGCCACTGGCAAGTCATTTTTAAAAAAGGTTTTTCTTTGGGGTTTGTTAAAGAGATACAGGTTTTACCTTTCAAGCGAGGAGCAGCCATTAAAATACCGCTTACGTATTGAGAGAGATTTCCTTCGAGGACAACATTGCCAGGTTGAAAAGGTCCTTTTACGACCACAGGGGGGGAGTCAATGTTAGGGCGAGTTGTAAAACCTTCTGCACCAAGCTGCACTAGTGCATCTAAAAGGGCTTGTATAGGCCTGGTACAAATAGAAGAATCTCCGGTCACAACGGTCCAACCAGGAAGGGTTGCGGCTATTGGGGTGATAAAGTACAAAACGGAACCTGAATTTCCTACGTCCACGACTCGAGAAGGAAGCGTAAGGCCTCCCGATGGAGCCGTTACTGTCCAGATACCTTCTTCTATAGTAACTTTGGCACCAAAGGCCTGTACAACATTCATACAAGAAAGACCGTCTGCGCTAGGCAAAGGGTTTCTAATAGTCGAGGTTCCGCTTGCCAAGGCGGCAAAGAGAACGGAGCGTATCGTATGACTTTTTGAGCCAGGAACTGTTAAATAGCCAGAAAGAGTTTGTTTACGCGAAAGTACATTCATTAAAGAGATCCTTCTTTGCATTTGGGATTGCGTGTTATTGGTGTTTTATTCCCTTCGGAATCTACCGCAACGAAGGTAACTCGATTAGAAAAGATAAGAATCTCGTCATATTTACCAGGAACATCGGCGTATACATCTACTGAATAGGTAGCAGAAGTAGTTCCTACATGCTTTTTTTCAACACGAAACCGTAAAATGGAGCCATTTGGAACGCTATATTTGAATTCACTATTCTCCATAGCACGGGTAACAAGAATGGAACCACAAAAATCTCGAGCAGCTCCTAACCAGGCAAATTCATCTACCCATTTTAAAAGCTGTCCACCGAAAAGATTTCCATGGTGATTAAGATGTTCAGTCCGAACTAGAGTAAAAGTATCCATGAGTTTATCTTCTCCGTCATATCTAGGTGTGCAAACCCTTTTGTTGAACAAAAAGAGTCTTGAAGATACCAGGACTATAGGGTTTATGCAAAAAACCAGAAAAAACTTCTTTATTTGCTTCTAAGTCCTGAGATCCATCTGTTGTTGCCGTTACTGCTAAAATAGGGCAGTCAATATTGAGTTCATTGCGTAATACCCTAGCTGCATCATAACCGTTCATACGAGGCATGTGAATATCCATTAGAATTAAATCATAATAATCGGAGGGACGAAGCTTACACAATTCAATAGCGTCTATACCGTCAACCGCATGTTCACTAACAAAGCCAGCTTCTGCAAGCATGGCTGCGGCAATTTCTCTGTTTATTTCATTATCTTCGACAATCAATACGCGACCTGTTTTTCTAAATATCTGAGGCAATTCAAAATCGGGACCACTACGTGAAAATTGTTCAGGACTTTGCAATACAACTACAAAATGGAAAGAAGAACCCTGATTCAGAGAACTATCTACCCATATAACCCCTTGCATTAGTTCTACCAGTCGTTTGCAAATGGCCAAACCAAGACCCGTTCCTTCTCTGTTTTTTATCAAAACCTGCCCGAACTGTTCGTAATCTGTAAAGAGATTTGCAATGTCCTCTTCTGAAAGGCCGCATCCGGTGTCTCGAACGGTACAACGAAGAACCACATCTTGGCCTATATTCTCATGAGTCAAAGAGACAGAGACAAAGCCTTCCGATGTAAACTTAATAGCATTATTAATAAGATTCATAAAAACTTGTGTTAAACGAAATTGATCTCCAAAAACAATATGAGGCTCTTCACAATCAAATTTTATAGTAAAACGTATATTTTTTTGATCTGCCTTAATTGAAAAAAGGTCATAGAGGACTTTTCTTAGGTCTGCAAGATTAAAGTTTTCTGGTTTAAGAGAAAACTTATGTTCCTGCATTTTGGAAAAATCTAAAATATCATTAACAACGGATAAAAGAAGTTCAGACGCATTTTCTATTTTTTCTATATATGCTGCTGTTTTTTCATTTGTATTTTCTTTTTTTGCAAAATAAGTCATACCAAGAATAGCATTTATAGGAGTTCGAATTTCATGGCTCATATTTGCAAAAAAATTATCTTTCGAAACGGCATATCTGTGTGTTTCTTCTAATTGCTCGGAAAGTTTTTGACGAATTTCATCTTCTTTAGTCCTATCTTCTATAGAAACAATAAAATTTGAACCTAAAAAATCGTCAAAACCGGCGACAACTGAACACTGAATTCCGCGAATTCCATCTTGAAGAAACACGCGAAATTCTCGTGAAAAAGATTCTCGTGCGGCAATTGATGCAGAAAATTTGTCTTCTATTGGCACTAATACAGGATTAATCACGTCGCGGTAGCTTTTCCCATACAAATGAGATTTTGAGTCACGTAAAAGCAATTTTCTACAAGCAGGATTAATATATTTAATAATACCTGCGGAGTCGAGAATCATAATTCCAGTCGTTATTGTTTCAAACACATATTCGTATAAATGAAATTGTTTTTCGTGTAATTTTGATTTGTTCATACAGGTCTTTGCAAAAAAAAGTAACAAAAGAACAAAAAAACCCACACCTGCGGTTATTAACAAAGCATGAAACACTGTAAAGGAGAGTGTGTTTTTTGAAAAGAAACAAACGGTTTCATTAAAATTTTCATATTTAAGTCTAACTAAAAAGGAAAATGCCAAAAAACTGGCTATAAAAGTACCTAAAACAACCAGAAAAGCTAACCTTATTTTTTTCAAAAGGAACCTACCATTTAAACATATTACACTCTCATCAAATTATACCTTCTCATGCCCTAGAATTGCAAATAAGTTTAATAGTTTTGCGATAATTCCTTTGCTTTTTCTCGTACTGCTTTCCGAACGGTTTCACCTCCCTCTGGGTAGTGTTCACTTATGATATCTACAAAGACAGAACCTGCAACAACAGCATGGACTGACTTTGCTAGCGCGGAGGCTTGTTCACCGGTGCGAATTCCAAACCCGCCTAAAATTTTACATTTCTGTTGCGAAGTCTCAGATGACAAAGAATGTACAAATTTGAGAGTTTCAGAGTCAATTATTGTGGAGGATCCGGTTATCCCTGCACGTAAAGCTGCATATACAAAGGGCCTATTTAAGGATATAAGAGCTTTTATACGTTCTTCAGTCATGGAAGGAGCAGCAACTGGAACCGAAAAAAGGCCTTTTTCAATGCAGCAATCATTTAATCCTTCATCTGAGTCAAAGGGTAAGTCTGGAATAATAAGCCCCGCAGCTCCTGCCTCAGTAGCTCTTTTTACAAACTCAGCAATACCGGTTTTATAGGCAAGATTTGCATAGGTCATAATAAATACAGGAATATGAGGATACTCATTGCGTAATTTGGCAACGAATGCAAAACCCTCAAGAAGGCTATAACCATGAGATAAAACTTCTGCGCAGGCCGTTTGGATCGATTTTCCGTCGGCACTTGGATCAGAAAAGGGAAATTGAATCTCAAAATAAGAGACGCCTCCTTCTGCAAGGCCCTGTGCTGCACTTAAACAAATCTCTGCAGATGGGTATCCTGCAACTAAATGTGCCATAACGGTAATTTTACTCATTTTTTCCCCCAAATACATGAATATCGGAACCTGTCTCTAGTCGCTCCAATTCAGATTGTAAAAAGGCCTTCCACTGTGCAGGACGAAACACAGGGGACGTAATAAAAATATCTTTGTCTCCCCTACCGGACATATTAACTATTACCGATTTATCTTTATGACTCTCGCGTGCAATAGTAATAGCTGCAGCCCCCGCATGGGCACTTTCCAATGCAAAAAGGACCCCTTCGTTTCGGGCAAAAAACTGAAGAGCATTCAATGCTTCTGTGTCTGATACCGAGGTAAATTCGATACGAGAAGATTCGCCCAATGATGCAAGTTCAGGACCAATTCCCGGATAATCGAGCCCCGCCGAAATGGAACGTGTTTGTGCAACTTGCCCGTCTTCATTTACTAAAAACCTGCTTTTATAACCATGAATTATGCCGTCGCTTGCCACAGAACCAGTCATTCTCACTGCATTTTCTCCCGTTTTAGGACCTATACCTCCAGCTTCGGCCCCAATAAGACGAGGAGATTCTAACGCGATAAAAGGAGAGAAAAAGCCTATTGCATTTGATCCACCTCCCACGCAGGCCACCAAGGCTTCAATATCAAGATGCCTTTCTTCTGCTTGTGCCTTAGTTTCCTTTCCTATTACAGACTGAAAAGAGCGAACTATATCTGGAAAGGGAGCGGGGCCCAAGGCTGAGCCGATAATATAGTGAGTAGAGTCAAAATTTGCGGCCCAGTCTCTCATTGCTTCATTTATGGCATCTTTAAGAGTTCTACTTCCAGAAGCCACTGAAACAACTTTTGCGCCATATAATTCCATAGAGGCAACATTTGGTTGTTGCCTGCGAACATCTACCTCGCCCATATATACAATGCATTCAAGGCCGAGCCGCGCACATGCGGAGGCAGTAGCGAGCCCATGTTGACCAGCTCCTGTCTCCGCTATAATCCGTTTTTTTCCCATACGGCGCGCGAGTAAGGCTTGACCCAGAGCATTGTTAATTTTGTGGGCTCCTGTATGAGCGAGACCTTCCATTTTTATATATATTTTTGCCCCACCAATCTCTCTTGTTGCATTTTCTGCAAAAAGAAGCGGTGTTGGGCGTCCTATAAAATCTCGCCGTAAGTCTTCAAGCTCGGCTATAAAAGAGGCATCTTTCATAGCTTCTCCAAAAGCTAGTTCAAGTTCATCGAGGGGACGGCGTAAAACTTCTGCAACATACTTTCCGCCAAAACGATCAAAATATCCTTTTATAGACATGCATGAATCTCCTTAAAAAAGCGTTTAAGTAACTCCTGGTCTTTTTTTCCAGGCGATGACTCAAGACCGCTTGAAGCATCGATTAATTCTGGTGAGTACTCTGTTATTATATAACTGACATTTGAAGCGTTTATTCCACCCGCAAGCCAAAGCTGACTATTGGCAGAAAGATCTTTCAAGAGGTTTTTTGAAATAAGAGTTCCCGTACCTCCTAAAATTCCATCAACTCGAGCATCAACCAAGACACGAGGTTCCCCTCTCTTTTTTGCTTCTTCTACTCGGCTAAGATCGTCGGTACTTCCAAGTCGTATAACAGCGTAGCGACCCAAACCATTTGGGCCTCCAGCATTTTCTAATTCTGATACAATCGATGCAAAATCATCCCCGTGATACTGTATAGCGTCGAGAACGCCTTCAAGGACAAGAGATAGTGCTTCCCGGGCAAAATTTGAATCCACCGAAGTTATTACCCCTATCAGTAAAGGGCGCTTTTGTGAGGAAGAAGAAACAGTTAGCTGAGAAGAAATATCGCGGACCACAGAAGTACTCGCACAACGGGGACTTTCTGCAAACACAAAGCCAAGGAGGTCGGCTCCAAGGGAAGAAGCAAGGAGGGCATCTTCTACTCTTGTAAGGCCGCAAATTTTAACGAGTGGAAACTTTTTTTTACGCTGTGCAACTTCCCTCCAAAAGAGCCCCACCCAATCCGGATGCGAAGAAAGAAACGAAGAGACGAGGGTTTTCGCATATTCAGGATTACGAGCGGCTGCTTCTCCTATGAGAATTCCGTAAAATCCAAGTCTCCGGGCAAACTGACATGCTTCAGCTGTAGAGGCCCCGGACTCAAAAACAGCTCTACAGGGAAGGCGAGAAATGAGCCGCGCAGGAACGAGGGGATCAATTTGAAATGTTGCAAGATCTCGAGAATTAACTCCTGCAAGCACCGTTACGCTCTTTGCAACCACAGCTAGTTTTGCAAGATCGGCTTCTGATCGAACTTCAATAAAGGGAAGCATTCCAAAAGAACGGCACAATTGTGCCATTTTTAATAATAGTGGTAATTCGAGAATTCGAGCAATAAGAAGAACGGCATCTGCTCCACAGCGATAAGAAATCTCTATTTCATCTTCGTACAAAAGAAAATCTTTTCGTAAAAATGCAGTATCTGGGCATGCGGAAGAAACAGAAACAAGGTCTTTGAGGGAACCCTTAAAAAACGACTGTTCTGTTAATACCGAAATTGAGGTAGCCCCAGCCTTTTCATAGTGGAGAGCGAGAGTTACAGGGTCGAGTTCTGGTGCAATATCTCCCTTGGAAGGAGATGCTCGTTTAATTTCTAAAATAACACCAGCTTCAGGTAAAAAAGGCAGAACCGGCCGAGTTCTTCTTTTTGGAATAGTCTCTCCAAAGGAAGGACCCTGTTTTGCATACGTTTCTCTACGCAGGCGAATTATTTCGTCTAAAATATCAGACACAAGAGGCCTCCCTAACTTCTTCAATTTTGCGACTCACAGAGCCATCCTTTAAAGAAACAAGAGCTCTTTCGTAACCTTCTTTTAGGGTTTTTGTATTGCCAGATATATATATTGTAGCCCCCGCATTAAGAGCCACAGCATGGCGAATACTTGCGCTTCCTTTGTTTTCTAGAACCTCTTTTGCAAGACGCGCATTTTCAAAAGAATCACCACCCAAAAGATCTTCCAGGGAACAACCCGAAATTCCAAAATCTTCCGGATTTATCATATATTCTTTTAATATGTCGTCTTCACCTATTTCCACTACATGAGTCTTTGCACAAGGCGAAATTTCGTCCATGCCGTCTTCACTATATACAACCATAACTCTGCGAGAACCAAGCATTTTTGATGCTTTTGCAACTGGAAGCATAAGCGATTTTGCATAAACTCCAAGCATCTGAAACTGTGCACTTGCAGGATTCGATAAAGGTCCAACCAAATTCATTATTGTTTTAACTCCTAGCAATTTTCGAACAGGAGCTGCAAAACGCATGGCACTATGATATACCGGTGCAAATAAAAATCCAAAACCAGTTTGATTGATAATCTGGGCGGTACGTTCAGCAGAAAGATCAATTTTAATTCCGAGAGCCTCATAAAAATCTGCAGAACCAGACTTACTCGATACCGCACGGTTTCCGTGTTTTGCTATTGCAACACCACAAGAGGCTGCAACTAAAGCCGCCATTGAACTAATATTAAAACTTCCAAGCCCATCGCCACCGGTGCCTACAATATCTGTAAGTTCCTTTTGTATTGGAACAGGAACTTTCTTTCGGCACAAAACAGAGGCGCATCCGGCAATTTCTATAGCAGCGGGCCCCTTCGTAGACAAGGCGGTAAGGATCGCACTCGTTTGTCTTTCGTCGAGCGATCCTTCGGTAAGATCTTCCATAAAAATCTCTGCTTCAACCTGTGTCATGTCGCCGCCGGCCATCAGTTTTGATAATACTCGTGTAAAAGAAAGACCTTCTCTTCTGTATGAAAGAAACGCTTTTAATACTGCCTCACCTTGTTCTGAAGCTATAGATTCGGGATGAAACTGAACGCCTTCAATATCGAAAATTGTATGCCGAACGCCCATAATATCTCCGTCGCTTGAGCGAGCAGTAACTTCTAAACATTCTGGTAAAGAGGACTCTTGAATAACAAGACTATGGTATCGAGTAAAGGTTCCTTTTAAGCCAACTGTTCGGAATAAACCCTTGCCGTCGAGAGCCATTTCTTCTGCAATACCATGTTTTATAAATCGCGCTTTCACAATAGTTCCACCAAAAGCATATCCAATGGCTTGATGCCCGAGGCAAACACCAAGGATGGGAATTTTACCTGCAAAATACCGTATTGCTTCGACCGAAATACCAGCATCCTCAGGCCTTCCAGGGCCTGGAGACACCACAATACGAGAGGGTTTAAGTAAAGCGAGTTCTGCAACAGTTATTTCGTCATTCCGTACCACTCGAACGTCTTCGGAAGAAAGACGGGCAAGATACTGATATACATTGTAGGTAAATGAATCGTAGTTATCTATTAAAATAATCATGAAGATTCTCCTTCGAGTACTGCGCGCAAGGCCATAAGTTTTTCGTTTGTTTCTTCCCATTCACGCTCTGGATCAGATGCATGCACAATACCCGCACCTGCTTGAAGAACCCATTTTTTTCCTTTTTTTAATGCACACCGAATAGCAATACAAAAGTCGAGATCTCCATCTGGCTCTATATAGCCAACAGCGCCTGCATAAAAAGTTCGTTTTTCTTTTTCTAAATGAGATAAGGTTTCTATAGCTCTAATTTTTGGAGCCCCAGATACAGTTCCCGCAGGGAAGGCAGATCTTAGAACTTCTATACCTCGAGTACTACTTGCAGTTTGACCAACAACATCGGAAACGATATGCATAACATGACTAAACGATTCTACGCCCATATTTCGAGTAACCCGAACAGAGCCGGGGAGACAAACCCGCCCTAAGTCGTTACGAGCAAGGTCTACCAGCATAAGATGCTCTGCCCTCTCTTTGGGGTCTTCGAGTAATTCTTTTTGAAGAGCGGCATCTTCTTGAGCGTCCTTTCCTCGGCGCCTTGTTCCAGCTATTGGGCGAATAGAAGCAACAGAATCTCGTACACGAACAAGACTTTCTGGAGAAGCACCCACTAATTGAAACGAAGTAAAGTCTAGATAAAAAAGATAGGGTGAAGGATTTTTAGATCGAAGACGGCGATACACCTCGAGTGCTGATTCAGAAGATTCTAGCTCAAGGCGACGAGACATAACGCATTGAAGTAAATTTCCTTCTTCAATATCTTTTTTTATAGCCTCCACGCCGGCAATAAACTGCGTTTTATTTACAGACTCATTGGAAGTCTCCGTACAGGGGAAAGATGTAGAAGGAGGTGAAAGATAGGAAAAATCAAGGTCTTCTAGGCGAGTCTTTACATCTGCAATTGCAGACTCAAGGTCTATTTCGTGTTGTTCGTAATTAAGACCAAAGATATGTATAATTTCGGTAAAATGATCATAAACTAAATAAATGTGCCCTACAATGAAAGCTGATTCGGGAACTCCGATTGTATCAACTTGATTGGCGAAAGTAATAGTGTCACAGCGCTGACTAAATTCATAACCGAGAAATCCAATTCCAGCTCCTGGCAAGGGGATACCATCGGGTGGTAATACGTTTTGGCTTGCAACAGAAACAAGCGCATCGAGAATATCGCCTCCAGAATAAGGAAGCCTCGTTCCCTCTATTGAAAAGAACACCCCAGACTCATCTTGAATAATACGAAAGGCTTCATTCACCAAAATAAGCGAATACCTATCTCTCCCATGGGTAAAAGACAAAGACTCTAAAATAGAGCTTGCATGAAGTTTTTTGGCAAGTGCAAATGGTGTATATCGCTCGCCTGAAATGGAAATAGAAACTGAATCGCACCGCTTTTTCTGCATAGACTTCTCTCCAGTATCAGATTTAATTATACTATTGCGTTACTACGCGTAGAAACACTGATGTATAAAAGAACTATAATGTAATTTTCTTGTTTCTGTCAATAAGAACAAGAAAATATTTTCAGGTGACCGAAATCGGCTATTGTGTTACACTTTTTTCCATGCGAGATACTATTACACCAAACACTATTATGATTCAAAAAGCTTCTGGAGACATGGAACCCTTTGCCCCTGAAAAACTTCTTCAGTCTCTTCGTGCTGCAGGTGCAGATGAAGGTATGGCACAGGAAATTCTTTTAGATATTGAAAAATGGCTGGTAAGCGGAGTTACAACAAAAAAAATATATTCCCGCGCTTTATCTCAACTCGGACACCGAAGAAAAACCGCTGCAAGCCGTTATAGAATAAAAGATGCTCTCATGCAGCTAGGATCTTCCGGATACCCTTTCGAAATATTTATGGGAGAAATTTTTAGCAAACAAGGTTTTAATGTACAAACAGGTATTGTTGTTCAGGGACAAAGCATCACGCATGAAATGGACGTTATAGCAACAGGAAAAGGCGCACAATATCTTATTGAGTGTAAATACAGTCAACTCCAAGGAAGCCATGTAAGCATACAAGTGCCGCTCTATGTTCATTCTCGAGTTCAAGATATTATTGAACTAAGAAAAAAAATGCCAGAATATTCAAATCTTGAGTTTTCTACCTGGGTTGCAACAAATACCCGTTTTTCAACCGATTCAATGCAATATTCAGCCTTTTATGGAATTAAGCTCATTTCCTGGGACTACCCCTTTGGGCATGGCATTAAAGATCTCATAAACACGACAAAAACTTTTCCAGTTACGCTTCTTTCTACCCTACACCCGCAAGATGCTAAACGCCTTATTGCCCAAAACATAGTCACCTGCACAACGTTGCATTCACACCGAGATGCACTAGATTCACTCAATATATCTGAAAAAAAACAGGCACTTATTATTCGAGAAATAGAAAGCCTATTGAGGTAATTGCAAAACTTCCTGAGTTTTGCAAGATCCTCTATTTATAAAAAAAATTATGGCGCGCTTTTTGCTCGCTCAACTAGGTTACGATATACATCTTCTTTAGAGTGAAATCCGTCTAAAATTACTGTGGTATCCATATTTTTAGCGGTTACTGCAAGAGGTGCTTCAAGAAAATAGGGAATAGAGTTTTCACTTCTATTGTCAATGTTCAAATCGCTTTTGGGCATTCTTCCATTGGCAATTTCTACCGCAAGAGTCGCAGCTCGTGTGGCGAGCTTCGCAATAGGCTTATAAACTGTCATGAGTTGAGTCCCTTCCATCACTTTTTGGCAAGCTCCAACATCTGCGTCTTGTCCTACTACCGCAACTTTTCCCGCAAGTCTGTATTCAGAAAGCAATTGGATAACCGCACTCGCTATTTGATCATTGGCGCAAGAAATAGCGTCGATATCAGTTCGTTTCTCTAAGAATTCTCCAAATCTGAGTCGAGTTTCGTCTGAACTCCATTGCTCAAGCCATATTTCTTCGACTATAACAATATCTTTTCGCTCTGCAAAAGGATCCAATAATTCATGAAGACCAAAATTCACTTCATAACTATTATTATCTCGTGTTGAACCGTTAACTATTAGGTAATTACCTTTTGGAACAGAATCTAAAAGAGATCTTGCTAATAGTCTCCCTACTTCTTTATTATCAAATGATATATAGGCGTCTATAGGAACACCCATTATAAGCCGGTCATAGGCTATGACTGGAATATGCGCATCTCTGGCTTTTTTAACAACTCCTGAAAGTAATTCTGAGTCATGAGCGATGATTACGAGAACGTCGATTCCACGATTAAGCATGAAGTTAATCTGAGCTATTTGTTCTTTGGTTCCACCAGCAGATAATTGAACAACCACCTCGGCGCCAAGGTCTCGAGCTGCTCCTGAAAATATTTTTATATCCTTATTCCAACGCTCAATAATAAAGGTATCAGTAGCTATTGAAAACCCAATGACAACTTTATGATTTTGCTCTGTTTTTTCTTTTGGGGCACATGAGACGTTAAAAAAAGAAAGTACAGCGACTACAAAAAAAGTTATTCGTATAGCGTGTTTTTTATTCATTACTCACCCCTTGGAGGTACTTAGTTGGAGACACTCCCATTATTTTCTTAAAAATCTTACTAAAATAATTTGGATCCTGATAGCCTGTTCGAAAAGCTATGTCCTTAACACTCAAGCCCCCTGTATTCATAAGGGACACTGCTTTCTCTATTCGTTGTCGAGTAAGGTAATCTACAAAAGAGGAATCTATATGAGAAGCAAATAGTTTACTCAAATAAGCAGAAGAAATAGATGCCGATTCTGCTGCATCTGACAACTGTATCTGTTTTTCAAAATTTCCTTCAATGAAGGAAAGAGCCTTTATAAGGGGAATTGGTAAGGCACTCGTTTTTCTCCGTTCTGCAATATTGCAAAGACGAGCAAAAGCTGAGCGAGACCAATCTTTCCATTCATTCATATCCGCTAATTCAAAGATTTCTACTGCAGGATCAAAGGGCTCTTCTTCTTCTCCCTGAGGTTGATAACAGCCACAAACATCGTCTACCAAAAGGGTAAAAAACGAAACCATTTTTGCTTTGCCAATACTAAATGAATAAAAACTAAAAACTTCTTGCCACCAAGAATCAAAAAGTGCATGAAGTTCCCGTGCATCGGCAAGACCTATTTTTCGTCTAATTTGTATAATTTTAAGTCTGCTAGAAATTTTATCTTGAATTGTACTTTTTTTACTTCGAATATCTTCTAAAGCGGCTATGCACGAAAGATAAAGACGAGGCCCTTCTTCGAGAGGACCAAAGCCTACACAGCAAGCCTCTTCGTGCGAAACTGTTTCTGCTAAAGCCGTCGAAATAGCTAGTTTTAATGTAGAAGAAGGAATGTCGCCAGGAAAAAGGAATAAACCAAAATTGAGATATTCTGAAAAAAAGAATCTATTCTTTTTTGATAATTTTTCTTTAAGAAGATTAAATCGGTTTTCATTTTCTGAATCAAGATTAATTAAACAAACCTGTCCATAATTTGAATCAATCGATAATGTATGCCGCCAGTAATTCCATTGTTCATCACTTTGTTCTTTCCATATCTCAGAACTCATATATTGCTGAAAGAGAACCTCGTCTTTATTAGATCCTATTTTTTGTTGTTGTTTTTTCTTTCGTAAATCGAGCAATTCTGCAACAGAAGTAAGAGTTTCATGAAACATCTGCTTAGTAACAGGCTTAACGAGAAAAGCATGCACACCAAGAGGAATAGCTCTACATGCTAAATCGAAACGTTCAAATGCTGTTGAGAGTATAAAAATAGTTTCTGAGAATTTTTCATGAACTTCTTCTATTGTGTCGAGCCCGTCTAATCCCGGCATTTGTATGTCCATAAAGACAACATCAGGTTTAAGTTCATACAATAATTTAATGGCCTCATAACCAGAGCGAGCTTTTCCAGCAAGATTAAAGTCGGGAATTTTTCCATCTAGCATAAAAGCAAAACTGTCGAGAACAGGTTCCTCGTCATCTACTATTAAAACGCTATACATAGATCTCTCCTCGTGTCGATGCTTACAAGAATTTCTGTTCCCGTCACACTTGAAGCAGCAAATTCTGCCGTAGATTGCTCAGCTATTGAACTGCGAATCTTGATTACATCTGGGTCATCTGGGAAAAAAAACTTAATTCTATGAATTACATTTTCTAAGCCAGTAACTTTTGGGCCCCAATTAATTTCATCTGTTTCTGATACCGAACCTGCATTTGAAAGAAGTTGTGTAATTATTTTCGTTTCCATACCGCATCCATTATCTGTAACCGAAAGATTGAGACGATACCCTTCCTCAAATACTCGCACTATTATTGAATTTTTTTCAGAGGTTCTTTTAAAGGCATGAACGACACAATTTTCTACCAAAGGCTGAAGTATTGAAGCTGGAATTTGATGTCTATCTAATAAGTCTTCAGGGCAATCTAAAATAAGGTCTAAATTTTTAGGGAAGCGAACACCTAGAATATAAAAAAAAGATTCTAAACCTTCTATTTCATGACGCAATGAAACAACAACATTTTTTTCTCTTAAGTTATGTCGGAAAAGTCTCGCAAGATGATCCATATATTCGCCGGTTCTTTCCGCGCCTTCCACAATTGCAAGTTGTATTCCCGTATTTAATGTATTAAACAAAAAATGTGGATTCATTTGCGCCTGTAAGGTATACAGCTCCATGCGATGCATTACCTGCTCCATCTTCATATTACGTACCCGCTCTTTCATATAGTCCTGTTCGACATTTCTCTGCCAACGCAATTCTTCTATATACGTATAAATATCTTTTTTCATTCGATTGAAAGCTTCAACTACATGGTCAATTTCATTTATCGAAGACATACCCACATCTTCTACTTCAAAATTACCAGCAGAAATTTGAGAAGCCATGCTGGAAAGATTTTGCATTGGTTCATTTAGACGATCAATTACATGAATTAAAAAAAAGACAGAGAAAAGTGAAACAAAGATAATAAAAAACAAGTTTATAAGTTGAATGTTCCGTGAACCAGAAATAAACAAAGAATACTCTTCTTGTTGAGAAGCAAATCTTTGTGTAGTTAATATATCTATCTCTGTTTCTATAAACTCTCTGATATATTGCATTTCATCGTAGCGCGCAGTATACGCAGCAACATCCATGCGTCTTTTTTCTTCTATAGCTTCATCTGCTAAATCAAGATAGGATGAATACAAAGCATACAGTTCTTTTTCCCTTAAAGCGTTATTTTCTAATGGTAACAGTTTTGTTTGAGGTAAAGAACTTCGTATATTTTGAGAATAGATGAGTACTGTCGAAAGTGCATCTGAAGAGCGAGTTGAAATATAGTCTAAAAACGGAGTTTGAAATTCCTCAAGACTAAATTGGAGATCTCTAAGATGTTGCTGTTTCCCAAAACTGTCACTAACGAAGTTTTGTATTCGAATAGTAGAAAATAAAATATACACAGAAGATATAACGAGAATGAGAACAATCCACAAAATATTGACGAGAAGTTGTATTCGAAATGAATTATATAAATACTTTTTCATTTTTTTATAGATTCCTTTGTCAATATATCTATGCCTATATCTACCGAATTCGATGTATAACCGCTTTTATACAATTCAAGCAAAGATTGAACAGCTTGTTCTCCCGTTAGCCGAGCATTGGTAGATAAAGATCCATTAATAATACCTTTTCTAATATATTCTCTTATTTCTGGGGTATCCCCGTATCCAATAATCTGAACACGGCCCACAAGGTTTAGATCGACAAGAGCTTGAGTTCCAGCAAGAGTATCTTCAGGGTCAGTAAAAATAATCACATGTAATTTTGGATTATTTCTCACAAGTTCATATATACGGTTTTCTGCATCCCGAGGATTTATTGCAATGCGACCAGATGGAATGATAGTAGAGGGAATACCATTTAAGCCAGAAAAAACACCCATTTCTACCAACTCTCGCTCGCTTCGTACCGCAGGATTTTTATCGGTATACAAAACAGCAATGCGAAGTTCCGAACTTAGTTCCTTGTTAATTAAAGAAGAAGCTTTTTTACCTAAATCAAAATTATTAGTTCCAACAAATGGCCATGGACGCTCTGAATGAATATTATGATTTATAAGGACTACTGGAATTTTATCAGCCCTAAGCGTCTCAATTTTTGAAAGAATGAGATTTTCATCACCATCAGAAAAAATTATAACCCCATTAATCTTAGTCCAGCGTGCCATGTGAAGAGCTGTTGCCCGTGTATCTAAAGGATGTATAGAAAGAGCAACGCCCAAAGCAGTTGCTGTATCTTTAGCCCCGTTAATAAGAGATTCAAGTGCGTCATTTCGATTATTGGGAACGAACAGGGAAAAATGAGCCAAGTCTGTTTCTCTAGAAGGTTCTCCCGCTGAAGTCCGAACAAATAAGCCCCGGAGCAATAAAATAGATAGAGAAAGAGAAAATACAACCAGAAGTCCAGTTACAACAAGGCCTACTCGTATAAGGGGTTTCATTTTAATCAGTATACAATCTGAGATTGGGTCTTGGCAAGGTTCTATTCAAAGGAGGAAAACTGAGGCAGAACGCTACACGTAGGAGAGGGTCGTTCCGCGCAGCCCGCGCGTATGATAACCCTAGGTAGGCGAACGTTTTTCCGTGCAGCCGTTAGAACTAAAGTGGCCTCTGGAGGGAAGCCCCTCCAGGAGCATTTAATGATTTTAGAATTTTGGAAGTTTTTTCTTCAACTCTAACGCAGCTTTTTCAGCTGCTTCTTTTGCAGCTTTTTCGGCAGCTTCTTTGGCGGCTTTTTCGGCTGCTTGTTTGGCGGCTTCGGCTTCTTTTGCTGCTTTGTCGGCAATATCTTGAATTGCCTTTTTGGCAGCAGCAGCTGTATCGCCAACTAAAGAATTTATACGGGCTTCAACTTCTTTCTTTTTTATTTCAATCGTTTCTTGATAGTTTTCGAAATTTTTAACCGAAAGATTTGCACGATCCAAAACATCCGTAACGCGAGCAATTTCTGCAGAATAGATTTCTTTTTGTTCTTCTAGATATGCATTCCCCGCTTTTATAACATCTGCCTTAAATTTTTCAATCTGAGCAGCAGCCTCTTCCTTGAGAGCCGAAGCGAGAATTGAATCAAGATCTGTTTGTACCTTTATTTTAACCCCTGCATCTGGGGAAATTGTCGCTAGTAAGTCGGCATCAATAGACTTCACTCGTGAAAACACTCCTGAATATGCTGAATAAAGAATACTAGGTTCAAAGGGTTTTACTTTTACAACAGCGTCATACACGTGCCCTTCTCCAGAAATGCGAAGAGTATCATCTGCGGCTACAGAAATTTTTCCAGCAAGCTCAAGACTTCCTTTTATTGAAGGCAGACCGGGAATCTTTTCGGAATCTGAGTCACCCAAGGAAAGAGACAGACCACGCCCGCTCACTGCAGTGTCAACAATTTCCGAAGCGCCGAGTCGAAGATCTACCGTTCCATCTAGAGCGAACTTTAAAGCCTTAAATTTTCCTTCTCCGTTGAAAATAAGAGGAGAGCCAAGTCTATCGGCGTCGTTGGTAACATTTTGCACCCGAGCATCTGCCGAAAGAGATGAAGCTGAATCTAAAGCAGAAAGATGAATGTTCTTAAACAAAATACGAGGAGATGAATCATCTCCAAAGTTAAAATCTCGCCCCGGAAGACGCGAAACGACAGTAGACTTTGCCTTGAGGGATTGTTTTTTGGTTTTTGTATTTGAAGTCTGAATATTTTTAAGTAATGAAAGACCCTTTTCCATATAAGGATAATAGGCACCCAAAGTGCTAATAGTAAAAGTTTCAAAAATGCCAGAGACGAGATTGCCTCCATCGGCTAAATCGAAAGATTTAACTGATTCGGCTAAGTCCTTAACACGAGAGGCATCATTTTTAATTGCTTGCTCAGCCTCACGAGAGAGGGTGCTAACCATTTTAGCATCTGCTGATATATCTTTTGCCAAAGTAGAAACAGTAGAATTAGTTTTTTCAACTGTTTTAACAGCGTTATTAATTTCTTCTAAAGCTGTTTTAGCTTCTTGCACTGTTTTAATACCCGGCACATTAATTTTTAAAACCTTAGATCCATCTTGTATAACAGTATCTACTGTTTTGGTAATTTCAGTACTTTTTGTTTGCCAAGAACCAACTAAAACAGGCACTTCTGCTTGAATCCGTGAGGCAATTGCAGGGGTAAGGAGAGATTCCTTTTGTGTTTCAAAGTAAGCTACCGGATTAAATTGATCTTTAACAGCGCCAATTCCAGAATCAATGGAAATGCCAGACTTTAATTTATTCAACTCGGTTCCAATAGCAGCACTAACCAAATTAGGTTTAGTAGAGCTTGCCTCTTTTTTCGCTCGAGCCTGTTTTTCATTTATCTTTTTTTGCTTTTTAGGAGGTAGGGCTCCAGAAATAGAACGTGCAGTATTCCATGTTACGCCAGAAACTTCGACATTGTTAGAAATGAGTTTACCTCTGGAGAGTTCAAGAAGGTCAAAATATAATTCCATTTTCCCAAGGCCAAACAAGTTCTGCATGGGTTCTTTTTTATTTGCAACTTCAAGATCTACAAGCGTAAAACGTGCATCTAATAAATCTACATCGACCAAAGCAATATCGACTCGTGCACCAAAGGTGCTTTCTAAAGTTGTAACTAACACAAAACGAGCAATTGAATTTCTAAACACGGTAAGAGAGAGAACAAGAATTGCTATACAAGCAACAGAAACTCCAATACCTACAAAATCAAATCGCCCTTTTTGTTTTTTAATCTGTTTAGCTATTCGAGCGAGACGTTTAGAATCAGCTTTTGAAAGTACCGTTTCTGGGTTAAATTTATAGCAAGGCCCTTTTTTGGGATCGGTAAAAGCAGTAAAAAAGGATTCAACATACAATTTATCTGTAGGAATATACAGTTTTTTTAATACTTTTTTATGGAATTTTTTTTCTACATATACTTTACGAAACAAAGCTGGTGGTTTTATTGTCTTTTTCATTTTTGTAACCCCAAAAGATCCGGAGCATTCACAATCTGCTTAATAATGGGTAATTTCATAAAAATTTTCGCCACCTTGCTATTTACTAATTTAGGTTGAAGTACTTTTCTATACTGTACAACGAGAATGTGGAAAATAAAATATACCGGTATATATAGTAAAAGAGCTGTAATAAACCCTCCTGCAACCATGGTATTATTGAACCGAGTAAGACCAACGAAGGGAATACTAAACAAGATTTCATACACTCTTTGCAAAAAAGGAATGGATAAAACAAGGTAGCCGATATATTCAACGGCAACATCTAAAAAGGGAACCGCTAAACTCAATAAAATAAGAGAGATAAAAAAGGCTCCCTTATTTACTCGCACAAAAAGAAAGCACACGAAAAGAAATATCCACAAAATATTTCCTTTGGGCACTAAGGCCAAAAAAAGACCTAAGGAAACGGCATGAGCAATATCGCCAGGATGCGAATTTGCATTCAAGGCCGAAAAAAAAGATTTGATATACTTAAACACGATAAACCTCTTTGTTACATATTATATCTGCTTACATTATACACTACATTACGTAATACGAATAATGTATGTTTATGGAGGTAATTGCAAAAGTAGGTTCCTTTTGCAATTACCTCTTTGAGAATTTTAGCAAGTCTTTGCAATACAAAGACTTGCTAAAATTCTTCACCTACATTATTGGTAGATCTTGCGGCGAAAGCGTGCCGGGGTTTAATTTCAAGAAAACCTTTTTTTGCCAGTTCACGCTCTGGAGGCAGATTGCTACTCTTGCGGCAACGATTGCAGCGGTATCCTTTTGCGTAGGCGCAAAAGATACAAGCGGAAAGAGTGTTCAGGACCATGAACGCAGAGCGTTCATGGTCCTAGAGCCGCCCTACTTATTTTTTTGAAGTTAGTGGTAAAGCCGAGGCTATTATGTTTTGAACGCGAGAGGGAAGTTCTGCAACTTCGTCTCTAGAGAGGTCGGCAAGTGGAATAGCTGGGTGAATAGTTACTTTTACGTGAGACTTAATAAACTTGCCTTTTTCTTCAAAAATGCGCCATGAGCCATCAATTGTAATTGGGACAATGGGAACACCAGCTTTAATAGCAAGTTTAAAACTTCCGGCCTTAAATTCAGCCACGGGACCACCTTTACTACGGGTGCCTTCGGGGAAAATTACAAGAGAATAACCTTTTTTTACTGTTTCCACAGCTTCGCGCATAGCCCTAACCGACTGACGCATATCTTTGCGATCGAGAAAGGTACATTGCATGAGGAGCATCCAGTCTGAAAGGATGGGAACTTTAAGAATTTCAATTTTTGCAATAAAAGCCTTTGTCTTGTTAATAAAGCCGAGCAATATGGGTATATCGAAATATCCTTGATGATTTCCAACAAATACAACTGCGGTATCTTGAGGAATGAGCTCTTCACCAATCACTTCTACAGTCGAACCTGCGATTTCTACCATGACACGAGCCCATTCGCTCACACCAAGACTAACCATTTCATCTCGTTCTGCAATTTTTCCCTCTTTGTCGAGCTGTTTCGCAATTTTAAGACGAGGCCGAGTTTTTATAAGATAAAAACCAATTTTAATAAAGCCTATTATTGTTTTGAACATCTATTTAATCTCCGTAGAGTCATTGTAACAGAAATATTCTGTCTGGCAAGAGAGATTGAAGATATATAATTGACCTTTTAGCGATTACAGTGGAAAATTACTTCTATGGAAAAAAAACGAAAATCGATAGGTGCTCGTATCGTAAAAGCCTTTTTAATTTGCTTTCTCGCCCTTATTGCCCTTCCGGTGCTACTGATTGGAGTCTCTTTTATTGGACGTATCTCGCCAGATTCGGTTATTCCAGCTTCATTTTCAGTGTATCTTCGTGTGCCTCAAGTTGTGCGCGCAGCAGATCACCTTTTTTCCCACAAGGGCCTTGAAGATGTTTTAGCAGATCCGGCCTTCAGTTCGCTGACTCCGATTGTTTCTTCTATTCGCGAAAAACAAATTCTGTCTAATCCTATTATGCGATTTGTTGGTAAAGGAGAACTTTGTGCCGGCATGTTTGAAAACGGTTCCTTTGTGCTCGCTTGGGACATGACGAGTCTTTCTCTTTTTTCACGGTTGTTACCGGGAATTATTTCCAAAATGACTATACCGGGTTTATATCGTGTTCAATCTGGACGTCTTTCTCGTTTTGAATTCCGCACAGAGGAGGGTATGGTTCTTTTTATTCAGCCCTGGAAAAATCTTCTTCTTGTCTCGAATAATGCATCTCTTTTTGAATCCATATTAATGGGAAATGTACAATTTAACGAAAAACAAGAAACAAATGAGAGACTTTTTTCATCGAACGATTTTGATGCTGGAATTTTAGTAGACGGAACACAATTTCTTTCTTCTATAAGTGAAAACAAAAACATTCCCTCTAACATTGCAGATCTTATTGCTTCTCTTGCTACCACAGGCTTTACAGAAGCCCGAATTTCTATTGGCAAAGAAACTATTCAAATTGAAAGTTTTATCCCCCTTTCGTCAAATATTGAAGCTCTTGCCTCTGTTCTTACTGTAGATTCACGCATACCGGCTCTTTTAGGAAATCTACCTGAAAAAACACAGTATTCTAGCATTATTTCGGCAGCTCCTTTACGCACGCTTATGGATATTGCTTTGTCAATAAAAAAAGAGGAACTTGCACCCTTACTTAAAAAAGCTGATACATCTAGCCGTCTTCTTCTCGGCCTTTCTCTAGATGAACTTTTATATTCTTGGACAGGGAATGAAATTGGTGTTTTTGGTTTAGAAGGGAAGCCGAAACCAGTTTTTTCCGTACGCATTTCAAATGAAGTAGAGCGAAAAAAAGTATTTGAAAAACTTCTTAGCTCCTTTGCTCTTACAGGAGATAATTCTGTAGTGCTCGACGGAGTGCGAATTCCTCGCTTACGATTGCCAGATTTTCTTTCCGCACTGCTCCGCCTTTGGGATATTTTTGTTCCGTCTCCCTATTATCTTGTAGAAAGTGGATTTTTATTTATTTCTGAGTCTCCAGAAAATCTTGTCTCTTGTGTAAATGCTATGCGGCAAAATAAAATACTTGTTAAAACTGAATTATGGAAAGATCTTACAACGGGAACTTCAGATCAATCGGCCCTAAATCTCTATTACTCCTTAGACCGCTCGGTTCCTTTTTTTCTCCGCGGATCAGGAGTTCCTCAGCGAATACTTCAACTCTATGGAAAAGGTTTATTTAAAATTGCAATTCGAAAAGAAAAAATTATTATTTCTTTACAAGCTCGCTCGGGGAATGCCATAGGGCCTATACCAATTCTAGGATACCCAATGAGCTTTGATATAAAACTTGGCAATAGAGTAGAAGTGTTACAGTTTCCTCAAAAAAATGAAAAACGAGTCCTTATTTCTGCCGGGAAAAAAAATGTTATAAGTCTTCGCCCAGATACGGGAGAAACCTTTAGTTTTGAAAGCGAAGATGATCTTTGGTGTCTTCCCGCAAAAGGATTCCACCCTCGGTCTTCCGAAAATGCTGCTGCCTGGGTGGTAAGTTCACGGGGAGAAGTAAGTCTTGTAGACGGTAATCTTGTTGCGCAAAGTGGATTTCCTGTGGCTAGTGGAATTAAAATTTCCGCAGAACCTGCTGCCTTTGACTCCAATCTCTACCTCTGTGACCAAGATTCATCTGTACACGTAATGGATTCTTCTGGTGCTCTTAAAAATATTTCAATGCCCTTCACGGGTATTTTACGCTCGCCACCTTCTTTTATTGAATTTCAAGGATCTTCTTTTATGGCCAGTTATCCTAAAAGTTTCTTAGGTGAAATTTGGCTAACAGATCTTCAAGGAAAACCTCTTTCTGGCTGGCCAGTTCCAGTTTCTGGAATAGCCTTTGGCTCCCCTCTTTTGTTTGTGAGTGAAAGAGTTCTGAAAGTGGCATTTCTTACACAGGCTGGAGAACTCATGGTTGTGGACAAAGAAGGCATTTTGTTGCCGGGGTTTCCGCTCCAGCTCGATGGAGTGTTTTACTTTCAACCTATTTTTGATGGAACCTTCTTTTGGGCTCTTTCTTCTACGGGTGAATTATTCAAAATTGATTTAAATGGTTTTACAAGTTCTCTTCTTATTCCCGATCTTTTGGCGGAATCTGGATTTCTTGTTCATTATGATATTAACGGCGACGGGGAGTCTGAAATATTTGCAACTGGAGACGGAAATACACTTTACGGTTATTCTAATTCCTTGGAACCCATAGACGGATTTCCTTTACCTGCATGGGGACTTCCATGGTTCGGAGATTTAAATGGTGATAAAAAGATAGAATGCATAGCTACTGGCATGGATAATCTTTTATATGCTTGGCAACTACGCTAGGAGGCTTCGTGAACGCTAAAACCATACACCCAATTCGCAATAATTTAATTTCATTAGTACTCGCGACCAGTGTTATTTGTTTATGTGGAATTTCATGTTCATCTCTTCAGAGCGACCGCATGCTTAGTCTAACAGATGACTCTCTTGAAATAGAGCTTACTGAACTAACACTTGCTATTGTGCCTTTAGACCGAGACCCAAAACCAGAAAACATACAAAAAGCTCGTATCCTTATAACTGAACTAGAGTCAAAAAAAATAGAAGATACTGTATTTCGAGCCCGACTCGCTGCATGGTCTGGAAGACTTTCCCTAATAGAGGGGGTTAAAAAAAACGCAGAAAAATCGCTTAAAATTGCTCATAATTTAGTCTCTTATGACCCAGCAGTAACGATTCTTGCTTCGAGAATAGAGACCATACCAGAAATGAGATTAGATATACTTCAAAAAGGGAGAAATTTTACAGATGACACGGCAATAATAGATATTGAAAAAGGATTAGTACTCTGTGAACTGGGAAGATGGAGTGAGGCCGTTGCAGCCTTTGATACCGCGTTTGCAAGGCTTCCTCCGGTGTTTCGTGAAACATACAAAGAAAAGAGAGAAAACGCATGGAATCTTCGGTCTGTGGGTTCACAGATTACAATAAAAACGACAGAGATTGCAGCGAAAGAAGCAATTCTATGGAAAGATGCTCTTACAATGATACAATCAGAAACAACTCTTTTTTCTTTTATTACCGGAGACGCAGTATGGCCAATAGAAAAAATTGCCAATTCTTTATTTGAAAAACAACTAGTACCGCAAAAAGAATTTAATATCTTTTTTTTAGATACAACTCTTTCACGCTCAGATGCGGCCTTTTTTTTATGGCATCTACATAGTGTCTGGCAAGGGAAGCCCACACTGCTTACTCGCTACTCTTCACGCTATAAAAGCCAGAAGACACAGCTAAGTCCAATTCCAGACATTGCCCTTTCAGACGTTTTTTTTGACTCGGTTCTCGGTTGTATAGAATGGGAATTTATGACCTTGCCTGATGGAAAAAACTTTAAACCAAACGATACTATTAAGGGTGTCTCATTTTTGCGCATGATACAAAAAACGGAAGCTGCAGGACGCGCTACAAACTAGAGAGAGTTGTACTTTAGTCGCACGCTATCTGTTAATAAGAGGGACTAACAAAAACTCAAGCCCATTCGTTATAATTTCTTCAATTGTTCGTAATTGTACGCCAAGCTTTCCCTCGGGGTAACCTTTCCCTTTAAACCACAATACATAGTTTTCGGGCAATTCTACCAAATAGCGTCCCGCATATTTTCCAAAAGGCATTTTTGTATTTGCAAGTTCCACTAATTCTGCAAGCTCCATATTCCCAAAGGAACAATCTGCAGCATTGTATTTTTCTTGAGGGGTAAAACCTGTAATACGTGTGTCTTTCATTAATCTCTCCCCACATGCAATAAGGTAGAATGTATCATCTATATAGTCATTTTGATAGCAAAATAATTATAAATTTGACAGAACAGTCAAACAGAAACCATACTTCTTATATTGGAGATTATTAATTATCTCTAAAGGAGATTCTCTATATTATGGAAAAAATTGAGGTTAGTACTGGCGTCTGGCTCCTCAATATTCCCGAACACAGTTTAAGTATTCTCTGTGGCTGTCCCCCTGATGTTGTAAAGTTACTCCTTAAACGAGGCCTTATTCATGAGAAAAAATGGGACAAGGGGCTATGGGAAACCGGACCAAATGCAATCCTTCTTTCCGATATAGCTATGCAAGGAGGGAAATTCGCAAATCTTGCTGAGTTTCCAATTCTTCAAATGTTTTACCGCCAAGGAATGATCATTCCAGGGCATCCTGGAAATACTGGCAGAAAACCTCTTCTTATAGGAATGCCACCACAACTCACCGCTGTGGGTGAATATCTTTTTAGAGGAACCTACGGGCTTGAAAATAAAGATGAAATAATTGCATGCGGAATTCTTCCTGAGATTGCAGATGAAATAATCAGAATTAAAACGGCATTTGCCTTTGGAAATATACGTAAAACCGAAGATATTTTGGAAATGGTAAGCCTTACTTCGGGAGAATGTGAAATTAGACCTGGCCTCTTGGTTAAACGGCTTGGTATTAACCGCTACCTTTTTTCTTCTAATGGTGACAGCAAAGAAATAAACTTAAACTTAGAAGAAGGAGAAACCTACGTATCTCCAGTCCTTCTTGAATATCACAATATACAAAGGGAATATTTTTCTGTCATACATATTGGAGAGGGAGATGGCTGGAACCCTAATAAACCCTGCATGTCTAGCATTATAATATTCCAGGGCAAAATATATCTTATAGACACTGGACCAAATATTCTTGACAGTCTTACTGCTTTAGGAATAAGCGTAAATGAAATAGAAGGAATTTTTCATACCCATGCGCATGACGATCATTTTGCAGGCCTTACCTCTCTTGTTCACACAGATCATAGAATAAAATATTACAGCACAGCCCTTGTACGAAATTCGGTTATGAAAAAACTTTCGGCCCTTATGGGAGTACCCGAAAATCGATTTATGCGTAGTTTTGAAATTCACGATCTCAAATTTAATGAATGGAACAACATAGCAGGCCTTGAAGTTCAGCCAATGTTTTCTCCTCACCCTGTAGAAACAAACGTTCTTTTCTTTAGAACACTCTGGGATAACGACTATAAAACATACGCTCACCTTGCAGATATGGCTTCTTTTGATTTGTTAAACAAAATGCTCCTTAAAGCAGAAAATCGCACAGAGGTTTCTGAAAAGCTCTATCATCAGTTTACTACACAGATTAACAAGCCCTTTGACATTAAAAAAATTGATGTTGGAGGAGGCATGATTCATGGAGAGGCAACTGATTTTATTAGTGACTCTTCAAAAAAAGTTGTGCTTTCACATTTAAGTAGAGAGCTCACCCATCAGGAAATGGAAATAGGAACAAACTCTACCTTTGGAATGGAGGACTGTCTCATTCCTTCTGCAGAAAATAATATTCGCAGAAAAGCAAAAGAGTGGCTCGTTTCTTATTTCCCAGATGCGGCAGGAAACGATATTCATATGCTCCTCAATTGTCCTATAGAAGCATTAAACACTGGCTTCGTAATTCAAAAAAGAGATACAACTGCAGAAGCTGTCTACCTTATAATAACTGGGGTTGCAGAAATGATTCATACGGAAACTGAAGAAGTAACAATGCTCTCTGCTGGAACCTTAATTGGAGAAGCAAGCGCTCTTGAAGTTATTATTCCACAATGGACATATCGTGCACGAAGCATTGTAAATGCCCTTAAAATCCCATTAAAGCTATACGAGGCATTCATAAGACGAAATGCTGTATTTTCAGATGTTGCGAGAAATTGTAGACGTGCCTTTTTTCTCCAAACAACACCCTTATTCGGCGAAATGGTTTCATCTCCTGTTCTTCATTCAATAGCGCCACACCTTGTAATACGTTCAATCGAAAAAGGGCAGCGAATTGATAACACCGAAGATCTTGCCCTTATAGTTGTAAAAACAGGTTGCTTTGATGTCCTTATAGACTCAAAAATTGTTGATCGAATTTATCGTGGTGGTTTTTTTGGTGAAGAATGTGTTTTCTTTGCCGGAAGTAGCCTTATGCATGCAGTAGCCCTCGAAAATACTGATTTTTATTTAATACAAGCTCATTTTTTGCACAATATACCCATTATTGAATGGAAAATGCTCCAAACTTATGAAAGACGCCTCTCTTCGTACGGAAATCAAAACAAGTAAAAGAGAAGGGATTACATCTCTCAAAACTTTGCCATTATTTTTTCACAAATCATAAAGGCTGCAGGGCAATGAAGAGAATCAAGCGCGAGCCCCACGAGTCTTCGCTGAATATTCTTCTCCAAGGTATGTGGAAAATTTACACAAGACAGCGTTCTCACCTCGTAGACTGAACAGCTATTATCCTCATTTTGAAAAGGACAGGGCAATTTTTTTAGCATATACCCTACTCCATCTGGATCTTGCTCAAGAAATTCCGCCATAAACGCTTTAGGTGAAGTTCCTATCTCTGCACATATATGTTTAATATCTGTATTTCGAAAAATAGGCCCCATACTTTTGCAGCATAATCCGCATTTAGTACAATCTATTTTAGAAAATATTTCTTCATGATAGGAGTGAACTTCCTTATCAAAATTAGGTGAACTCAATTTTGAAAGATATCTCATTCTTTTCAATACTTCTTTGTGTTTTGCCTTACTCGTAAGCAAAATACTCTTATAATCAAACATTCAAAGTCTCCTTAGCAATAGTGTCGCAAGTACTGTACACTCCCAGCGATACAAAGGGAAGACAAAGGATTTGCTGTCAACCAAACTTTGTCATAAAAACACTCGTTACAGTTTTAGAAATTTAGAGTAAAGAGTATGTTCTTCTCTTCTGATACGGTCTGCTAAAAGGGTGTAAAAAGCATTAAAATTTGAGGCAAAACTGACAAGACCTTCACCGGCAAGCCAGCTATCTATCATTGTAAGGGCCTTAGCTGAAATAGCTTCCATTTCGGTACCCATTATTTGCAAGGTTTCACGCAAATTTTCATTAGTTTCTGCAGCCTTCCGCATGGCGGGATAAAAAGATGTTTCTTCTTTTCCAAGGTGTGCAACCAACATAGAACGAATCTCAGTTAGCAAGATTTGTACTTTTAAATTAACACAACCTTCTTCTCGAATTGCGTCGAGCTTTGATATTAAAATAGCGTGGTCGGAATTTAATTCACGTATAAGATCAAATTTTCCCATTTTTTACACCTCATTCATAGCATTTTAATATAACTCTTTTACTCAATACTGCCCATTGCAAATGCAACATAAGCGCTGTTTCTGCATGTTCAAGAGAGGGGGTAGCAGAAGCCACCGGACCCACCTAGATTTTGTAATTTAGCTATTTTATGGTGATGATTCTCTAGGTGGGGAGGAGGCTGGAGCGAGGGGGAAACTTCCCCCACCCCACATTCCCTTTTGAGGAATCTATAGAAATGATACTGGAAGGAAAAGGAACGCAGTTTGATCCACTTATAATTGAAGTGTTTGAAAATGCACTTCCGCAATTTCGAAGTATGTATGAAATTTTTCGAGTGCACATGTCAGAAGTGTATTGATTTTACCTAACGGATTTGGACAAAAAAAAACAGCCTGAAATATTATTTCAGGCTGCGTAGGAATTACCTATAAATTAGTAGCGATAGTTGCTGCGTGTGTTATCACGTGGCTTATCGATAGATTCGTTTACTTTAATCTGACGACCATCGAGACTTGATCCGTTCAATGCTGCAATTGCAGATTGAGCTTCTTCGTCTGTTCCCATTTCAATA
>DATFIA010000027.1:0-3870 GCA_035270545.1 Treponemataceae bacterium
CGAGGTAAAAAATCTCGCTAACCGAAGTGCTGCGAGCGCCAAAGAAACAGCTCAAATGATTAAGTTAACTCTGCAGAAAACAGACGAGGGACAAAACCTTACCAAACAACTTGCAGATATTTTCAAAGAAATTATGTTGAATTCTGGAAAATCCAATGAGATGACTAAGGAAGTAGAAACAGCAAGTCGCCAGCAAGACGAAGGCATTAGTCAGGTAAATAAGGCTATTATTCAGCTCGATACAGTTGTTCAGCAAAACGCTGCTGCCTCTGAAGAAACAGCCAGCGCAGCTGAAGAACTTCAAAGCCAGGTTGTTACGTTAAATGAAGTTATAGATAATTTATCTATTTTAGTTCTTGGTGAGGGGTCTGGTATAAATGATTCCCATAACCGAAAGGCTTCAGCGTCTAGACCTGGACCCCAAAAATCGTCTCGCTCCTTGCCTGCTGTTCGCTCAGAAGGGCGCGATTCTATTAAGGAAAAAGGTAAACGGATTAAGTTTGACGATGATCCAGAATTCCAGGGTGATTCAGAATTCTGATACCCTTACTTCCAAAATTCGGCTTCGGGGAGAAACCTCTCCTCGATGACCGATTACTCGAAAGATTTCGAACCTTGTCCTATGAAACCTACGGGATTTATTTTAATGCGGACAAGGTCGATAATCTTCGAATGAAATTACTAAAAATAGCTTCTCTTCACGACCTGATTCTTTCAGAATTTTATGAGAAACTTGCTGCAGAAGAGGTGCTAACAGTAGATTTGTTTTTGCGTGAAATCGCCGTTGGTCATACCTTTTTCTTTAGAGAGGATGCGCATTTTTCTCGTCTGGTAGAAGATATTCGTAGCCGGTCAATCCGGTCTCCTCTTATTTGGTGTGCGGCAAGTTCTACTGGAGAAGAGCCGTATTCAATTATTATTAGCTTACTAGAAAGTGGGATGAGAGATTTTAAGGTTCTAGCTTCTGATGTAAACATGGAATCTTTGAGGGCAATGAACCGAGGAACGTATCACATAAGCAAATTTCAAAATATAGATGAGCGAATACTCCGAACGTATTTTACGCGTGTAAATGAATTTACCCTAAAAGTTCGCCCAGGCTTACGTAAATATTTGAGTATAAAACGTTTGAACCTACATGAAACAATAGAATTCGAAAACCATTTTGATTACGTCTTTTGTCGTAATGTCATGATTTATTTTGATGACCCAGGTCGCATTCGCGTATTACGAACACTGGCAAGTAATCTCGCTCCGCGAGGATTACTTTTTGTAGGTCATTCGGAAGCTCTTCTTGCATTGAATGAATCTCTTCGCAAGGAAGGCTCTGCGTTTTACCGGAAGGTGGATTAATAGTGAATAAAATACGCGTGTTGATAGTGGATGATTCCGCCATTGTTCGAGAAATTTTAACCCAGCGTCTTTCACGAGATCCACGTATCGAAGTTGTAGGTAGTGCAATGGACCCCTATGTGGCCCGAGACAAGCTCGAAAAATTGGAAGTAGATGTTATAACCTTGGACATAGAGATGCCTCGTATGGATGGCCTAACTTTTTTACGCTTGCTCATGCAACAAGCTCCCATGCCAGTTATAATTGTTTCGTCTCTTGCAAAGGAAGCAAATGAAGCTGCCATGAAGGCCCTTGAACTCGGCGCGGTAGATGTTGTGCCAAAACCAGGCGGACCTTTTTCTGTGGAAGAAGTTATTCCCTATTTGGCAGATCGTATAGTTGCCGCTAGCGCTGCAAACGTATCCCGTTTACGAGAGCATCTTACAATTGCTTCAAAACCGCTTTCCCCATCTATCGGGTCGGCATCTATTAAAAAAAATGCAAAACCTGCATCGTATTTAGCAAATATTCGCACCACAAACCAACTCATAGCTATTGGGGCCTCTACAGGTGGAACAGTTGCTCTCGAAGTTCTTTTTCGTGAATGGGAACCAGACTTTCCTCCAACCCTTGTAGTTATTCACATGCCTGAACATTTCACAGCCACCTTTGCAGCGCGTTTAAACGACCTAAGTCGAGCAAGGGTAAAAGAGGCGGTGGAAGGAGATCGCCTGCAAATTGGAACAATTTATGTAGCGCCGGGAAACTTTCATATGCTACTTCGCGCTCATGGAACAGAGCGAACAATAAAAATTGTGCAAGGCCCTAAAGTGTGTAATCAACGTCCTGCGGTGGATCCTCTTTTTGACTCTGTCGCCACTCATGCAGGTCGAAATTGTATAGCAGCTCTTCTAACTGGAATGGGTAGAGATGGAGCACAAGGTCTGCTAAAAATTCGCGAAGCAGGTGGTTACACAATAGCCCAAGACGAAGAATCTTCCATTGTCTGGGGTATGCCAAAAGAAGCTATAGACCTTGGCGCCGCCCAAACCGTTTTAGCCCTAGACCGAATTACTCGACATATTCGAGAGCGTCTTTAATTCTTGTGTTATAATAATCTAATAACGATTTTATACGCAAATAGTTGTAAGGGGTACATGTGAAACGATTTCTAAAAATTCTCGGTATAGTTTTTGCATCTGTTATTTTATTGGTAGGACTTTTCTTTGGTTATTTGACCCTTTTTGAATATAGACCAAAAAAAATAGAAGTTCTAAAAGTAGAAAATCTTGTTCATAAAAACATTGAATTAAACCGCACATATACTGCTTTGACTTTTAATATAGGCTATGCCTCATTAGGAATCGATGAAGATTTTGTAATGGATGGTGGGAAAAAAGGAAAAACCGATAACCTTTCTGTAATGACAGGATATTTAAATGGTATTAAAAATATTCTAAAAGAAAGAAATGCAGATATATATCTTATACAAGAAGTAGATTTAAAAGCGAGAAGAAGTTATTACGTTAATGAAGTCGCTGAAATTTTTAATACTCTTGGCAATTCATACAATAGTACCTTTGCCTATAATTTTAAAGCACAGTTTGTTCCCTTTCCTTTGTCTTTTACAGATTATATAGGCTATGTTAAAGGTGGCCTTCTCACTTTATCTCGCTTTACTTTTGTCCATGCGGAGAGGCAACAGTTTCCCGGATCTTTTGCTTGGCCCTTACGCATTGCAAATTTAAAACGAGCTATGGTTACTCATGAACTCCCTATTTCTGGTTCTGATAAAAAACTAATTGTCGTGAATCTTCACATGTCAGCCTATGACGGAGATGGATCTTTACGCACAAAAGAAATGGAGTTCTTAAAATCATTTTTAATAGACCAAAACAAGCTTGGAAACTACGTTTTGGTTGGTGGAGATTTTAACCAAACTTTTCCAGATGCAATTGGAAAATACCCACCTATTCAAGATATCTGGATAGCCTACGAAATGGAAAAAGATTTTTTACCTGAAGGTTACACAGTTGCAATTGATACAAATTTGCCAAGTTGTAGATTATTGAATAAGCCCTATGATCCAAAAGATCCTACAACACAATATTATATAATTGACGGTTTTATTGTTTCGAACAATATTACAGTTGAATCGGTTTTAAACTTGAATCATGGTTTCTTGTATTCAGACCATAACCCAATACAACTACAATTTAGACTGCAAGCGTCCACACAATAGTTCTATTACGGCCAGATTCTTTGGCTTTATAGAGGGCCTCGTCGGATTTTAGTATAGCGTCTGGGAGACTAATACTTTCAGATGCAGCATACACTCCGGCGCTCACTCTAAGAGGTATATTTTGACCTTTGTAGTCAATAGTCGATTTTTCTAGGTCAACTCGAATACGTTCAACAATTGATAGAGCGGTCTCTTCTGTGGCGTTATTCATAAAGATCATAAATTCTTCACCACCATAGCGACTGGCCAAATCTTCTAAGCGCATTCCGTCTGCCAAAATAACGGCGAAGTGTTGG
>DATFIA010000028.1:0-20119 GCA_035270545.1 Treponemataceae bacterium
CGAGAATCCGAAAAACAAGAATACAAAACAGCTCTCGAAATATCAAACAAAACAATCCGATTAACTCTTATTGAAGACTTTTTCCCTGTTTTTCCTGTAACCGCAAATACTTTCGCAATTTTAATTCCAGACACTGCTCCAAATTCTGCTATAGCAAGCATAGAGAGCGGACTCCATTTTGACCCCAGTGCCGAAAGAAACCTTAAAATAACGCTCTTGCAAACCTATGAACAAAATGAAATTCTAAAAGATGCTCTTTTATTGTCTACAAATGATGAGGCAAATAAAAGTGGAAGCGATAAAATTGCTGCCCTTGCTAAAGAACTTAAAACAGGAACAAAAAATGAAAAAGAATACATACAAAAAATTCTCAATTATTTTTTTAACAATTATTCCTACTCTCTTAAAGCTCCTGTTTCAGGGATAGAAAAAACAGATCTTGAAAATTTTCTTTTTACTGGAAAAAAAGGCTTTTGTCTGTGGTTTGCAAGCAGTTTTGTTCTTATTGGCAGAGAAGGTGGTCTTCAAGTTCGCCTAGCAGAAGGATATCGAGTTGTAATTGGCAATACTGGAATGGCTTTTATTAGTGGAAACAATGCTCATGCTTGGCCAGAAGTTTTTATAGAAGGAGAATGGCGAGTTTTTGAGCCGACACCACCGTATCAAAGCGAGGATCCATTTAGTTGGATTTACAAAAAAGATAAAACAAGCAGGGACCAAATTGCAGCAGCAATGGGGATAGAAAAACCACAAGAAGAAGATCAAAGTATTTTTCAAAAAAGCCTAAACGTAACACAGCTGATAAAAAGACATCTTATATCTTTTTTTTCAGCCCCGTTTATAATTTTGCTACTTTTAATCGGCCTCATTATCGGTTTATTTTCACTTTTTTTCTTCCAAAGAAATCCCGACAAAAAGCTCAAACGCGCTGGCAAGAAACTCGTTTTACAAGCAAGAAAAAAAGGCATTTCAGGTCCTGAAAAAATTGGTTGGGCACTATGGGCAGAGCAAGCTAGCCGTGTGTTTCCTCAAAAAAGAAAAAACGATATTTGTCTCATAGCAGAAAATATGATTTCTTTGGCTTTTTCGCGCAAAGATATTTAGAAACATATAAAAAAGGCAAAAAGAAATTATTCGCCTTTCTGAATGCGTTTTATTGTGAAAGCTTTTCCAGTTGAAAGATCTAGTTCTACAATGAGGCCTCGAAGAAAACCTGGCCCATTATGAGGTTCCATTTTGTACAGAACCTGAGTAATATTTCGCTTTATTGCTAAAGCTGGATCAACTCCAATAACAGAACCGCTCGTTCCTGTCATACCGAGATCTGTTTGATACACTGTTCCACCACTTAAAATACGCTCATCTGCTGTTTGAACATGTGTATGTGTTCCCGTTACAGAAAGAACCCTCCCATCGAGATATAAACCGAGGGCTTCTTTTTCCTGATTTGACTCAGCATGAAAATCTACAATAATGGGACCATTAAAACCCTCTTTTTCTAAAGAAGAGAGCACGGCGTCTGCACAACGAAAGGGACAATCGAGGGGATACATATCTTCTCTGCCTTGCAAATTTAATACAGCAAAGGTAAGTCCGTTTTTTTCAAAAATTCCATAACCCCTGCCTACAGTGCCTTCTGGATAATTTGCTGGCCGTAAAACTTCGGGTAGAATTTCAAGAACTTCCCAATAATCTCTCTTTTCAAAAGTATGATTTCCGCCAGTAATAACGTCCGCACCTGCAGTTAAAATAGAGTGAGCATCTTCCAATGAAAGGCCAACCCCACCTGTAGCATTCTCTCCGTTTATCACCGTAATGTCTATTTTTTCTTCTTTTATAAAAGCTGGTAACAGGGTCTGCACTGCGTGCATACCAACAGAGCCAAAAATGTCTCCGGCGAGAAAAAATCGTATTGTGTTAGTCTTCATCAGTATAAACTGCAGTCCTTAAGCTATTAATAATACCGTCACGCCAGGGAACTTTTCGATCTTGCAAGGCGCGCACGGTCCGCTCAACATCGTAGGGAATTCGCACAACTTCAAAACGCGCCTCGTCCCCCTCAACATCAAGAATTCCAAAAGAAGCTCTATTATCTTTATCTAAGGGTTTTCCCAGACTTCCGGGATTATATATACGAGCTTCTCCCACTTTCTGATTCCGAGGAATATGAGTATGTCCGCAAATGTACAAAATTTTACTATCTGTTTTAATTAATGACTCATTTAGGGTTTCTTCGTCTGAACCATGGCGCCCATGAATCATATCAAGATGATAAGAGCCAATATCAGTTTGGTGTCGTATTTCTAAATTTCGAAGCCACTCGAGACTTTCAGGTGAAAGCTGATCCCGTGTCCATCGACAATGCAAGACTCCCTGTTTGCTTCCAAAATAAGGATTGTGATCGAGAGCTCTCTCGTTAATAATATAACGGTCGTGATTTCCACCCAAAAAAACTTTTGCCGGAATACTACGAAGCAACTGGATTGTTTCTTCTGGGAAAGGACCTAAATTAACATAATCTCCCAAAAAATATAACGGAGTATCAGATAAAGACGAATCTTTTAGATACTGCAAAAAAGCTTCGAGCGCGGGTAAATTAGCATGGATGTCTGAAACAAGCACAATTTTCATGTAATTGTTAGTATAACCCTAAGCCCAAGGTTTTTCAACGATTTCACAAAACACTTCTCTTGAATCGGTGTTCTCTTGTAGGTATACTCGTAAACATGAAATTTACAAAAATGCGTATCCTTTCTATTATATTTTTTTCGACCTTTATTCTTTTTTCTTCCTGTTCAAAGAAACAAACAGAGGTTTCTCGCAATCAAACACAAAAATCCAATTTCAAAATAGCCTCTATGTCACCTACTTCTACAGAAATTTTAAGCAACCTTGGTCTCGCAAGCCACCTCATTGCAATAGATACCTGGTCGGCCTCTGTTAAAGATGTTCCATCTACAGCAGTCCAATTCGACATGATGAATCCAGATGCAGAGCGCATTGCAGCTCTTGAGCCAGATTTATTACTTGTTTCAGAAATCACAAAAGCGGGAACAAGCACCGATCCTTTTGCAGCTCTTGGCCAAATGGGAATTCAGGTTATATATATTGAAACAGCTCTGACTATTAATGATATTTACAGAGATATTCGCTCAATTGCAAAACTCACCGGCACAGAAAAAAAAGGTGAATCTCTAATAGAACAAATGAAAAAAGAAATCTCTAAAATTGCAAAAATCGGTGCCTCTATTCCAATAGATAAACGAAAAACAGTCGTATTTGAAATTTCAGCGGCACCCTATATTTATAGCTTTGGCTCAGGCGTTTATCTCGATGAACTTTTAACAACTGTTGGAGCCATAAATATTCTAGCTAACCAAACAGGGTGGCTATCTGTAAGCGGTGAAACTATTGTGGCTGCAAACCCCTCGGTAATTTTGACTAATATCAATTATATTGAAGATCCTGTTGCAGAAATTTGCTCTCGCCCCGGCTGGGATAGTCTCTCTGCTGTGCGCGAAAACCAAGTATACCGTATAGATTCAAATTCGAGCTCCCAACCAGCTCCGGGAATTATTAAAGCTTTGAAGGAAATTGCCAAAGCGGTATATCCTGAATATTACTCAAATCTCCAATGAAATTCCGCTTGGCCCTTGCTGCATCATTATTTATTTCTCTTATCATTCTTATTATTGCCACTGGATTGGGCTCCGTCTTCATTTCTCCCCAAGACTGTTTATTAATACTTGCCCATAAAATACTGGGAATTGATATTGGGAATAATATTCCTTTGTACCAAGTGGGTATTATTTGGAATTTACGCCTTCCGCGAGTACTCCTAGCATGGATTGCAGGAGCTGCACTTTCGGTTAGTGGCGCTGTCATGCAATCGGTCTTAAAAAATCCTCTCGCTTCATCTTTTACGCTTGGTGTTTCGGCCGGAGCCTCTCTTGGGGCAGGATTAGTAATACTTTCTGGCTTAACAATTCCTTTTTCAGGAATTTTTGCTATTCCTGTGGCAGGATTTTTATTCAGCCTTGCCGCTATGGTTCTCGTTATGAGATTTTCTCATGCCCTCGATCCCCGTCTCGACGGCAACACTATTATTCTTTCCGGCATGGTTTTATCATTATTCATTAACGCTATTTTAATGCTTCTGTCTGCACTTTCTGGAGAGGCAATGAATAGACTCATAATGTGGCAGATGGGTAGCTTTGCACTTAAAGGCTGGAATCCCGTACAAATTCTTTTTCCAGCAACTATTATAGGAATTCTTTTAGTATTTTTCTTTTCTCGAGAACTAGACATTATGACATTTGGCGATGAAGAAGCTTCTGCAATAGGAGTGCCTGTGGTTCTTTATAAACGTATTCTTATAACACTGGCTTCACTTCTTACCGGTTGTACCATTTCATTTGTTGGAGTTGTTGGTTTTCTCGACCTTGCAGTCCCTCATATTGTACGACGAATTTTGGGGCCAACTCATCGCAACCTAATACCCTTTAGTGCCATATTTGGAGGAGCATTAATGGTTCTCTCAGACCTTATTGCTCGAACACTCATTCCCCCTCTAGACCTTCCTGTTGGAGCAATAACGGCTGTAGTTGGAGCTCCTGTATTTGCCTGGATCTATTTCACATCTCGGAAAAAATAATGGAAAAATCTATTTTAATTCAAGCTAAAAACCTTTATGCCGGTTATTCACAATCTGGAAAAGCACAAAAGAAACCGGCAGATGTCTTAAAAAATATATCTCTTACTCTTAGAATCAATGAACGTTTATGTATTGTGGGGCCCAATGGCTGTGGAAAAACAACTCTTTTACGAGTTTTATCTGGTATTTTGCCCTACCGTGGAGAACTCTCCGTAACGATACAAGATCCCCTGTCGCCTCGCTTTGGCACAGAAATTGAACGCTCTAAACTTTCCTCCCGCGAAGCAGGAAGAGAATCTGGATTACTTACCCAGCTCATAGAATCTCCTTGGCCATACACGGTTGAACAAACGGTAGGCCTAGGCAGATATGCCCGACAAAAACCATTTAACCTCGGAATAACGAATACTATAGACAAAAAAATTATCAACGAGGCAATGGAAATTTGTGGCGTAAGTGAATTGGCAAAACGTAGTATTTCGAAACTTTCTGGAGGTCAACTCCAACGCGTTTTTCTTGCGCGAACCATAGCACAAGAACCATCAGTTTTACTTTTAGACGAACCAACCAATCATTTAGATCTTCGCTTCCAAATTGAACTTCTCGACTATATAAACAAATGGGTTTGTGAAAAAAACAGAGCCGTAATAGGCGTATTTCACGACCTCTCTCTAGCTCTCCGTTTTGCAGATACTATCCTTTTGCTCGACTCTGGATGCATTGCCGCCTACGGGCCTGCAAACGAAGTTGTTCATAGCAAAGAAATTAATAGTGTATATGGGATGGATGTAGCAAAGACAATGCGGACACTTTTACAAAACTGGTAATTTCTGTTAGTATTGTTATATGCCGGTAACTATAAAAGACATAGTCGAAACTTTACCAGCGCACATGGTATATGCCGCTCCAGGCTACCACGACTTGCGCTTCACCTCAATTCTTGCTGGCGACCTCATGAGCGACATTCTTGTATCTATTGAACCAGGAGCCCTCTTAGTAACAAGCCTTGCCACAGACCAGGCATTGAGAAGTGCAGACATGGTTTGTGCTCCAGCGGTTCTTCTCGTAAACGACAAACTTCCTACTGTGGGAATGAGAGCCCTTGCAGAAGAACTAGAAATAACTCTTTTTGTAACTCCAATGCCAATGTACGAAGCTTGCGCTCAACTCTCCCGTATTCAGGATGCTCCGGAAGAAAATGAATGATAAAGACTGAATCTCTCGCAAGCGAAATTCTCACCGGCGGCCTTCTTGGCGGCACCTTGTCCGCGCCTCGCTCAAAAGAATGTGAATTTGACCGAATCCGCATTAGACCCATTATGTTAGCTTCCGAAAAAAGCTTCCAACTCGAACAATTCAAAAACGAAAAAGTTTTTCACAAAAATATGGAACAGAGCAAAATGGAGGAATATCTTTCTTCCTCACTTGGAACTGTATTTGGAAAGGCAGAGTTTTCTACCGTATCCGAAATTTTTAGAGTTATGACCAACAGGCGTGGAGAAATAACAGTGCTTCGACAAAAACGCAGCCTCGAACAAACCTCAACACCGAACGCACCTGAAGTGCACAACCGAAAAAAGAAATATATTCTTGAAGAAGGTATACCTGTCCCTTTTTTAATTGATCTTGGAATTATGACTCAAGACGGTACGGTTATTCAGTCAAAATATGATAAATTTAGACAGATAAATCGTTTTCTAGAATATATAGCAGATATATTACCAGAACTCAAAAAAAATAAACCCGATAATCAAGAATTAACAGTTGTCGACTTTGGATGCGGAAAATCCTACCTAACCTTTGCTGTGTATTATTTTCTTACCATACTCTCCGGTATACAAACTCGAATTTACGGACTAGATCTTAAAGAAGATGTCATACAAAAATGCTCTCTTTTAGCTGAAAAATATAGCTATTCGGGCCTAACATTTTCTGTGGGCGATATAGCTGGATACACAGGAGTCACCACAGCAGATCTTGTAATAAGTCTTCATGCCTGCGATACCGCAACAGACTTTGCCATAGCACAAGCAGTTCGCTGGAATACAAAAGTTATACTCGCTGTGCCCTGTTGTCAGCACGAACTTAATGCACAATTAGCTGATAAAAGTCGCAACATGACAACTGAAAATAATGAGCCAAATGTGACAAAAAAAACAGATTTGCACGTCGCAGAAGCACACGAAGAGGCTCTTGGTCGCAGTATTTTAGAGCCCGCTTTTCGCTATGGTCTTGTTCGGGAGCGAATGGCAGCCCTTTTCACCGATTCCTTACGAGCCGAGCTCCTTACATCTTGTGGTTATAAAGTGCAATTACTAGAATTTATAGACATAATACACACCCCAAAAAATATATTAATCCGCGCAGTTCTTGAAAAACCACAGGCCGAACTGCCGGTAGAGCGAAAGGTAAGCCCGCAGTACACAGAATTACGCAATTTTCTGGGGGTTGTACCAAGACTCGAAAAGGAGCTTTTCTAATGGCACGTATTTTAGTAGCCATGTCTGGCGGAGTAGACAGTTCTGTCGCAGCTAAATTGCTTATAGATGAAGGACACGAAGTTGCCGGCGTTACCTTAAAACTCTATACAGACGAAGACATATTTCCAGGAGACAGTGAGGGCAAAACCTGTTGCTCCCTTTCAGATGTTCAAGATGCCCGCACCGTGGCATACAAACTTGGAATAGATCATTTTGTATTTAATTTTCGAGATCTTTTTCAAGAAAAGGTAGTTAATACCTTTGTCCAAAGTTATCTTGAAGGGAACACTCCAAACCCTTGTATAGACTGTAATCGATTTATTAAATTCGACAAACTGATAGAGAGAGCGATTCTTCTCGGCTACGACTATGTAGCGACAGGTCATTACGCCCTCATAGAACAAGATGAGAAAACAAAGCGATGGCTGCTCAAAAGAGGGCTCGATCGCAGTAAAGATCAAAGTTATGTACTGTATTGCTTGTCTCAAAACCAGCTTGCGCATAGTCTCTTTCCTCTTGGAAATATGAATAAAACAGAAATACGCGCAATAGCTGAAAAAGCGGGTCTTGTTAACGCAAGAAAACCGGACAGTCAAGATATTTGTTTTGTTCCAGACGGCAATTACCCAGCCTTTATTGAAAAAATGGCTCCGGGAAAAGTGCAAACAGGCCCCTTCATCGATGCAAGGGGAGAAAAAATAGGCACTCATAGAGGCTTAACTCATTACACTATTGGACAACGCAGAGGAATAGCAACGGCCTTTGGCAAACCCATGTATGTGGCAGCAAAAAATGCCCAAACAAACACAATAACACTCGGTGAAAATAACGAACTTTTAGCCTCAAGCCTTGAAGCCCACGATATAAATCTTATTTCTATTGAACGCCTGGAAAGGCCTATGAAAGTTACAGCAAAAATCCGCTATGCTCAAACAGAACAAGAAGCCCTCCTTAGCCCTACCCCAGAAGGAAACATACATGTTGAATTCGACACCCCACAAAGAGCTATTGCACCCGGTCAAGCTGTCGTCTTTTATTCAGGTGAAACTGTTGTAGGCGGCGGAACAATTTGACTGATAACCTCTTTTTGAATTACAGTTAGTAACAAGACATTGTTACTATTATAATGCACTTTAGGAGAATGTAAATGATTGATGAGAATGATATAACGGGAAAAATCCTGTATCAAGATGAAACACACCAATATATATGGCTCGGAACAGAAAATAAATATCGCAAAGGTGTAATTCAGACCATGCAATATTTAATAATAGATAATGGAAGAGGAACCTTACTCGACCCCGGTGGAGTTCATCTTTTCTCCCGTGTTGTTGCCTCCTTAAGTAAATATATCTCTATCGACAAAATAGATACGATCTTTTTCTCGCATCAGGACCCTGATGTTTCATCTGGAATAGCTTTGTGGCTTGGTGTAACACACGCAAAAATTTATATCTCTACTCTGTGGACCCGTTTCTTACCCCATTTTGGAATTGTTGATACCACCCGTGTTATTGGAATAGAAGATAAAGGCATTACATTAACGCTCCCCTCTGGTGCAACACTCAAAACAATTCCGTCTCATTTTATGCATTCGCCCGGACAATTTTCCCTCTATGATACTCGGTCCCGCATTCTTTTTACCGGAGACATAGGAGCCGCAGTTTTTGGAGATGGCGATGAAACTCTGTTTATTGACGATTTCAAGAAAAGCTTGCCATTGATTCAAGATTTTCATGTAAGATTTATGGCCTCGAATATTGTTGTAAAAAGATGGTGCTCAATTGTTAAAAACCTTAACCCCGATATGATTGCACCCCAACACGGCGGTATTTACCGAGGAAAAGCGCTAACAGACTTTCTTGACTGGCTTTCTAATCTTCGTTGTGGCTCAGACCTTCTCGATCAACTTTTTGGCTCATAAGGAAGGTGTATAATGAATGAAAAAGAAATTCACGAAAACTATGAAAATGTTATAAATAAATTTGCTGTTGGATATAACAAAAGCATAATTCTTAATTCGGTGACACTACACTCACTCGACATTCTAGATCAAGCTATGAGCCAGGTCGAAAGCGGGCTAAATACAATTGTGAGCGCTTTCGAAGAAATGAGAGCAACGAGCGCAAGTACCTCAGACAACTCATCGCGCATAGACCTCATGATGAGTGAAATACTTTCAAAAAACACCTCAATGAATAGTGGTATTGATGAGAGAATGAAGGAAATTGAAGAAGCAGTCACAAATGCGCGCTCTATTTCGGCACTATTCGAAGAGCTGAAAGGCAAAACAGAAAATGTTGCAGGCATAACTGGTTCTATTCAAGATGTTTCAGATCGCACAGGAATTCTTGCAATAAACGCCTCTATTGAAGCAGCACGAGCTGGAACTGTAGGGCGGGGTTTTCGCATTATAGCAAACGAAGTTCGCACCTTGGCGAATCAAACCGGCGATTTTGCAAAACAAATAGAAGTGAGCATCGGTGAATTCCAAGAAACAGTGGAATCGATAAATTCAAAAATGGCTTCTTTTACAGAGCTCTTTTCTCGGTTCAAAGAATCTTTTGGTGACGTTCTTTCTAATTTTTCAGAAAATGCTCACACTATCGATTCTGCAGGACAATCCCTTTCTCAGATAACTGGTGCAATTAAAGAAGAAGCACTTGCGCTAAACGACGGACTCACATCTCTTGAAAAGGTTAACGATTCTATGCGAGATACACATGCTATTCTTGGGGTAATTCAAAGAAGCCACAAGTATTTAGATACCTTACTCGAAAAGAGCGACGAGAGTATGGGAATGTAAGACACTTATATGTTAAGATGCCCTCATGAAACTTGATGTCGACATTATAGCATTAGATCTCGATGATACCCTTCTCAAACATGACTTAAGCATATCGGATAGAACCGTAAGAGCACTACATTCCGCATACGAAAGTGGTATAAAAATAATTTTAGCCTCAGGCCGAGCTCCAGAGGCTATGGAAATTTATGCAAAACGTATTGGGCTCGATAAAATGCAAAGTTACATTATTTCAAATAATGGAGCCCAGGTAATTGCCTCTGACACAGGAATAATCCTCAAAGAACATTTTTTACCAGAAGATATTGCAATTGAAGCGTTTCGACTCGTAGTGGACGCTGGTCTTTCATGTCATATATACGAAGATAATATAATTCATGTTTCAAAAGAAACTGAGTTTTCAGACCAAGATCGCTTCCTTTCCGGACTGATCCCAAAAATTCCAGATGACTATGAAGCCCTTATTCGAAAAGGAGCTTACAAACTCGTAATTCCCGGAGACCCCGATTACATAATCCCCATAGAAGCTGAGTTCAAAGTTATATTTGAAGGCCGCGCTACTATATTTGTCAGCAAACCCTACTTCATGGAGCTCCTTCCTTTTAATTGTGGAAAAGGTGAAGCCTTAAAAGAAATAGCAGAAGATATTCTAAACGTCCCAAGATCTAGAGTAATGGCTTTTGGGGACAGCATGAACGACGAATCGATGATTACTTATGCAGGATTGAGCGTCGCAATGTGCAACGGAAGAAAAGAAATTCGCGATCTAGCGCAATTCCAGACAGATTTTTCAAATGATGACGATGGAATAGCGGATTTCCTCGAAAAATATGTGATCCGATAGTATACTGAATAATATGTTAGCAATTCCAATTAACCAGGACAATTCTCCAGAATCGGTACTCGACATTCTTTTTAAGCTTAAAGTTCGAGACGTCATGACGAGCCACATTCTCACAGCCACCGCTTCTGACACCCTGCGAGATATACAGCAAATCATGAAAAAGAATCATATAACCGGTATTCCCATTACAGACAAAACCCAAACTCTCCTTGGAATAATATCGATGGACGATATTGTTAACGGGCTCGATAATGGATGGATGGATGATCAAGCGGGTCTCCACATGACAACAAACGTTATTGTTCTTCAAGAAAGCATGTCTCTTTCTTTCTGCGTTTCTTATTTTAATAAATATTCATTTGGACGTTTTCCCGTCCTAGATACAGAATCTCGTCTTGTTGGTATTGTTACTGCTTCCGATGTAATCTCAACTCTTCTCGTTGCCTTAAATAAAGAAGTAGCTCGCCTCCAGCAAAGCGATGAACTTGAGCCACAACATAAACATTCAGCAGAAGAAAAAATTATTGAATTTAAGACAGAACCATTTAATTTCGAGATTGCCGGACAAGCGTCTACCGAGGTTAAAAAGATCCTTAAAGCACAGGGAGTAGATCAGGCAATTAATCGAAGAATCGGAATTGCCAGTTATGAGCTAGAAATTAATCAAGTTGTTCACTCTCATGGCGGCATTATGCGCTATATCATTTCGCCTGAAATACTTATTATCGAAGCAATTGATACAGGACCCGGTTTACCCGATATTGAAAAAGCACTTACTGAAGGATTTTCAACAGCAACCGATAGAGTGAGATCTCTTGGTTTTGGAGCGGGAATGGGATTGCCGAATACAAAACGAGTTTCAGATCTTTTTCATATAGAATCATCTCTAGAAAAAGGCACTACCGTACGAGTAACATTTAATCTAAAGGAACCACTAATCAATGAACACAAGTGAACTTACCGAATTTCTTGGAGCCTCTTGCATTCAAAAACAATGGGTTGATCGTCCAATTGCCGGAGCCTATACCACAGACCTTCTTAGCGACGCAATGGCTAATGCAATAAACGACGGAATTTTAATTACAATTCAGGCTCACAAGAACACCGTTGCAGTCGCAACACTCAAAGATCTTGTCGCCATTGTCATTTGCAACAACCGCCCAATACCCGACGACATGATAGAGTCTGCTCGAGCAGAAGGAATTGCGATTTTCTTAACAAGTGAAGATCAATTTACCGTTTCTGGGAAGCTCTACAAGGTATTCTCCGCCTAAGAGAGGTTACATGGTCCTTCGTGCCGACTTTCATTTACATTCGTGCCTCTCCCCCTGTGGAGATCTTTCCATGTCACCTCGTACAATTGCTCAAACCCTTGCTACTCGCGGTGTCAACATAGCAGCCCTCACAGATCACAACAGTGCATTAAATTGCCCCTCCTTTGAAAAAGCTTGCAAGGAATTTGGGGTTATCCCTCTTTTTGGTATTGAGGCCCAAAGTAACGAAGAGTGTCATATTATTTGTCTCTTTACACGACTCGAACAAGCTCTTGCCTTTGGAGAAGAAATATATTCCCTCATGCCACCAATAATGAATATTCCCGAAAAAACAGGAGACCAAGTTTACGTAGATGAAAATGATGATATTTTAGGCGAGGTAGAAAAATTCTTAATAACAAGTATAGACCTCGGACTAGATGAACTCGCTGAAAAAGCGATACAAGCAGGAGCAATTATTATTCCAGCCCATGTAGATAGAGCAGCTTTCTCTTTGACTAGCCAACTTGGATTTATTCCTGACGGCCCATGGGATGCACTAGAAGTTATTCGAATGCCACAAAATACAACCGATTGTGACACTCGCGGATATCACCTAACGACATCGAGCGACGCTCATTACGTAGAACACATAGGGCGAAGATCTTTTGATTTAGATATTGCAAACGACACATTGCTACTTAAAGATGGCACTGTAAACCCACAAACAATAAAGGCCGCCCTATTAAGGCGGCCAACACTCGCTACTTCAATTGGTAGCAATTAATTCTTATTATTTCATGTATTATATGTACGTTTCACCTTACGGGTCGTAGTCATTTCTAGAGGTTCCGAAATAATGGTAACCTTAGAAATTCTTTGATACGGCTGCAACTCTTTATTAACCTTGGCAACTATTTCTTCAATTGCCACTCGAACTGGATCCACAGACTCAGGAGTCCCTCGCATTACATTTAATGTTTTTAAAAGTTCATCTGCAGGATATACTAAAGCCTCAATTTCTTCACTCTTTGTTGCAGCATCTGTTACATAGCCTTTTACAGTTATTTGTTCAATACTACTAAAATAAAGCTGGAAGGAATTTTCTATTTCCTCAGGGTATACATTTTTTCCACCGTCAGTAACAATCATATTTTTTGCTCGACCACACAAATATAAATAATATTCGTCGTCTATCCAGCCAAGATCGCCAGTCTTAAACCAACCATCCTCTGTAAAAACCTCTGCGGTTTCTTCAGGCATCTTGTAATATCCAAGCATGACCATTGGACCTTTAATCGCAATTTCTCCAACACCTTTTTCATCAGGATCAAGTACTTTCATTTCCATAAATGGAGGGAAATATCGCCCAACACTTTCAATTTTGAAATTTTCTTTTGGATTAAGTGCAACAATTGGAGACGTTTCTGTTAAGCCGTATCCCTGAATAAAGTCAATTCCGAGTTCATTATATACACGGAAAACGCTCGAAGCGAGTGGACCGCCTCCGGAAATTGCAATTCTCAAGGTAGAAAGACTGGCCTTATCGAGAACTGTTTTAAAAATAACTTTTCCTGGGTTTTTACCTGTTATTTTTTTTATTAAATAAGAAACACCCATGAGCATCTTCATTAAGCCGTACACAATAGGACCCTTGTCTTTAATACCTTTCATAATACCGGCAAGAAGCTTATTAAAAAGAAGGGGAACGCCGAGCAACATGGTAATTTTTCCCTCACGTAACTCTTTTAACATGCGTGAAACTGCCATGCTTTTTCCGAATACGACCTCAGCTCCAACGGAAATGGCTTCGATAAATACAGCAAGCATTGTGTAAGAATGATGTATTGGAAGCAACGCATAAAATACATCAGTCGGGAAAATAGTTAAATTTGTTTGGGCTATATAACAGTCCGAAACAAGGTTCTTATGAGTAAGCATAACACCCTTTGGAGTGCCCGTTGTTCCAGATGTAAACAAAATAGCCGCAAGATCGGTCTCTACAGCGGGAACTATTTTTGCTAAGGCTGCCATTTCATTTTTTGGTAAAAGGGAATACACATATGTTTCTGTATATTTTTTTTGCAAGGACATCACTTTTCCTGCTTTTTTTACAGAAAGGAAGTGATCATGTTTTTCTTCGTCTACAAAGAAATATTTTGGCTCGGCAGCCTTAAGAAGATTCTCAATCTCTGCATCATGTAGGCCATAATCTATAGGAACTATAATTGCTCCTGCATACATAGCCCCAAGGTATACAATTGCCCACTCTGGGGAGTTTTTTCCGGAGACCGCAATATGATCTCCTTTTTTTACCCCATTTTCATTTAACCATGCAGCGAGCATTTTAATTTTTTGCAAAGATTCCGCATACGTAAGAGTAACGCGATCTGGCTCAAATGATGTAAAACATGGACGATCGGCATAACGCTCCACTGTTATATTAAACATCTCAGGGAGAGTTGGCCATTCTCCTGTAAAAGATTTTCCTCTCCATGCATCGAGAAAGGCCCAAGGTTTACGTTCAATAATTTTCATTTCTACCTCTTTTAACAAAAGTAACAGTATATTACTATGGCATACAGTATGACACAAGCTTTTAAGTTCCGGTTGCAGAACTCCTCGTTTTTTATATTGTTTTTTATCCTTTTTTTACCCCATCAGTCCATTGAGGCACAAATAATCTCGCCTCGAAGCTCAGAAGCCCTTTCGCCAAGAGAAATTTTTATAAAAACAGCGCGTAGTTATATAGGAACACCCTATAAACTCGGAGGTATTTCTCGCACAGGCATGGATTGTTCTGGTCTTATATACACGGCAGCTTTAGAAGGCCTATCGGTATCATTACCACGTATATCACAGAACATTGCTTCTTATTGCACTAAAGTCCCTGACTCCGCACGAGAACCTGGGGATCTTGTTTTCTTTGGAAGCCCAAGTACAATTTCACATATAGGAATTTATTTAGGTGCAGGATCTTTTTTACATTCTGCCTCTGACGGATCAAAGACTGGCGTAATAATTTCAGATTTAGGAGAAAATTACTGGAGAAAAAACTACCGTTTTACCGGCAGATTCCTTGATCCAGAGAAAATTAACTGGCCATCTCCTGGCGAACCTTCATCTCCAGAGCAAAATCCTGTACCAGAATATCGCACGCCGAAACCTTTTGAAGGACAAATAGGGTTTTCTTTGCGATTAAACGGGACTGCACTATGGGATCTCATGCCTGGAAATTCAGTTATTAGAGGTGCTAGCTTTGGGGCAGAATTAAGTTGGGTACGAGATGTTACTATTTACCCAGGAATTGGAGCCGGTTTTAATTTTGACACGCGCACAGACTCTTTCAGTATTCCGCTCACTATTTCAGTCTCAACAATGGACGGATTTTGCTTTTATATTGGAACACAGATTCATCTTATAAGTGACCCTAATCTTGACAAGAGTCCGCAGTTTCCCGGAATCATTGGTCTTGCATGGAATTCTCCAGAATCTAAAGTCTTTGGACAAAATATTGGTTTTTATCAGGCTATGGAGTATTCTTGGTTTTCTGAAGATTCAGGAGGCACTGGGTTCAGGTTTTCCACCGGAATTAACCTTAGATATTTTCTATAAAATTTACCTTTTAACCTTTTACTAAAACAAATGTTATACTATACAAAAGGAAAAACACTACTATTATGAGTAACAAAAAATCTCTCAAAAACAGGCTCCACGTATATTCTATGCTAGCTTTATGCGCGAGTATTATTCTATTTTTTTCTAGTTGTTCTCCACAGGTAATTATTACCGCAGATAAAAATGGTCCTACAGAAGCATCTTTCTCCGCATCTTTAAGCCCAACGTCAGAAAAAATGATTCGTCGCTTTACAGGAACTGAGGAGGGATTGCTTTTTGACAAAGAAAAAATTTCCCTAAGCTTAGCTCTGGCAGGCCTTTCTACTAACCGTATTGAGTTTTCTTCCTTAACAGCTCTCTACCTTTCAGTGGTTATACCTAAAACACAAACCCTTCTTTCAAAAGCGCTACAATATTCTCGAACAACAAACACCCTAACGGTTACTCTCTCGCCAGAATCTGTACAGTCGGCTATTCAGGTAATGCCAACCGAAAGTGCAGAATTACTTGATCTCCTCATGGCACCTATTCTTACCGGAGAAAAACTTACTGAATTAGAATACAAAGAAATTATAGGCGCTACATATGGAAAAACACTTCTAAAAGAACTCGAAAGCTCGGTTTTTACATTAACACTACGCTGCCCTTCCAAAATAAAAACGACAGACAAACCCGCTTCAGTCTCGGTTACGATCACTGAAAACACTGCCGTTTTCACCATTCCACTTACCCAACTTCTGGTAATGGAGAAAAATATATGGGTAACTGCTGAATGGTAGAATTAAAATTTTTCTTTTAATTCAACCTTTTCAACACCACCTAAATCTTTTAACATTCTGTATAAATCATTTGTATCTGTTTCTGTGGTAACTCGAACTAAAAAACGCACTACGGAAACATTTTTTTTCATGTTTTTTTCAGCATCTACAGACTGTACAGGGATACCAGCCATTTCAATTATTCTACGAGCTTTTTCCGGTAAATCAGAATCTCCAGAATAGGCAATAATCAAATGCTTAAATCGCTCGGAAGGGAAAAAATGCCTCTCAATTGGATCAAGTACCACAAGAGAAAACAACACAATACCAAGAGCAAATAGTGAAGGAAGATACATTCCAGCCCCAATAGCCAGACCAAGAGCTGCAACAAACCAAATAGAGGCAGCCGTTGTTAAACCCTTCATGGTGTTACCAAGACGAATTATTGATCCAGCTCCAAGAAAACCAATACCCGATACTACCTGAGCGGCAATTCGGCCAGGATCTCCACTTTTTACACCGGTAATACGCTCTGTTACCCACATAGATAACAACATCAGCAAAGTAGAGCCAATACAAATAAGAATGTGAGTTCTTAATCCTGCATTTTGTCTTCGGTAAGACCGCTCAAAACCTATGAGGCCACCAGCTAAAAATGAAAAAGCCAAACGAATAAGGGCAACTTGATTGGTTATATCTACTGTATCCATAAAAAAGTCCACTGAAATACCTCACAAATTATTATAGTTCATTAATAGGGGAATAAAAAGACGAGGCAACATGTAGAGTGATTGAAAAAACCTTGTTTTATTAGTACAATATGCAAAGCATATATCGATATAATTTTATCGACTGTAAATTGGGGGTTTTTACATGGCTACAGCTTGCGGGTTCTCTAATGAACTCATAGCTTTCATCGACGAATGGAAGGTGAAGCCTGGCAACCTGATTATGATCCTTCACAGGGTCCAGGAAGAACAGGGATTTATTTCAAAAGAAGCAGCTTCGGAAGTTGCTGATCGAACAGAGACTCCATTGGCCCGTGTATACGGAACAATGTCTTTCTATCATTTTTTTAAGACTATCAAACCTGGTAAAAACCGGATTTCTGTATGTCTTGGAACTGCCTGCTATCTTAAAGGCGGACAAGACCTTATTGACGAATGCAAAAGTACACTTGGTCTCTCTGGTGAAGAAATTACAACCGAAGATGGCCTTTTTACTGTTGAACCTGTTCGTTGCATTGGTTGTTGCGGTCTCGCACCAGTTCTTTCTGTCAACGGTAACGTATACGGCAAACTCACACGCGACCAGATTCACGGCATAATAGCCAAATACAAAACAGAATAGACAGATGCACTTTACCCTCTGTGACATGTTCAGTGACCTTACGCAAAACGCAATAGAGGCCGGAGCACGTGTCATAATGGTAAATCTGGAAGAAACACCTGAGCGCCTTACTTTTTCAGTAAGGGATAATGGCAAAGGGATGAGTCCAGAAAAACTGCATCAGGCAACCGATCCCTTTTATACTGACGGAATTAAACATCCTGGAAGAAAAATAGGCCTCGGAATACCTTTTTTAATCCAAACCGCTGAATCTACCGGCGGAACATGGAATATCAGGTCAGAAACAGCTGAAAGCGCCATTGGTGCTAAATGCGAAGCAGGAACAGTCGTAGACTGCTCCTTCGACCTGACCAACATAGACACGCCACCTGTAGGCGATGTCACCGGATATTTCCGGCAAGTACTGTCATTTGATGGAGACTACGAAATGATTATCTCGCGCACCAAGAAAAGTGCAAAAGATATTCAAATCGAGTACACCGTCAGCCGCAGTGAGTTGCTGGAGGCCTTAGGGCTCTCTGAAGAAGGCTCGTTTGTCGACGCCAGCTCCCTTGCCCTGCTCGCCACTTATCTGAATTCAATGGAGGAATAATATGGCTAAAATGTCCCTTGAGGATCTGCGCAAAATGCGGGAAGCAACCCAACAGCAAATTAAAAAACGTGACACTGATGATAAAATTGGACAAATCATCGTTGGTATGGGCACCTGCGGTATTGCCGCTGGCGCAAAAGAAACTTTAGATGCATTCATAAAAGCATTAGACGACAAAAACATGGGTGGCGATGTTATAATCCGCCAAACAGGTTGCATGGGTCTATGCCAAAATGAACCAACTGTTGAAGTTCTTGTGCCTGGAATGCCAAGTATTATTTATGGCGGAGTTAATGCCGCTGTAGCTAAAGATATTGTAGAGAAACACCTCTTAAAAAAGGAACTTCTCAACGACCGGATTCTTGACCGCCCCGCGGCAGATATCCTGAAAATGTAAGGAGAAAGATTCATGGCATATACCCACTATATATTAGTCTGCGGCGGATCCGCATGTGAATCCAGCAATGCAGACGGTATTTACAACAGCTTTCAAGCTGCTGCTAAAGAAGCAGGAGTCAGCGACAAGGTTCAAATTGTAAAAACTGGTTGTTTTGGATTTTGTGAAAAAGGTCCAATTGTTAAGGTTCTTCCTGAGGATTCTTTCTACGTAGAAGTAAAACCCGAAGACGCCAAAGAAATAATTTTAGAACAGATTGTTAAAGGACGTGAAGTAACTCGTCTTTTATACAATAAAGAAAAAAAAGGCAATGGTGGCGTTGAAGAAATTGAATTCTACCAAAAACAGCTTCGTATCGTTCTACGCAACTGTGGGGTTATTAATCCTGAAAATATCGAAGAATATATTGCCCGCGACGGTTATGTTGCGCTTGAAAAAGCACTCTTTGACTTAACTCCTCAACAAATTATAGACGAACTCAAAGCATCTGGACTAAGAGGACGTGGAGGGGCAGGATTCCCTACAGGTATAAAATGGGAAGCTGGAATGAAAGCTCCCGGAGAAACTAAATATGTCGTATGTAATGCAGACGAAGGTGATCCTGGAGCCTATATGGACCGATCTACCGTCGAAGGCGATCCTCACTCAATAATCGAAGCAATGACTATTTGCGGAAAAGCAATTGGATCTAATCAAGGCTTTGTGTATATCAGAGCTGAATATCCACTCGCAATCGACCGTTTAAAAATTGCCATGACCCAAGCACATGAAGCAGGTCTTTTAGGTAAAAATATACTTGGCTCAGGTTTTGATTTCGACCTTGAAATTCGTCTAGGTGCAGGAGCATTCGTTTGTGGTGAAGAAACAGCTCTTCTTCGTTCAATCGAAGGCCAGCGTGGTATGCCCACCCCAAAACCTCCTTTCCCTGCTCAGTCAGGACTATGGGGTTATCCAACTATAATAAACAACGTAGAAACATGGGCAAATATTCCTGTAATCCTCTCTAAAGGAGCCGACTGGTTCAATAAGATTGGAACAGCAGATTCAAAGGGAACAAAAGTTTTTGCCTTAACAGGAAAAATCAAAAACTCCGGTCTCGTTGAAGTCCCTATGGGAACCACTTTACGTGAAATAGTTTATGAAATTGGTGGTGGAATTAAAAACGGCAGAAAGTTCAAAGGTGTTCAAACAGGAGGACCATCGGGGGGAATAATTACCGAAGAAGGACTCGATACTCCAATCGACTTTGCCGGACTCACAAGACTTGGATCTATGATGGGCTCAGGCGGAATGATAGTTATGGATGAAGACGATTGTGTTGTCGACGTATCTAAATTCTATATGGAATTCTGCGTAGATGAATCATG
>DATFIA010000029.1:0-16162 GCA_035270545.1 Treponemataceae bacterium
AAAAGCCATGAGAGATTCCATTAACTTTGTGTACCAGCGACCATTGTAAATGAGTTCACTCATTTTAAGAGACGCCTGTTGTTTGAAAAAATATGTGTCACGGTCGAGACAAAGGTGATCAAGTTGTTCATGAGCATAATACAGAATGGTTCCACCAGGTGTTTCGTACACCCCACGGCTTTTCATTCCGACAACTCTATTCTCAACGATATCTTCAAGACCTACACCATTGCGTCCGCCAATCTTATTGACTTCCTTCATCAGTTCAAGGGCGCCCATTTTTTTTCCATTTACGGAAACAGGAACACCATGTTCAAAACCAACTTCAACATATTCTCCGGCTTCTGGAGCTTCTTCGGGTACTGTCGTAAGTTGAAGCATATGTTTCCAGTTCGGCTCATTTTCAGTTTCTTCTAATTCAAGACCTTCATGAGAAAGATGCCAGATGTTTTCATCTCGACTATAAGATTGATCTTTTTTCATGGGCACGGGGATGTTTCGTTTTTCGAGATATTCAATTTCTTCTTCTCTACTTTTTATATCCCAAATTCTCCAAGGAGCAATTATTTTGAGTTCGGGAGCAAAGGCTTTAATTGTTAATTCAAAGCGAATCTGATCATTGCCTTTTCCAGTGGCACCATGACAAATTGCTATGGCACCTTCTTGTTTTGCATAGTCAACTAAGACTTTTGCAATTAAAGGGCGAGCCGTAGAAGTTCCAAGTAAATATCTATCTTCGTATTTAGCATTTGCTTTTAATGCTGGCCAAATAAAGTCTGTAATATATTCTTCTCGGGCATCAACAACGTAACAAGAAGATGCTCCAGTATCGAGAGCTCGCTGTTTTATCAAAGGCCAATTATCTCCTTGACCAACGTCGATACATACAGCTATAACCTCGTAATCATAATTTTCTTTAAGCCAGGGAATGATTACCGTTGTATCGAGCCCACCTGAATACGCTAAAACTACCTTTTCTTTTGACATCTTTTAATCTCCTAAAATAGCGCTTTTAATTAGTATTCTTGTAATACAGAATAAAGAATATCGAGTCCAGTATCAATTTCTTCCATTGAAATATTCAATGGAGGCAAAAACCTAAGTGTTTGAAGACCAGCAGTTGAAATACATAAGCCAAGACCCTCTTCTTGACTTTTAAATTTTAAACATGCGAGCTGAACCTCAGATGCAGAGATTGTAATATCTATACCTATCATGAGTCCCTTTCCTCGAATGTGAGTTATACAAGGTAACTTCCATGCGGCAACCTTTGATCTCATATAATCGCCTTTTTCTGCAACTTTAGATAAAAAACCCGGTTTTGCTAATTCTGTGAGAACCGCAATTGAAGCCGAACACGCAAGTGGGTTTCCTCCAAACGTAGACTGATGATCGCCCGAAACAAGAACTTTTGCAGCCTTTCCTTTTGCAAGACATGCGCCCATTGGAACGCCGCCGGCAATTCCTTTTGCTAAAGTTAATACATCTGGATTAATTCCAAGGTCTTCGCTCGCTAAAAATTTCCCTGTTCTTCCAACACCAGTTTGAACTTCATCTGCTATAACAAGGGCTCCGGCTTTTTTTGCCGCCACACAAACAGCTTGAGCCCAATCTGTTTCAATGAGATTCACACCACCCTCGCCTTGCACACATTCCAGCATTACAGCACAAACTGTTTCGTCAAAAACTGTATCTAAAGAACTCCAATCATGAGCAGCAATATGTTTAAAACCTGATGGATAAGGTGCAAAGGATGGCGAATGAAATTTTTCTTGACCCGTAGCCGCAAGAGTTGTGATAGTTCGACCATGAAAAGATTTTTCTAATGTTACAATTACATGGCGGGTTCCAATTTTTTTTCCATTTTCAGCATCTGACATTGTACCAAATTTTCTGGCAATCTTTATTGCTGCTTCATTAGCTTCTGCACCTGAATTACCAAAGAACACTTGGTCCATACCTGTTCGCTCTAAAAGAGATGAGGCACAGGCAATTCCAGTATCAGAATTATAATAATTTGAAATGTGAATCTGTTTAGAAGCCTGATCGCAGACCGCTTTTACAAGGGAAGGATGAGCATGTCCAAGACAGTTGACTCCAATACCCGCAACAAAATCTATATATTTCTTTCCCTCAATATCAGTTAAAATACTTCCTGCACCTGAAGTAAAAACAATAGGTAAACTTCCCAAATTATTAATTATTTTTCCTGCCATCTATAACTCCCTTTTATACAATCATAGTTCCGATTCCGCGATCGGAAAACATTTCTATTAACAAAGCATGGGGCACTCTACCGTCGATTATATAGGTGCGAGGAACGCCACCTCTAAGAGCTTCAAGGTTGCATTCAATTTTAGGGATCATACCTTCTGAAATAATTCCTGTTGCTATCATTGAAGGGACAGCAACATGGTCTAATTTGCTTATGAGAGAAGATGGATCGTTCACGTCTCGCAAAAGTCCTGGAACATTTGTTAACTGTACAAATTTTTCTGCCTTCAAAGCAACTGCAATTTTTGCAGCAGCTGTATCTGCATTAATATTATAACGGTTCATGTCACCTTGCTCGCCTAATGCAATTGTTGAAATTACTGGGATATAACCTTGAGATAAAAGAGTTTCGAGAATTTCGGGATGGACTTCGGTTACCTCGCCCACAAAACCGAGATCGACTCCGTCTTTATCAATCTTTTTGGCTCTCAGTAAACCCGAATCTACACCAGAAAGACCAACTGCTTTTCCACCAGCTTGTAAGAGTAATCCAACAATATCTTTATTCAGTTTTCCAGTAAGAACCATCTGAACAATTTCCATTGTTTCAGCGTCGGTATAACGGAGTCCATTAATAAACTTCGATTTTTTTCCCGTTTTTTCAAGCATTGCATTTATTTCAGGTCCGCCACCATGAACGAGTACAGTGCGAATCCCAATAGTGCTTAAGAGGACAATGTCTTCCATTACGGCCTGTTTAAGTTCTTCATTAAGCATTGCATTACCACCATATTTTACGACAATAGTTTTGCCAACATAATGTTTAAAATACGGAAGCGCTTGAACAAGGATATCGGCCCAATCTTTATTATTTAAGGTTTCACTCATGTCCTGTAATCTCCATTTATTTTTACATAATCGTAGGTGAGATCACAACCCCAGGCTGTGCCAGAGCCTTTTCCATCTCCAAGTTCAATACGAATTTTCACTTCAGATTCACCGAGAATTTCTTTAGCTTTAGGTTCATTAAAATCTAATGGTGCGCCTTTGTGAAATACTTCGATTTCACCTGCTCCACTATTAAAAAAGATACTTGTATTTTGAGGTGAAAAAAGTTCGCCTGAATACCCCATGGCACAAAGGATTCTTCCCATATTAGCATCTTTTCCAAAAAAGGCAGCCTTAACTAAACTGGAAGAAATTACTGATTTTGCAAGTTTACGAGCTACGGAATCTGAAGAGGCTCCTTGAACAGTACATTCAAGTAGATGCTCTGCGCCCTCACCGTCGCCTGCAATTTTTCGAGCCATGTCAGTATTCAAAATATTGAGAGCCTCAACAAAAGCCTTATAATCGCTCCCTTTTGATTTTATAATTGAGTTTCCTGCAAGACCATTTGCTAAAACACAAAGAGTGTCGTTTGTACTGGTGTCTCCATCCACACTCACACAATTATAAGTTGTTTCAATACTTTCTCTAAGGGCTGCATGTAACATTTTGGAAGATATAGAACAGTCTGTAGTAATGAAGCCAAGCATAGTTCCCATATTTATATGGATCATTCCGGATCCTTTTGCCATGGTTCCTATTCTGACTTTTTTCCCACCTATGGTAAGTTCAAGGGCAGCTTCTTTATATTTTGTATCTGTTGTCATGATCGCTTCGCGGGCTAAAACATTACCAGTAGAAGAAAGTCCCTCACAAAGTTTTTGCATTCCTTCTTCTATTGCTTCTATTCTTATTTGCTGTCCTATAACACCAGTTGAGCAAACAATTATATCTTCTGTTTTCAAACCGAGATGAGCTGCTGCTGAATGAGCCATTCTCTGAGCATTTTCATAGCCTTGACTTCCGGTACAGGCATTTGCATTACCTGCGTTTACTATAATAGCTTGGGCAACCCCATTTTCAAGATGTTTTCGCGAAAGTTTTACGGGTTCTGCCTGCACGAGATTTTTTGTAAATACAGCTGCTGCAGTTGCAGGAACTTCTGATTCAATTACTGCAATATCTGGTTTTGTACGACTTTTCTTAATACCACAGCATATTGCATTCGCAGTAAAGCCCATTGGGGCGCAGACGCCACCTTCTATGAAAGACATTGTTTTCATTATTTTCTCCATTTACTTAAAAAGCAGCTGGACCTGCATCTATACCTGCAGTTTCCAAAAAACCTGCAATCAGATTCATGTTTTGTACAGCCTGTCCTGCAGCTCCCTTAACCATATTATCTATTGCCGAAACAATCTCCAACATTTTTCCATCATTTACAACATGAACAGAAATATCGCACCAATTAGATCCTCGAACATTCCGTGTCGTCGCAACTGATCCTAAAGGAAGAACTCGAATAAAAGGTTCTTTTTCATAATGGGAGGTATAAATTTTATGAATTTCTTTTTCAGTCATTGGTTTTTCAAGCTGTGCATATACCGTAGTAATAATACCACGACTCATAGGTAATAAATGAGGGGTAAAAACCACAGTAACACTCTTACCAGAAGCCTTAGAAAGATTTCGCTCAATTTCAGGTTGGTGTCGGTGTTTGCCAATGTTATAGGGGGCAAAAGACTCTCCCGATTCGGAATAGTTATTCGTAGCAGAAGGATTTCTTCCTGTTCCAGTAATACCGCTTTTTGCATCTACAATTATAAGATCAGTCTTAATTAATGGTTTTACAAGAACTGGAAGCAAGGCCAAGGTAGAAGCAGTTACATAACAGCCAGGATTTCCAATAATCCGAGCAGTTTTGATCTTTTCTCGATACAATTCGGGAAGACCATAAACTGATTCAGAATGGACAGAAGGAAATTCCCAAGGTTTTTTATACCATTCTATAAACGTTTTTTCATCTTCATCGAATCTAAAATCTGCAGATAAATCTATTAATTTTTTACCCTTTTCGATGCATGCAACTGCATATTTTTCCGCAATTCCATGAGGTAAAGCAGTAAAAACAACATCAGAAGCTTCAACAACCGAATCTGCATCTAAGAGAAGACCATCAGTTTTACCTCTGAAGGTCCCCCGTAAATTTGGATACATATCTTGAATATTTTGACCTTCAAAACTGACAGAACTAAGAACTAAGGATGAAACATTGGGGTGTGAGAGCAAAAGACGAACAAGTTCGACGCCAACATACCCGGTTGCACCAATAATACCGGCTGTATACATATATTACTCCAGAAAAATATTTTGGTAGACAAGCGTATTTCAAAACTGTTAATTTTAAAATAGCTTCAAATTGTTGTCTTAAAAGACAGATGAACCCTGAACGAAGAGGCAGGGGGGTGAATGAAAGGTGGGTTACGCCCTACGGCGACGGAGGAAACAGAGGGAAGGTGCAGGTGCACATTGTAGTGATGTATCAAAAATACTTGCGTAAATTTTCACAAAAGGTCTCCTCGTATAAGATAAAACTTTAGTAAGAGTGTAGCGACTTTTGTGTAAAGTGGTCAAGACTGAGTATGCAAGAAAATACAGAAATAAAGCATGTTAATGCATAAACTTTCGTTATAAGATTAAAGGACGCTTATTATCTGAAAGACGACGCATAAGATAGGCTCGGTCAAGATCAAGAGAATCTACTAAGCTGCGGGTTTGTTCAGCAGAAAGTAAGTTCTGTTCTGCAAAAAGGTAGACTATAGCTCTTTCTGCTATACAAGGAACTTTAAGAGCATTCATTTGTTCATACGAGGGCCGAGGACCATCGAGGTAATTGGATCTAAAAGCTCGATGCAGTTCAGAATTTTCAAGATCACATGTAATAGCTTTAAGTTCCTTTTGTAAAGGATCGAGATCTCCAATACTTGCCCGCTCTCCAAGAGGTTTTAAGGTAAAATATGTATACTGTTTTCCTGGCAAATAATGGTGCATATCGCAACGAGTGCAATAATTAGGCTCCCGTGGATCATTTTTTTCTCTGTCTCCGCCTATAATTATAAGAGGATCAAAAAAGAGGGCGGGACACTCAACTCCATCGACCAGATAATAGCGATACGTGTTGTACGCATTTTCAAGACATTCTTCGTGTTCACAATAAGCTGAAAGGGGATAAATATCTGTGGAAGTTTCCATTAAAAGACGAGCAGTTTCATTAAACATTTCGCCCCGAAAATTTAGAAGCAAGGTTGGCATAACAAAAACCAAACCACGTAATTCAGATTCTCGTTTAACAAGATAGGCAAGCCGCTCATCATAGAAAGCTGCTTCATCTAAAATCCAAGTGCCAACGTGAGGATTATTTTGAATAGTTTTTTCTAAATCGAAAGAATTACTGATAGTTGCGATGTTTTTTCCGCACCGTTCATATCCGCTGCGGTAGGCAAGTGCGTCTTCGGGATAGTCAGAAAAACGTTCTTTATCCAAAGAATATCGCACAAAGAATGTATTACGCCTGTCAGCAGTTCCTATTCCACTTTCTGGCTCAAAAAGTTCTTTTTGACTTCCACCTCCACTTGTTAGCCATGCAACTGATAAGCCTTTTTTTCGAGCAACTGCTGCATCTCGCCATAAACGAGCAGCAAATTCTGTCTTGCCAGAACCCATTGGACCTATTACCAAAATAGTTCGAGATGGTTCAACAAAATCAAAATGTGTATTGGTCTCATGTAACATTACAGAAGGAAAGCCAAGGCTTTTATATAATCCGGTGTGGGTGTCCATACCGGATTATTATAACATAAAGTTATCTTTTATGCTTTAATAAAATGTAATCCAGAAGGAAGCGTTTTTGGGGAATATTCAACTCTAATTGTTGAACCTTCAGGGAATTCACCCGCCAGAACAGCCTTAGCTAATGGATTTTCTAACTCACTTTGAATTGCTCGTTTAAGAGGGCGTGCTCCAAACAGAGGATCATATCCAACATCTGCCAAATATTGACGAGCTTCATCTGTTACGTCCAGTTTTAATCGCCTAGTTTCTAAACGCTCTGCTACCGCAGATAATTGAATATCTGCAATTTTCAAAATATGCTCTTTATCAAGGCGATTAAAAATTAATACTTCATCTATTCGGTTTAATAATTCTGGTCGAAAACTTGCTCGTAAGATTTCCTGTATTTTAGGACGAATTTCATCCATAGTTTTTGCTGTTAAAATATAGTCAGAACCTAAATTACTAGTCATAATTATTATCGTATTCTTAAAATTGATTGCCCTACCCTGACCATCAGTTAGATGACCATCATCTAAGACCTGCAAGAGTATATTAAAAACATCTGGATGCGCTTTTTCAATTTCATCAAAAAGAATGACACTATAAGGTCTTCGCCGCACTGCTTCAGTTAGTTGCCCACCTTCATCATAACCAACATATCCAGGTGGAGCACCAATAAGCCTACTGACTGAATGTTTTTCCATGTATTCGCTCATATCAATGCGAATAAGAGATTTTTGATCGTTAAACAGAAAATCTGCCAAAGTGCGCGCAAGTTCAGTTTTACCCACACCAGTAGGGCCAATACATAAAAAACTACCTAAGGGTTTATTAATATCTGAAAGACCAGCCTTGTTTCTTCGAATTGCATCTGAAACAGCCATTACGGCCTCTTCTTGACCTACAACACGTTTTTGCAATACTGATTCAAGACCGAGAAACTTCTGCATTTCGCTCGCAAGCATCTTTGAAACAGGAATCCCTGTCCATACAGAAACAACTCGTGCAATATCTTCTTCTGAAACCTCTTCGCGCAAAAGCTGTGCCGAAGAACCAGCTGTTTTGGTTAAGGCTTCTCCTACTTCTGCAATACGTTTTTCTAATTCAGGAATTCTTCCATATTTTATTTCCGCAGCCTTATTTAGATTGCCATCACGAGTATGACGAGTTTCTTCTATTCTAAGTTGCTCTAATTCTTCTTTTAATTTTCGAGATTCATCTATTTTAGACTTTTCATTTTTCCACTGCATACTCATTGCATCGCGACGAGAAGATAACTCTGAAAGTTCTTTTTCTAACTTTTCAAGTCTTTCTATGGAAGCTGGGTCCTTTTCTTTTGAAAGAGACACTTTTTCTATATTGAGTTGGAGTATTTTTCTCTCTACTTGATCGAGTTCTGTAGGTTGGCTTTCAATTTCCATTTTTAATCGACTTGCAGCTTCATCTACGAGGTCAATTGCTTTATCTGGGAGAAATCTATTAGTAATATATCTGTTTGATAGTGTTGCTGCTGCAACAAGAGCGTCATCTCGAATACGAACACCGTGATGCACTTCATATCTTTCTTGGAGCCCGCGCAAGATAGCAATCGTATCCTCTACAGAAGGTTCAGGACAGTACACCTGCTGGAATCTTCTCTCCAATGCAGCATCTTTTTCTATATATTTTCTGTACTCGTTTAAGGTAGTCGCACCTATAGCTCGCAGCTCTCCGCGGGCAAGAGCAGGTTTGAGTAAATTTGATGCATCCATTGAACCTTCGCTCGCACCAGCTCCAACAAGTGTGTGAAGTTCGTCTATAAAAAGTATTATATGGCCTTCAGATTTTTGGACTTCATGAATTACTGACTTAAGTCTCTCTTCAAATTCACCTCTAAACTTAGCACCAGCTACAAGAGAGCCAAGATCTAAAGATAAAAGTTTTTTACCACGAAGACTTTCAGGCACATCGCCAGAAACGATGCGCCGTGCTAATCCTTCTACTATGGCGGTTTTTCCAACCCCTGGCTCACCTATCAGTACGGGATTATTTTTGGTTCTCCTAGATAACACTTGCATAACACGACGTATTTCTTCATCGCGGCCAATAACAGGGTCTATTTTTTCTTGTCGAGCAAGCAAGGTTAAATCTCTGCAGTATTTTTCAAGACTTTGAAAAGTTGCTTCTGGATCTTCAGTCGTTATACGCTGATTTCCTCGAACCTCTTTAAGGGCAGAAAGAATAGAATCTCTTGTAATACCCTTTGATCTCAGAAGTTCTCCAGTTTGATCTTCTGTATCTGCCATAGCAAGAAGCAGATGTTCGGTAGAGATATAATCGTCTTTTAATGTTGAAGCTTCTTTTTCAGCACGTGCAAGAACTTTTGCAGCCGTTGGGGAAAAATACAATTGTGCTGATTCTCCGGTAACGCGAGGTTTACGTTTAAGCCTATCCATAAGTTCAAATAGAATTGATTCTGGAGATATGCCTATACGTGAAAAAAGAGGTGATACGAGACCACCTTCTTGCTCAAGAAGAGCAACCAGCAAATGTTCTGTTTCTACCTGCGCATGATCATCTCTCTGCGCAATAGATGTCGCTTCCTGAATTGCCTCTCTGGTTTTTACGGTACATGTATCTAAGTTCATGGTTTAAATATAGCTATAATATTTTTCATCGTCGAGCCAATTATATCAATAATAATCATATAATTGGCTGATTTAAATATTTAGAATTTTGGAAATTTATCGCTATCTTTTTCTTTTGGGAAATTTTTATCTATAAATTCAAGGCAGTCTATCGCAACTACTTGCGCATGTTCGTACCATATTTTATACAATTCACTATCTACTACATTAGGATATGGTGCACCCTGAACGTCGGAAACAAGCTGTTTCATTATCTGAAAGCCTTCTTGATCCATTTTTTTCATGTTGTTACTCCTCTCTGTGGCTATTATTTAGTATTATATGGCATTAATGCTTACTTTTCCAGAAAAATCGACAAGAGATTCTTCTTCTGTCATTTTTTTACCAGCAAGAACTGCAACTCTTACAGAAGACCAATTCGATAATAGCCGAGAAGCTGTTTGTTGCATAGCTAAGGGTGTTACTGATAAAATTTGTGCTATTTTTTTATGCCTCGATTCATCAGTTATTCCATATAAAAGACGAATAAAAGCCGTAAAACCCTTATCTGATGGAGACCGTGGCTGAACTTCACGGCTGTAGCAGCCTGTAATTATTTTTTCAAGGAGGTCTGGCTCTATAAAAGTTTGAGCAGCAATCTCGAGAGATTCCTTAAATACATTAATAGATTTCAAGGGAGATGGGTCACGGTACGTCGCAAGTATAAAAATATTTTCTAAAGAATCAGGATAGGAAAAGGCACCATAGGCTCCACCAGTTGTGCGAATTTTTTCCCACAACAAGCCACTTGCAAGCCAATGAGCAAATACTGTTTCTACGGGTTGTTCGTCTGTTCCATACGATGAAGAAGGCAATACCGCTGCTGCAAAGCCGACTTGCAAGGAAGCTGTTATAAGCTCTGCTGCAGAACTATTATTATCTGATACAAGGCTATATAAAGAGGATGGGGTCAGACGTTCTTTCACGTTACTTGGAGCAATAAATGGGGCTGTAAGCGGCGAAAGAGTTTTCATTACAGATGTTAAAATTGACTCAGTTCCTGTTACATTAATTATCATTCCTGAGGAAAGAAGCGTTTTTCTAATTGCATTTAATCTCAAAACAAGCTTTTCGCGCTCCTGAACATTTTTTATTAAGGATGATATTTCTCGCACATATTTTATTTGGCTTATCCCATTCCAAATTTCATCTACAGTTTTTGATCTTCCTGTACAAGATGCAGCACGCGATACTGCATATTGATTTCCTGCAGGTGCAAGAGACGAATCTAAATCATTACGGTATTCAAAAAGTAAATCAGTGAGACGTTTTGTATCAGAGAAATCAGCTTCATGTAAAAATCTAAAAACAAAAGGAAGTGTTTCGTCTACAAGCTCTTCAAGCATTTTCATTCTAAGCATAAGAAAGTCTCTACCAGCGCAATCTTGTGTAAGAGGTGCTGGCAAAATAGTCCCTGGAACTGCAGAACTTGAAAAAAGCATGGAGCCAAAACCACCTGTAAGACGTGCAGAAACCGCAGAGACTTCTGGCCACTCCATATCTGGAAGACCCATACTGACTAAAATAGAGGTGAAAAAAGGTAAAAGAGGATATTCAGATACATTTAATAAATCGACAGGAATAGCTATATCGACATATGCAATACCATTCGTTGGCTGTTCGTGCAATAAGATTGGAACTGCGCCTGACATTTGAATATCCGTTTTTATAGCATCTGGGAGAACTGGCAAATCGGCCAATCGAAGATGAGGAATAAGATCAAGATCTGCCTTTTTATCTTCTTTTTTTTGATTTTCAAAAAACTCTTTTTGTTCACTTAAAAACACTTCTTTTCTTTCAGAAGTCAGCTTAGCTTCAAACAAACGAACGCGTGAGGCAAGTTGGTCATCTAATTTTTTTTCATAATATGCATCGGGATACACCGTAACGAGGGTTCTATGAGAATTTTCAAGAAACCATTTTCGCATTAAATCCTCTATATGACGAGGATTGCTTGCAATACGCTGCTTAACTTCATCAAAAGCCGGAACATATCGAAGGGTATGAGAAGGCCCAAATCCATGAATCCAACCTCGAAGGGCTCTTCGCATAAGGATCAAAGAAAAAGGCGCACTTGAGCGTCGTATTTCTCTATTACTGAAGTCTATTGATCGTATTGCAGTTTCTAGATCTTGAGGAGGAATACCATTTTCTACTAGGTCTCTTATTGTCTTGAAAACGAGAGATTCAAAGGCATCTGTTTTATCTCTCGATGCACCTCTTAGGCCTGCAGTAAAACACATATGTCGAATTTCTGTTTCAAGACCCATTGTTGGGGATAGATCTTCTCCAAATTCTGAGTCTAAAAGAGCTCGACTAAGAGGAGCCCCATCGTGCCCTAATAAAATTTGAGAGATAAGATTTGCTTCCATAAGGGCAATGGTATCTGTTGAGTCGCTTAAGAGCCAATTCAACATTAACGTTACTTTAGAAAGATCTTTTGTTTCACCCGCAGGAGCAGGAACTTCCAGAGAGATAGGTTCGGTCATTGGAGTTACAGAATCTATTATCTCAGGCTTAGGAGCACTCGAAAAATGAGAAAGAAATTGATTTTGGAGAAGTTCAAGTTGATCTTCTATTGGTATATTTCCAGAAAGAAAAACCTTACAATTTACTGGGTGATAATAGCGAGCATGGAAATCACGAAATTGTTCATACGTTAAAGCTGGAATATCTGCAGGATCTCCTCCAGAATCGTGTTCATATGCAGTTCCAGAAAGAAGAGATCTTAAAGACCAATCCCCTGCAACTGAATCAAAAGACGAATAGTTTCCTCTCATTTCATTAAAAACAATTCCCTGTATAGAAACTTCGCCTTTTTCATTAAACTCAAACCGGTGTCCTTCTTGTTTGAAAACCCAGGGTTCTAGCAAGGGAAAAAAAACAGCATCTCCATAAACAGACATTAGATTAAAATAATCCTTTCTCACCATTGAACTTGCTGGGTACACAGTTTTATCTGGAAAGGTCATTGCATTTAAAAATGTTTTCACACTTTGTTTTGCAAGAACCATAAAAGGATCTTTGAGTGGATAATTTTTTGATCCACATAAGACTGAATGTTCCAAAATATGTGCAACACCAGTAGAATCTTCTGGTGGAGTCATAAATGCATAAGCGAAAAGATTTTCTTCATCATCATTTAATACATGGTAAACTTCGAGCCCTGTAACTAGATGTCGGGCAAATATTCCCGTCGCTTTCATTTCAGGTAAATCTTCTATCGAAACGATTTCAAATCCACTGAGTAGTTGTCCTTTTATCATGTAATCCATTCCTCTTTTGTATCACGACCCGAAATCGTAAATTTTCCATCTTCCCATGCTCGTCGCATTATTGAAAAGAAAGTTCCTGTAACCCTTTCCGATTCTATTCGAGAAACGGGACTAATAATCTTTTCTTCTTCAAGAATGAGGGTGCCACGGGTTTTAGAACAATTAGTAAATATTTTAGTCCTGAATGGCTCAGGTTTCCCTGCAAGTAATAGTGCAAGGTCATGTTCGCTCATGGAACGAAGTGTTTCTTGCATAAACCTGTCATCACAGCCAACAATATCATCGAGAGTAAAGAGTCTTTCTCTCATATCTTTCCCTAAATCTGGGTCAACATCAGCAAGACCTTCAAGAATTGCTTTTTCTGAAGAACCACTCATACGCTTAAGGATTTCTGCCAATGCAGATCGTCCATCTACTGCATCTGAATGAGCCGTATTTACTGTTTGGAATTTTTCACGTATCGCATCATCTACTCTTCTTAAAACATCAGGATTAATATTCTTTAATCGAGCAAGTCTAATAACTACCTCGGTTTTATCCTTCTGCGGCATAATATTTAGAACACCAGCAGCAAGAATGGGTTTAAGCTGAGACAAAACAAGAGCTTTCATAGAAGGAAGCTCATCTGCAATAATTCGATGCAAACGTTCTGGATCAACACCCTCGAGATAGTCAAAAGGTTTCCCATGAAGATGAGGAACAGCTTTTTCAAGCATTTGCTGAGCACGTTCACTTCCAAAAGCTGCTTCTAGAATAGAGCGCGCAGTTTCTACTCCACCACTAGGCTGACGAGCTTGTTGTAATAAGGACTCAAACTCTGCAAGAACCAAAGAAGCCTCGTCTGGATCCACTCTTCTAATTGAAGCCAGTTCCAAAACTACTTTTTCAGTTTGTTCGGGGCTTAAGCGAGAAAGAACCTTTGCAGCTTCATCGACACCAATAATTAAAAGAAATTTCGCAACTTTTCTGAAAGGACTATCCTTTCCACCAGTTGAGCTGTCGGGAACTTTAATCAAACCTGGTAGGCTAAAGTCAGATTTTCGAGGATCAGTTTGCCATGTGTCAGATTTTTTTGAATTTGTTTGTTGAGATTCAGCTTGTCGAGGTCGTTTTTTAGTGTCCTCTTTTTCTTTTGCGGAATCTTCTTGAGTAACCGAGGATTCGGGTTTTAATATTTTATTATATGCACCAAGACGTCTATCGTTCAGATTCATTAATTCATCATATCAGTGGCTATTCAACCGGTCAACAGATCAAATGAGCTAACCATTCAGTACGTTGATCCATTTGATCTAGTAATTCAATATCCAATGGAAAGGGATCATTAAAAACTACTTGTCCAATTTTACCGTCAGGACCTGCAATCCCAAGACAACCGTTTCCAATCAGATTTTCAAATTTTTGTAAATCTGCACTAGTAAGACTCGATCCAGAATAAAAAGAACTCAGAGTAGAGAGAATTTCACTTGCTTCTAAAACACTGAGTTCAAAAAGTTCTATAACTGAAGAATAGGAGGTTTCTCCACTTACCGGATGTTTCCACTCGCTATGGCCTGTATTAAGATAGTCAATTAAAGAAGATGGTTTATCTGGAAATAATAAGGCGATAGCGTCCAGCCCATAGGTAAAAAATCGTTGAAATCTATCAAATGGATCGTTTTTACACAAAATTGAATTGCTTTTTAGAAGTGAAATTTCAGAAGGGTTTGTAAGTCCATAAAAATAAATTGAATCGATAAAAGAATTACAAATTCTTTGTACAAGGTGTATATCTTCTTCCGTTTGAGTTATATAGGTAGACGAAAGAGCCTTTGAAATATGAACTGCCAATATATCAATTTCAGCCTCTGACAAAGAAAAAGTCGACCCTGTATCAAACTCAGATACAGGGGTTTTTGAAAATTGTTCAAAAACAAGAACATCTAGTATACGTTCAAAAAAGGCATGAAATCGTGCAGGATTAACACTGTATCCACTAGGAGAACTCACTCCGAAAGATTTATAGATTATATACGGATGTAACATACGATCAATAACTGGATGGGTAACAAAACCAAAAAACCAAGATCGGCACAAAAGACCTTCCAAATCTGTTAAATTCTTAGTTTGCTTAATAAAATGAGAACAAAAAACACCATAGTTTCTACGATGTAATAATCTTGAGTAAGAAAGTGCAAAAGGTCGAGTTCTGCGATTATGAGAAAAAATATCTGGTCCCTGAGAGCCTAAGTTAAAAGCAGCCTGATGCATCTGTGTATATGAAGAACCTATTCGTTGAAGAGCATTTCTGGCTGCTAAAGCATGGATTATTTGAGAAGGCATAATTTTTATGAAGAAAATCGTTCTAAAGGAATTATCATACCCGTAGCATGAAAATCTTCTGAAAAAACTATTCCAATAATACCAAGTAGCTGCAATTCACCATCTGCTTTTTCAATATCAATAGAAAAAGAGATTTTCCGAGTTGTTTCCGGTGGCTCTCCAGCAACTAACAACTCAATTGTTTTGATTAATTCTAATTTTTGTTTAGTGAAAAACAAAGGAGAAAGTGTTAGTTCAACTCCTTTTTCAGGAGACCAAGACCATTCAAAGGCAGATTCATGTTCAAAGAAAAAACGAACAATTTCACATTTATCTGCAAGCATAAGGTATTTTTCCTCTGCTTTTTGAACTCTTTTTTCTAGCTTAAATTTATATAAAACGGTATCAAGAGTTGTAGAAAGACTGTCAGGATTTATAGGTTTTAGAAGATAACCTGAATAAGAAACTTCCTTAGCTCGAACGAGAGCATTTAAATCGGGGCTTGATACGCAAAAAACTACAGGTATATCGATTATTCTATGAATTTCGCGTGCAGTTTCAATACCATCCAATGAACCTGAAAGAAACATATCTAAAAGAACAATGTCTGGTTGAAATCGTTTTACAGCAGAAACAGCAGCCGTACCAGTGTCAACAAGAGCAACGACGTCATAACCAAGACGCATGACCATACCTTGTAAATCCAAGGCAACGATTGCATCATCTTCTGCTATCAATATTTTTGCCCTGACATCGTTTGCAAGCTCAGACATATTTAAGACTCTCCACTTAATAAATTACATAGTGAAGTCTAGTCTTTTTTAACATATACTTCAAGAATATTTTCCTTCAAGAAAGATTTAGAATGATAAAAAAGCAATGTATTGACAGTAAAAAGGTGTTCTGGTATCTTTGACCTCGCAAGTTCTGGTACTAACTATACCAAAACGAGTTTTTTTTCTTCGGGCAATAGCGCAGTTGGTTAGCGTACTAGTCTGGGGGACTAGGGGTCCCCGGTTCAAATCCGGGTTGCCCGACTAAAAA
>DATFIA010000030.1:0-2859 GCA_035270545.1 Treponemataceae bacterium
GGTAAATACCGCATGAAAGTAAGGGGAATCAATAACTTCTGATTTACGAGCATCAATCCAAAGCTCTTTTTGTATTGCTTGACAGCAGGGGCAATTTCGATTGCGGCAGGAATTGTTATGAATTTCTAAATGACCACAATCTTCACAGATAGAAATGTTGCATCCAAGCTTGCCAGATTTGCAATTCATAATGGATAAAGGTTTGTGTCAAGTAAACATTGGCAAATCGTTTTTGTTTTTCAAAACGATAGATTCTATTCAATTTTGGGGTTGCTAAATAAAACTTCACGTATTTTTCTATTAATAACAAAACGCTTTTTTCATTGCTTTTCTTGAAGCAGTCTGGATTCCTTCAAATAGTGGCATATGACAATTGATTCGTTCCACGTACGGATTTCCTTTTCCATCTTTTTTAGGTGCTTTTGCTGCACTTAAGCATTTTATTACTTCTTGCATTTCAATCGCAAAAATAAGTCCATCTGTGTAGCGTTCAATCGTTTTACTTAATTCTCTATTTTCTTTTGTATACAATACCTTTGCCATACTATTGGCTCCATTTGGTGACCAGCGCATTCTTCTGTGTTTCATCCGTAACGTTATGGTGGTACAGTTTTGGTTTTCTTGGACTCCCATTCCCTTGTATACCACATTTTCTGGTGGCTCTGGTATTTTAATTCCTCGCTCTGTATAAGGTAGAAGTCCCTCTTTATTATTATTTAGATACTCGTGAAGTTTTCTTGCATTGCTACTTGTTTTATCCGTTTCGTCATTGCTCTCAACACTGTCTGCATAAATTCGAATGAACTCTAACATTTCATCCATTTTCTTTTGATCAATCAATTCCACAATTCTTTTTTCCGCTTCTTTGTCTTTGATTTTTCGTTTTATTTCCTGATAAATATGAAATCGATCTAGTTGAAATATCGTTTCAGGATCATAGGGATCTTTGATCCAACTACCTCCATCTCCATTTAGAATTCTCTGTTTTATTTCGTCCGCTTTATAGTTTCGATGTATTTGCGCTTCTCTTTTTTGATGGAAAAGATCACTCTTTTCCATGCCTGCTAATACTTTTTTATGAGCTGGTCAAGTTTTTTTGTAACACTAGCACTGAAAGATATTTAATTTGTTATAAATGTCTTTTTTCAAATGGAGTAAGGTCTCCATTTGATGAATGAGGACGTATATGGTTATAGTACCCATATATATAATCGTTTGTTTTACTGTTTAAAATTTCATCATTTTCAAATTGATGTTTCCATACAAATTCTCCTTTAAACGTCCCATAAAAACTTTCCATACAGGAATTATCATATGGGCACCCAGCCTTACTCATGCTTTGGTCCACTTTTTTTTCTTCACAATATTCTGTAAATGCTCTGGATGTATACTGCGATCCTTGGTCACTATGAAGAATCAATTCTTTGTTAACTCTGTTTCGAGACAATGCTAATTTTAATGTTTCTATAGCAAGAGTTGCATCAATTCTTTTACTGTTTAAAGTTGCGACAATGGACCGATCGTATAAATCGAGGATACTACAATTATACCTTTTGGAACCATCTGATAGGTATAAATATGTAAAATCGGTACACCACTTTTTATTTGGCGCATCTGCTTTAAAGTCTTGCTTTAATTGATTCTCAAATCTTTTGTAGCATTCGCCCTTATGGTATTTAGGTTTTTTGCGTAAAACAACAGACCTGATTTTGAGTTCTCTCATATATTTAAGAACTGTAGTTTTACTCAGGTGAATACCCTTTCTTTTCAAGAATACTTTGATCATACAATGTCCCGGGTTACCTTCATATTCATGATAAAGATCAAGAATCATTCTCGTTTGCTTTTCTTTCGTTTCATAATATTCTTTTTTTCGGTGCTTTTTATAGTTGTAATATGCGTTTGGATATATATTTAGTCTGCTTAAAAGCCAACGTAATCCAAACTCAATTTGAAATTGATCAATGAAGTGATACTGCTCTAATCTAGTTCCTTTGCGAAGAATGCGGCTGCTTTTTTTAAGAATGCGTTTTCCTTTTGTGCTTCTGCTAGTTGCTTTCGAAGTCTAAGGTTTTCTTGATATATATTTTTTTTATCCTTTGAATCTGGATTAGTTTCGCATTCTTCTTCAAACTTTCGTATCCAGCCACGAACAGTTCCTTCGCCGAGAGAGTATTCTTCATTTACACTTTTAAGTGTACGTCCTTCTTCTAATACTAAGCGTACAATTTTTTTCCTGAATTCAGGCTCATAATTTCTGCTTGATTTTGCCATAGGTAACACCTTCACTTTCTTTTTTAATTATATCAGTTTATCAGTATTGGTGTTACAACTTTATTATACCAGCTCAGTTTCTTGATGAAGTGTTGAAAAAAGCACTCAATAAGCCCGAAGAAGTACCTAAAAAGTTAAAACTTGTTATTTTAACTCATGGCGATTCAGATCATGCTGGAAATTGTAAGTTCCTTAGAGAAAATTACGATGTGAAAATCGCAATGCACTTTGAGGATTCTAAGATGGTTGAAAATGGGGATATGTCGTGGAATCGGAGGTCAAAACCTGATAAAATTTCTTTTACTTTCAGATTAGTCACTCTTGCTTTCGGTAAGAATATTATTTTTGACACGTTTAAGCCTGACATTTACTTACAGGACGGACAAAATCTCGCTGAGTTTGGTTTATCTGCAAAGGTAATTCATCTTCCGGGGCACTCAAAAGGATCTATTGGTGTACTGACGAGCGAAGGTGATTTATTTTGCGGTGACTTAATTTACAATTTCGCAGGTTTCAGTTATATCGATAATCTTGAAGACTTTAACGAAAGCATAAATAAACTGAAAAAGTTGGATATTAATATCC
>DATFIA010000031.1:0-2033 GCA_035270545.1 Treponemataceae bacterium
CCCAACATCACCTCCAAAAGACCATCCTAGTTGTAAAGATTCATCAATCTGTAATGGGGCATCGTACCAAAAAAATCCATAACCCCAGACAAAGTCAAAGAAGAAATATTTATTTACATAAAAACGATGTGTTGAAAGAAAAGATAAATGCTGGTTCAGTATTTCAGAAGGATTTTTTACAAAATTTAACCCAAATCCCCAAGAATGACTTTCACTGAATCCAAAAATCAAACTACTTCTTACTTGCGCACCCATTTTATAATTCTTTGAGCTGTTTATCCCTTCATCGGACAGAGAAAATGCGCTGACAGCTCCTAAAGAAGCCTCTAATCCAATATAATCACTTAATGAAACAAGAATATATAATGTCAATTTATATATAATCTCAAAAAAAAGTGACGCAAAAACTGCGGCAAGGGATTCATCTTCATCGTCATCATCATAGAAACTGCTCTCGTCTTTATCTTCTTCAAAAATACTTTTAAGAACACTGTCTTTTCTATCTGAAACGCCTTGATTTTTTTTATAACCTTCTACACGATTATCTTCTTTATAATCCCCTGTTTGGGTAAAAAACATTTCGTCTAGTAAATCCGAGACTATGACTTCTAAGTTTTGAGACGATTCCAATTTTTCTCTTTGTGACCTTACAACCTTTCCGTCCTCTGTCATCTCAAAATACAATAAATAGTCTTCCCCTAATTTCATCATCACGGTACGCAGTGCAAGATCTGACTCTTCCACTACTTCAAAACCCATACTATCCAATACAGAGAGAACACGCTGTTCCACCAAAACAATGGTTTCATCTTCTACATCTATCACATTCGATGAAAGAATCTGTATTTCTCTTGAACAAAGAACTGTACTAAGCAGAAATAAACAAATAATTATTTTTCTCATTTTCTTCCTAAAACAATACTTAGTTGAAGCAAGGCCGAAATTGTATTCGATAATTTTGCCTTGTTAGATTCTTCATTCAAAGTCATTTCATAAGAAAGAATGAAACTCATATCTAATGCATCCCTTCTTACAAATCGATAACCACCTTCTAAACCAAAATTATATCCGATTAAATTCATACTTTCGTCATAATTCTTGTCATCCATATCGTACTTATTGTAATTATTAATACTTATACCTATAAAAGGGTTTACAAAAAAATCATACTCTGGATCCCAATAATAACGTATTCCAGCATTGAATGATATATGTGTCTGTGGATCATTGATTTTACTGTCTGCAAAATTCATTATGATTGGGAAAGTTAAATATTCCTCTGCAGCATAGTTAACCCCTAGACGAATGCCCCAGCCTATACCAAACCCAACATTCACTACCTCTTGATGACGAAATGAAGGGAATAACAGATTTCCACTTAACCCGAAATCAATGCTTTTATATACCCAATAGCTTGCTGGTGAATTAGAAGAACTCGATTCTGCAGAAACCTCATTTTCATAACTCGGTTTCTCGCTATACTCTTCCTTCTTTTCAAAAACGTTGTTCACTAGATTTTCTATTGTCACATCCAAATCTTTTTCATTATAAACGTAACGCTTCTCTTGGCTAATCGTCTTTGAATCTTTTATTTTTCTCAATTCTATGACATAAAAGGCATTGTCCATGCTCACATAGAGCACAGCCCGCGTCAAAGATTTGTGTTTTACCACCTCGTAATCATTTTCTTTTAAAAACATTTCTGTCAAAACGATCACTTTCTGATAAGTGACATCATCCACATGATTTCCATACGTTCCACTAATTTGCACACTTTCTGCCTGCGCACAAAAAGGCAAAAGGATCAACAATACCCCAGCAAACAAATAAAAAGAAAATCTACCAGAAAACATAAAGGCAAATATAAACTCTTTGCTAAAATTGCGAGTATAATTTACTTATTCTTTGTTGTTTCAGTTTTTTTTACAACTAGAATTACGAAAACACAACAGACTATAGTTTCCATAAAAAAACTCCGAACTAGTCGGAGTTTATAATGTACAAAGCGTTTTTGACTATAAAAAATAATTGAC
>DATFIA010000032.1:0-3605 GCA_035270545.1 Treponemataceae bacterium
CGTATACACGCATGAAGAGCTGTATTACCTAAAAAATCTCTTGCATTAATATCTGCTTTTCGCTCTGAAATCTCTGCAAGCAATGTACGTATTGTTTCTGCGGAATCTGCCTTTACTGCATTAAAAAGAGGTGTTTCGCCATTTGCATTTTTTGCATTGAGATCTCCACCTTTTTCATTAATAAGCGAAATAATGGGCGAAAGTTGCCATTCTGCGGCTAAATGAAGAGGAGTGTTTCCAGCTCCATCTGTAGATAGAATGACATTAGAATTAAGAACCCAGTCCTGTCTTCCTCCCATACGAACCAAAGCAGCCTTTAAGGCAGATTCTCCAGATACGTTTGGATAAAAAACATCAGCACCATGGGCTAACAGAATTTCTCCGGAAGACCTGTCATTGTTTCTCACCGCAATGTGAAGAGGGCTATCACCGTTTTTATCGCGAGCATTAATATCTGCTCTTTTTTCAATAAGATAATTAATGATTGTCGCATCTGCTTTATTTAAAACAGCAATATGAAGTGGAGTGCGTCCTTGGGAATCGCGAGTCTGAATATTTGAATCTATAATAACTGCTTTTATCATTTCGAGACTCGAGGTTATGGCCTTAGAAAGAGCTGTATTATTATCAATATCTTCTGCATGAATATCGGCACCAAGTTGAACAAAAAGATTTGCCTGTATGAGCTGACTTCGCTCAATTGCAAGAGAAAGAGGTGTAATTCCTTTTTTGTTTCGCTCGTTTATATCTGCCCCTGCTGTAATAAGTGCGCGAATAATATCTTCACTCATGCCTAAACGCGCTGCAATATGAAGAGGTGTTTCGCCGTAACTATCTTTTTTGTTCGGGTTTGATTTTGCTGAAAGTAAGAGAGCGAATATTTGTGTGCGACTTGCAAGGGGCATAACCAAATGAAGAGGCGTATTCCCCGAAGAATCCATCTGGTTTGGATCTGCTCCGTTAGAAAGAAGTAGGCGAGTGCATTCTACATGACCGTTTCTCACCGATTCATGTAAGGGTGTTGAGCTTGAGCTATCTTTTACATTGACACTCACTTTTCTTCCAAGAAGATAGGAGACAAATCCTGTGTATCCATTTGCTGCTGCAATATGTAAGGGAGTTTTACCTTCTTCAAAACGCATAGAAGGGTTTCGTTTAAGGATTGCAGTTTCAAAATATGAAAAATTACCACGTACTGGTTCTGCACCAGAGAGCAATAATTCTGCAGCAATACGAGCGCTCGCTTCTTTTAAAGGATCTTGATAGGCAAGAGAAAGAGGTGTATTTCCCATGCTATCTGCAAGAGATGCCCCAATTCCTTTGGAAAGGATAGTTGTAACTGTTTGTTCATCAAGGAGGGATACTGCATGATGTAGTATCGTTTTTCCAGTTGTATCTTGCTGGACAATTGTTTTTGGACTTAAGATAGCGGCTACTGCATCTTTTCCTTGATTCAGTGCAAGTTTATAAACAGAAGCGCCCGTAACGTTCGTTGTAAAAATAGAAGAGCCAGCTTCCGCGAGAATACGCACTGAATCTAAACAGCCAGCACTCACGGCAGCAGCCATGGCTGTGTCGCCGGCAGAATCTTTCATTGTTAAATCGGCTTTCATAGCTATGAGAAATTGAACCATTTCAGCATCATTTCTTAAGGCAGCTATATGCAAAAGACTTTGTCCCCGTGAATTTTTTTGATTCACTGCATCAGAGCTTGAAAATCTTTTTTTAACTTCGTCTGTCTTTCCTTCGGAAATAAGATCGAGAAGCGTTGTTTCGGTTAAATTTTCAACCGGCTTCGCTGCAGTTTGACAATTCGGTATCATAACTAAAACTGCTGCAAGCAGAATTATTCCAGCAAAAGCTCTAACACGACTACAAGAAGTGTTTTTTATTATATGTTTTTTCATTAAATAAACCTCTTTTATCTAATCGACCAATTAGGGCAGTCAATTTAGTTGATTTAACTGGAAATCTCGTATAAATATTGGTACAATAGAGATAATGAGAATAAATTGTGATTTCATTGAAAATATTGATGAAGTTATGGAACGTTTGGGTGGAAATGAACTCTTGCTCATTCGTCTTTTAGTAAAATTTCGAACAACATATATAAATTCGCGAAAAAATTTTTCAACTTTGATGGAAGAAAATAATATAGAAGAAGCATATCGGATAGTGCATTCTCTCAAGGGTGTAGCAGCAAATCTCGGTATTGATCCTGTATATCTGAGTGCTACTGTGTTGGAAAATAAAATGAAATTAAAAGAATATAATTCCATGCAGACCGAGCAACAGCTTTTGTTCGATGAACTCGAAACAGTGCTCGGTCAAATCAAAGAATATAATACATAATTTTTTAAGAATTCAAAATATTTGCAATTTGCTCCGGTTTTTTTGATGTCAAAACTTTTGATACAATTTCTTTGTTTCTAAGAATTCCAGAAATTGCAGCTAAAAATTGTACATGAGGTCCCGAAATTTTCTTTGGAGACACCACCAAAATAAAGAGATTAGAAGGTTCTTTATCGAGTGCGTCGAAATCGATTCCATCTTTTTTTATACCAATCGCAATACTTAAGGTTGAAATTCCTTCACTTTTTCCGTGTGGAAGAGCAATGCCATATTGCATACCTGTGCTCATTAATTTTTCTCGGGCAAGAACGTCGGTAAGAACTTGTTCTTTGTTTAACACATTACCAGATTCGCATAGAAGATCAACTAATTCAGAAATAATTTCAGTTTTCGTAGTACCTTTAAGATCTGTTGTTATTGTTTGAGAGCGAATAAGTTTTAAGAGATGCTTATCTGTGCGAGAGTTTGAACTCATAAGGTCTTTTTTCATTGCCTTTGGATCTGAGGCAGCCTTGAGCTGTTCAATAGCTTCATTGAGTTTAACAATAACTTCAAACATAGAGGTTTTCACAAAACTAGCATCTTCAGGTGCTGTTTCTATAGTAACCAAGTTTTCTGTTTCGGTTATTGAAAGAGAAATATCTTCTTTACGTGCTTGGGAAAGGCCATCATCTATATTCATCATTTGAACATAAAAGCCTTCGGCTTTAAGTTCTTTTAGTAAGGTATCAATGACGAGGTCTGCAATTTCATCCGAGGGAAATTCCCAAGAAAGAGCTTCCATATCGCTACTTTTAGTTTCTTTTCTCGTTCCTCTGCCTGGCATTTTAAGGACAATATTTAATAAGGGAGGAGCCACTAAGGTTGTAATGAGTGTCATCATAATTACAACACCAAAAAGTTTCTCGTTAAGTATACCAGCTGTCATACCAATACCAGCAATAATAAGAGCCACTTCTCCACGGGGAATCATACCCATACCGACCCTGAGAGCTCCTTTAACATTAAAGCCAAGACCGAGAGTTGGAAGTCCACACCCTAAAATTTTGGTAAGGATTGCAACAGTTGTATATATGAGACCAAAAATAAGAACTTCGGTGGACATAAGAGCCCCAACGTTTACGAGCATACCCATAACCGCAAAAAATAGCGGTACAAAAAATTCATACAAGCCGTGAATTCGCTCTTGAATAACAGCGGCAATATCAGTTTTTGAAAGGGAAAGACCAGTAACATAGGCTCCAATAATCATT